>CAMLHD010000035.1 GCA_946479835.1 uncultured Candidatus Saccharibacteria bacterium | reverse complement strand
TCGATGCCCATATCCAAAAGCCTAGGCAGGGATGTGGCGGCGTTGTTGGTGTGCAGGGTAGAGAACACTAAGTGACCGGTCAGGGCAGCTTGTACGCCTAAGCCGGCGGTTTCGCCGTCACGGATCTCACCGACCATGATAACGTTCGGGTCCTGACGAAGCAGGGCTCTGAGGCCGTTAACGAAAGTCATGCCGGCTACGGGATTGACCTGGGTCTGGTTGGTGCCGGGCACGCGGTATTCCACCGGATCCTCAACGGTCGAAATATTTACCGTCGGGCTGTTAATCATGGATAAGACGCTGAACAGGCTGGTGCTTTTGCCGGAACCGGTCGGGCCGGTAACCAATATCATGCCATGCGGCTGGACGATAGCTTCTTTGATAGTGGCAAGCGCCTGGCCCCAGTAGCCGAGTTCCTCCAAAGTTAGGGCTTTGCTTGATTCGTTCAAGATACGCATAACGACTTTTTCGCCGTCTACTATGGGCAGGGTTGAAACGCGCAGAGCGAAGATCTGGCCGTCGGCCGAAATCTTGAAGCGTCCGTCCTGCGGCGCCCGCCGTTCGTCGATCTTAAGGTTGCTCAGGATCTTTATGCGCGATACCAGAGCCGACATGACTTTCTTCGGCAGCTTGTTGGTTTCTTTCAGGATGCCGTCGATGCGATAACGCACCGATACAAAGTTTTCCCTAGGCTCGATGTGGATATCACTGGCGCCGGCCTTCACGGCGTATTCGATCAAAAGGTTTACCGTCTGGGCAATCGGCGAATCTTCGGCCACATCTTCTTCGGAAACATTCTCGTCGATATCCTCGGATAATTCTTCCGGGGTCATAACCTTGGTCAGTTCGGTGCCGATCTCGCCGCGGTACTGGTCCAGGCACGAAGCGATATTCTGCTTCGTTGCCATAGCGACTTTGATGTCATCGCCCAGCTGTTTCTTCAAGAAGTTGATAGCCTGCACGTCGTCCGGATCCTCCATGGCCAAGAGCTTCGAACCAGTTTCGTCGACACCATAAAGCACAACTTTGTACTGGTTGGCGATGCGCTCAGGAATCAACCGCAGGACCTCACGCTTGATGTCTTTGGGTTCAAGCTCGACGAACGGCACTTCGATTTCAGCCGCATACAGCTTGGTCAGGTCCTTCTCATTGACCAGGTTGGCCTTGACCACCACATCTTGCAGGGCGCCCTTGGAGTTGGCCGCCTGTTCACGGACGGTCTTAAGCTGTTCTTCGGTTACCTTGCCGTTCTTAATCAGCAAGTCTTTTACCAATGCATCAGAGATACGCATGATTTAGAACAAGTATAGCGTAAATCCTTATGGTAAAAAACAGGATAGACTGATGACTTTTGTCTCTTCGAAGCGCTTTACGGGCGGCTGTAAGGCCGGCCCGTGCGCTTGCCCACTCCTACGGCCCAAAAGTCACGAGCTCTTGATCCGTGAAATACTTGACTGCAAAAGTAGCGCGTTGTAACCTATTCTGTTCATGCTTGCACACTACGCACGGCTTGGGCTATAACTACAATTCAATAGGAGAGGGTAACAACGATGGCAAAAGCACAGTCTGACGAAAAAACTACCAGTAATTCCCAAGTTGAGGGCAAAGCCAAGGCTCTAGGCCTGGCAGTCGATCATATCGAAAAGCAATTCGGCAAAGGCACGATTATGCGCCTGGGCGAATCGACGCACCAGAATGTCGAGACTTTCCCTACCGGCAGCATCAGCTTGGATCTGGCTCTGGGCGGCGGTATACCAAAAGGCCGCATTATCGAAGTCTACGGACCGGAATCTTCCGGAAAAACCACGCTTACGCTGCATGCCATTGCCGAAGTGCAGAAGAAAGGCGGCGTAGCAGCCTTTATAGACGCCGAGCATGCGCTTGATCCGCAATATGCCCAGCGCATAGGTGTTAACTTAGAAAACCTTTTAGTCTCCCAGCCGGACAACGGCGAGCAGGCGCTGGAGATCGTCGAATCTCTGGTCCGGTCCAACGCAGTCGATCTGATAGTAGTGGATTCTGTAGCCGCGTTGGTGCCGCAAGCCGAGATCGAAGGCGACATGGGCGACAGCCACATGGGTTTGCAAGCCCGGCTTATGTCCCAGGCGCTCCGCAAGCTTACGGCCATCATCAGCAAGAGCAAAAGCACGGTCATATTCATTAACCAGCTGCGCATGAAGATCGGCGTCATGTTCGGCAACCCCGAGACCACCACCGGTGGCAACGCGCTCAAGTTCTATGCCAGCCTCCGTATGGACATACGGCGCATCGCCCAGATAAAGCAGGCCGACAGCGTAATAGGGAACCGTACGCGAGTAAAAGTGGTCAAGAACAAGATCGCGCCGCCGTTTAGAGAAGCTGAGTTCGACATCATGTACAACGAAGGCATCAGCCGGGAAGGCGATGTGTTGGATCTGGCCACCAACAAAGAAATCGTTGAGAAATCAGGTGCCTGGTTCGCCTATGAAGGCGAAAAGATCGGCCAGGGCCGCGAAGCCGCCAAAACGTATCTGAAAGAAAATCCCAAGGTCCTGGAAAAGATCGCCAAAGAAGTCATGGCAACCGCGGCCTGAAATTTAGAGTAAAATCAAACTCATGACTGCTACCAACCATGGGCTGAGCGGGGCTTTAATTGCGATTTCATTGCAAAAATATCCTGGTCTAGCCTTGATGCTATCGCCGTTTAGCCACTTCGTGTTGGATGCTATCCCCCACTTCACAGATGACAGCATGGGTCTGCACAGTCGTCGATTTTTTCGATTTTTAACTGTTGACGCCACACTGGCAGTAATAACAACTCTCGTCGTCGCCTGGTTTTGGCCAGAAATTGCCCTGTTGGTAATAGCCTGCGCTTTCTTGGCGGCCAGCCCCGA
>CAMLHD010000034.1 GCA_946479835.1 uncultured Candidatus Saccharibacteria bacterium | reverse complement strand
GCATAAAGCGCACTGTTCCTGAATAAGTAAGTATCATCGACTGTTAAGGTTCTGTAATGGCAGAGGTGCTGTAGAAATTGCCCGGTTGGCAACCAGCATAATTAGTGCCTCTCTGCCTCGGAGATTAACGGTCTCCGGCCGCATGTATATATACAACTAATCTTTTAGTTAATCAACGGTAGGTAAAACAAGTCCTTCCTTGTTTCGGGTAAATTTTTGAAAACAATATGGTTTGGACTAGGATCGTCGGCTTAGTACCCATTTGACTGACGGGCTGACAGCTTTGTCTGTTCGGTGGACGCAGCCCATCCAACAGCAGGGCCGGCGCTTTCCTTCTTGCAGCTCTTTGATCGTCCGCTTGATATGTTCGTCTCTTGTCTTTTGCTGCTTGACGGTAACGTTCCAGCAGATCCATTCATTACGCGCCAGCGGAGTAAGGCTTTCCCATGCTTTTAGTGCAGCAGGGGCGGAAGAAAGCGCCTTTTTTATGTCTGCCGGCATTTTGTGTGCGGTGCCGCCAGCGATTTCTTTAGCCATGCATTAATCTTACCTTAATTTCTTATGGATGTAAGATGCCTTACTGCAGCTTTCGTTCAAGTTGCCCATACTTTTAAGAGTAATAATAGAAAGGAAACAGCCATGGGAATCTTTAGACGCGCTGCCCGCCGTTCTGCCAGGCGGACAGCCCGACGTGTGAGCTAAATAAAATTAGCGCAAAGCAAAAACAGCTTCGACACTGAAGCTCAGTTCGTTCTCGCCGGGAGTAATCGGGATTGACGTACTGCTGCGGGAAGAGCCGGCGTCTTCAGCCATGCCGATCAGCGGGCAGACACCGCCGTAGCAGCCGCCGAATCCGGCGCCGTCTTTGATCTCTATGACCTTGCCGAGCTTGGTGTCCAGGTTGGCCGCCGTCTGCTGGGCTTTAGCTTTGGCATCATCGATCGCCCTTTGGCGGGCTTCCGACTCCAGCTGCTTCTGTTTTTCGGTCGAAAAGCCGGCTTGGGGCGTCAGTTGGCCTTTGGCGTCGGTACCGGCCAGGTAATCCTGTACTTTTTGCGCCATCTCCTTGTTATCTACGGTGATGGTTGCCTGCAAAGATACGGTCTGGCCGCTGCCTTCCGGTTTGTCCGGGGCAACCATAAGGCGGTAATCGTCGTAGGAGCTGCTGTCGAGCTTGATTTTTTCCTCTGGCACACCTAGAGCCTTAAGATCTTCCAGCAGCTTGCTGCCAAATGCATTAAGTTCGTTCTTGGCCGCTTCCACATCCGCGGTGGTGCGCGAAAAGCTTGGATAAAACAGGTACTGGTCCGGTGTTGCCTTGACAGTGGCTTCGCCGCTGACGGTAATCTTGCGTGTTTCACTGGTGCCATTTTGCCAGGGCCGCCACAACGCCAGCATGCCGATGACCACGGCTAAAAGCACAAGGCTGATGATTCTATAATCTAGTTTTAAAGTAAGGGTTTGTTTTTCCATTATCTAAAGAATAGCGCACTTTTTAGTAACCGTAATCATCATACATCGGACCTATCTGATTCAGCGGGCTTGCTTGCAAGATGCGCAGGGCGCTGACGAAGGCGCCGATCGACCAGGCCTGGCCGGGCTCGGGAATATTGCACCGCTTGTCGGCAAATACGCCGGAGCGTTTATCAAGCGTAATAACGTTGCCTTCTTCATCTCTGGGGTTAAGAATTTTGCCATTCTCGTCAACAAAGACGAATTCAAAATATTCTCCCAGGCTTTGGGTGGTATCAACTATGGCTTGCGCCAGTTTTTTGGCTTCATCATCATAGCCATGCCGCAATAGGCCGCGCATAATATCGCTGGTTTCCTTGAACCACACCGCATAGCTGCCGTGATAATCCGCAAAGTCCATGAGGTGGTCGAATTTTAGGCTGCGGCAGCGGATACCGGCCTCGGTAAGAAAGTCCGGTCCCATCAGCATGTCTACTGTAGCCTGGACCATGCGTCTTACTTCCGGCCTATGCACATTGAACCTATAAAGCAGCAATTCAGAATCCAATAGCAAACCGGAGTTGGATGAAGGCACGCGGATATGCCGCGGATTGCCTTGCTCGTCGCGGTCGATCGCTTGAGCGAACATCTGTTCTTCTTCCAGCCAGTAGCTATCGATTATACGTTGGCCGAAAGACTTGATAGTGTCTTCAGAGACGGTTTCACCGAACAGTTCGTTTATGCCCTTTAAGGCATCGTATGCATAGCCTTGGACTTCTATGGCCGCAATGCCGCCGTCATAATTTGCTAGGCTGCCATCCGTATGCACATAAGCTTCTTTGGAATCTTTCCAGACCTGGTTCTCATGGCTGCGGTCGTGAGTTCTTTTATATTCGATCAGCCCCCATGGGCTGGCATTGATCTTGTCCAGCGTCCAATCCTTGGCGTTAAGCAGGCATTCGCCGAACGTTCTTTCCATGCCATCGCGCCCGACCACTTTTTCATAAAGTATTTCTTCGCCGTGAAGCTTCGCGTATTTGACTCCAAGACGCATGAACAGAACGGTGGAATCGGCTGAGCCGTAATACACGACTTCTTGTCCGTTGCCGTCCCATTTTTCGTCTTGCTCCCAGAATATCCGGACGCTTTCTTCGTCTTTGGCGTTGGAGAGGCGCCGGTGCTCATGGATGATCTTGCCCGGTTCTTCTTCGTTCTTCCAGTTGTACTCGGTGCCTTGCAGAGCCGCTAAAGACAACAATACCGCCCGGACCTTTTCAGGATAAAACTCCACGAACTCCTCGCAGGTTTCCAACTGGTCGCGGCCGAATTTGCCGCTTCTGAACAAAGGGCCTTCACTGGCAAAAAGACCGCCGTCAGTCTCATCGTGAACGGCTTGGAACCGCTCGTCCAAGGATGCTTCCGGGTGATGTATCGACATGCTGATAATTTTACCCCTTATGGTCAACCTTTCAAGTCCCGGAACAGTAAGAAAACGTACAGCCGCAGGTATGACGAATACCTATACTTAGACCTGCTATGAATAAATATCATCATGCATACGCCAGACACACCAAGGAACACGATTCGCTGCAGGATTTCATCGATTATTCAGTAACCCATTACGACGAATTCGGTCGTATACTTTCGAGTGCTCTCAAGAAGCCCTCGCCGGTTTCTAAGACCAGGAGATAGCTCAGCGTGAAGATTGCTATTGTGGCTGCTCCCTTGGTGCCTGTACCGCCTCCGAAATACGGTGGGACGGAAAGGAT
>CAMLHD010000033.1 GCA_946479835.1 uncultured Candidatus Saccharibacteria bacterium | reverse complement strand
CGGGCTTAGGTTCGCCCGGCTTTTCTTCCTTTTTGGCCGGTGCGGCGGCTGTCTTTGCCGCGGCGCCCTTAGGGCCTTCGAACTGGCTTTGGGCCTGCAGCTGGTCGCGAACTTTGTCAAAATCGCTGTCGTCCTTGACCTGCTTGGCCGCTTCACGCACGTTGGTGCGCAGTTTCTTGATATCCAAAAGCGAAGTGTCATCCATGTTAAGTACGATATCCATCATCAACTGCTGTTCCATAAAGTTGAAGGTTTCGGTGGGTGATTGCGCGAAAATGCCAAGCAGGCTTTTGCCGCGCGCCAGGTCCTTGTGGGCGCTGAGTGCCAGCTCGGAACCGAAGTGAGCGTACTCTTCGGCCTGACGGTATACGCCCAGAGCCTTGAGGGCTGCCACTGTATGGCCCTTCTGCCGTTTGTTTTGGCCGACGCCGCCGACACGGGTAACGGATAAGCCGGTTGATAAAGCCGGACGCTGGCCGGACATGAAAACTACCATGTCCATAATCCACTGGCCGTCGGTTATGGACATAACATTGGTCGGCAGATAAGCCGTGATGTCGTTGTTAGGCGTCAGCACTATCGGTAAGGATGTCAGGGTCTTGTGGTTGCGGTTCAGCTTGCCGGCACGCTCCAGCAAGGACGAATGGGCATAGAACATATCACCTGGGTAAGAATCGCGTCCGGGCGATACGTTGGAAAGCAGCGCGACTTCGCGGTAGGCCTGGGCGTGAGAGGTCAGGTCATCGTAGATGATCAGCGTCTCTTGATCGCAGGCCTGCCAAAGGTATTCGGCGATGGCGCAGCCCACGTACGGCGCCAGATAG
Organism: uncultured Candidatus Saccharibacteria bacterium; assembly: GCA_946479835.1. Next base: position 2,456 of record CAMLHD010000033.1, on the reverse strand, counting down.
GTCATAACTAAGGATTCGAACAGCGTGGAAACGATGACAATGGTGTTCTTAAGCGCATCTGTTTCTTGAAGACGGGTCAGAAGCTCGTCGACGTCGCTGCGGCGCTTGCCGATCAGCACGTAGACGGTGATGATGTCGGTATTCTTTTGGTTCAGGGCGATCTGTGTGGCCAAGGCGGTCTTACCGGACTTGTTATCGCCCAAGATGGCCAGACGCTGACCGCGGACGATCGGAAAGAGGCCGTCGATGGACACCACGCCGGTTTCCAATTGTAGGTTTAGAGCTTCCCTTTCAAAGATCGGCGGCGCGGCGTTGAAGACCGGCCAGACGGTATCTGGCGTCAAAGGGCCTTTGCCGTCCAGCGGCTCGCCCATGACGTTTATTACCCGTCCGATCAGGCCCTTGCCGACTTTGGTAACCAATTTGTCGTACTGCGTAACCGCAACCATACCGACGCGCAGGCGATCGGTGCCAAGATGCAGCACCAGGACGGAATCTTCATAAACGTGGTTGACGAAGCCTTTGCTGCCATCTTCGAACATGACCAGCGCATGGGCGTTGGCCGGATGCAAGCCCTTTACCATGACGATGAAGCCATTGACGCCGACTACTTCACCGACGGGCTTGCCCTGTTCGATCAGGCGCTTGAAGTGGAGGCTGTGATCGGTTTTGGCCGTAGTCACGCAGTGGCTCCCTCAGTCTTGGCTTCGCTTAGGCTCTTTTCTAGCGCCGAGACTAGCTTATCTTTGTTCTTATCAAAAGCTTTGCGGAGCGAAAAATCGAAGGCTTTGCTGTAGGTGCGCATCGTAAAACCCGCGGCCAATTCGGGCTGCAAGCCGATGTGCAAAACTACATACGGATGAGCGTTGGTACGGAACCAGGTCAGCAGGCTGGCCATGAAATCAGCGCTGGCTTCGCCCGCGAAGCTCATGTGCACTACTGGAGCCTTGGCTTTGAGCCGGGCCAAAAACCCCTTGAGCGATGCGCGGTCGTTAGCGCGCAATAGGTTAATCTGGTTGGCCTCTGATATGGCCGCCAGCTTGGCGCTTACTTTTGGCATAGTCTTGGAGGCTTCGCCGCCGCGAATAGCCGCTTGATGGAAGAAATCCTCGACCAGATCCAGCTCACGCGCCAAACGGCCAAGATCGGCGCGGGTAGCTACGCTCAGCGGCAGCACCATCTCGAAAGCCGTTGTCTGCGCAGCAGCGGTAACTTCTGGAGCTGGCGCTTCAACGGCTGGTGCCGGCGTTTCTGCAACCGGAGCCGGGGTTTCAGCCACCGGGGCTTGAGCCGGTGCCGGAGTTGCCGCGGCTTCAGCTGGCGGATTGGGATTAGGCTCCATTACGGATATCCTCAACGATTACGTCTTTGTTGGCGTCAAGTTCGCCCAGGATGTATTCCAGCTGGTTGCTCAGGTCAATCTGATGGCCGACAGCATCCAGCAAGTAATGGTTGACGATTTCGCCCATGTTGGTCTCGAAACGCTTTATCAGGCGGTCGCGTTCGGCATCTACCTCTTTTTCCAGCTTGTCGCGCAGGATCTGGCGCTCTTCTTCCAGGGCAGCCTGAGTCTTTTGGATGGAATCGATAGCCAGCTGCTTGGCATCGTCGATAGATTGTTCATACTTGGCGAATTCGGACTGCAGCGTCTTGGTTATCTCTTGCTTGAGGAACTCGTTGATCTGGCTGGTAGTCAGCCGCAGGTCCTGCTGCAGGAACATGGCGTTCTCGCCGATGATTTTCTCAAAGTGCAGGCGGCCGCGGTTCCTAAGCTCTTCGCGGAACTCATCGTTGAAGATGTGTTCTACGTCGTCTTCGGCGGCTTCGTTGAGCTGGTCCTTGGCACCCTTGCCCTTCTTGGATGGGCCACCCAAACGGACCGCAACCCAAACAAAGGCCAAGGCAGTGGCTACCAGCGCTCCGATGACTAGTCCCAACCCCCAGGCATTCACTTAATTCCCACCTCCGTCGATCTTGTTAAACTCTTAGTAGTAAATATACCCCAATAACACTGATAATAAAAACTATCAGGCTGGTGAAAATGACCTGCAGCAGCCCTTTTAGGATGCTTTTTTTGGATAAGGGGTTGCGGCCGATGGCGATGATGCTGGATCGGATGCCGGCGTAAAGTATGGCGCCAGCAATGAATGCACCGATCAGAAAGATGGCCGTACTGATGTAGATGCGCGCCGGGCTCAAGGATTTGCCAGCTATAGCGGTGCCGATCTTGCCTAAGAACTCGGGCGTAACGGCGGCGCTTCTGGCGATAGGGTTGCGGCTGGCGGCGATGTCAACTTCTACCCGGCCGATCTTGACGTTCCGCTTGCTGCCGCTGGAATCGGTCAGCTCGTTGGTGCCAACGACATCGTTGTCACCCTCGAAGGAGGTAACGGCTCGGCCCAAGATCTCGGTCTGCGCAAAGGTGGCTTTCATGCCGATGCCGTTCAGAGAAGACA
>CAMLHD010000032.1 GCA_946479835.1 uncultured Candidatus Saccharibacteria bacterium | reverse complement strand
GCCGATCAATATAACGACCCCAAGCACAACTACCTTCATTATTGGGACGGGCGCGATTACGAGCATGACGCCGAAGTATTGGCCATCCATCGCTTGCTCAAAGGCAAACATTTCAAGCACGCCGTTGATGTGGGCGGCGGCTACGGGCGCTTGAGCGCCGTCCTGACCCAGTACGCCGACAAAGTCACCTTGGCCGAGCCGTCGCAGCAACAGCTCGACATCGCCGAAGAATACTTGCATGATTTTCCGACTGTCGAGCGAAAGCTTATGCAGGCCGATGATTTGCAGTTTCCCGACGGCAGCGTCGATCTGGTAGCTGTAGTACGCGTGCTGCACCATTTACCTGATCCTTCGGCCGAGTTCGCCGAAATCTCACGCATCTTAAGTCCTGACGGCTACTTTTTCTTTGAATTCGCCAACTACGGCAACTTCAAGAACCGCGTCAAACACGTCATGAAAGGCAAAAAGCTGCCGATGGAACCGATTGATATCCGCTCGCCCGAAAACCGTCGTGACGACGAGATCCCATTCGTCAACCACAACCCCAAGACCGTCCGCAAGCAGCTGGCCCATGCCGGACTCAAGGTAGAAAGGGTGTTATCAGTATCAAACCTGCGCAGCCCAGGTCTCAAAAAAGTGATTCCACGCGGTGGCATGCTGGCTTTAGAGAGCTTGATGCAGCCAACGCTGGCCAAGACTTACTTTGGCCCAAGCACTGTCTTTCTGGTCCGCAAAGCCCGCTAACTCCTTAAGCTTGCAAAAATCTTTCCCAACGGCATAATTTTAGTCATGAATACAACAGAGGTGCCCGTTCGATATCATCTTGATGTCAACGGTGATATGGCCGATGCCATGCTGCATGATGCGCCTAGGGTGCTTATGGATATTCTGTATGATTTTGACGGTTTTCGTGGCAACGCCTATGTGGGCGCGACTGCCCAGTTATTGTTAGGCGAAGGCGATACGCTTAAAGATCGGCTGAAGCGCACGGCTTTCAGCGCGTCTGGCGCGCTCGCACTAGCCGCCTTTACAGTGTCTGATATGCCGCCGCGCCTGCGGCATAAGACTTTATCGACGCTTTTGACCAGCGGCATGCCTGCCGGCATACTAGGCGGAACTACCGAGCAGACCCACGCAAGACTGGAAGAAGCGGCCAACGAGGGCCACGCTTCTCACCCTGAATTCAGGCTTCACTGGGAGATGGCCATGCAGTACTACACCGAGGCCACGCAGGACGCCGAGATTGGCCGCATGGCCTTTTGCGGCGCAGGCTTGACCATTCATCAGCTCGACAAAGCCTGGAACAAGGTTCGGGAATTTACCATAGATGAGATATGCCGGAATGAAGAAGGCCTGGTTATAGAAGCGGCGCTGGACGCGTTATCGCACGAACAATAAAAATCACACATTTGCTTTGTAATATATTTCATGGATTTCAAGACTTAAGCAGCATACAGTAGGTTACATAACGGGAGGAGGATCGTTATGGTAAGACCGATTATTTTAGCGCTGATCATAGTGCTATTGAATATCGGTGGCAGTGCCACTACGGCCCAGACTTCCCCAACCGACGATCCCAGCCTTGACCCGCGGGGCTGGCGTGTATTCAGCGTAATTGATGGAATCGAGATACCCGAAGAGGTTCTCATACAGATCCAGATGGACCATCAGGGCTATGCGGCTACCAAGGCATCTATCACACACCGTAACGGACAGCAGCACTACTCGCTCCGGGTGGACCGCAACGACGATCCGAGCGATTACAACAGCTTTTATTTGTTGTACGACATGAACTGGCAGTTAGTTGGCCGGGAGAATACGGTGGCGCCGCCTCCGCCACCGCCGGCGCCCGAAGCTCCGAAGCCCGACGACGGCAACAATGGCCGTGGCAATGACAACCGGGGAAACGATCACGAAGAAGAGGAAGATGAAGACGAGGAACCGCCGATCGAAGAACCCGAACCGGAACCCGAGCCGGAAGTTAGGCGTCCGCGCCCGCCGCGCAGCGACGACTAGCTCCAGTGCAAAAACATCTTAGATTAAGAGGTAAAAATTTCTGAACTGTTCTATAATTAAGACATGAGTGGTAGAAATCGTCTCACCACTTACATGTCCTCATTGAGCGCCCCTTGGGCTGCACCTGCTCAAACTGCCGACAATACGGAGTACTGGCTAGGCCCCCAACAAATTTCATTCGTGCTTAGGTTTGCCGGACTTTTTTTAATTTATTACTTTACGGCCCGTCTGGGGCTGAGGTTGGATGCGGTCAGCGGCTTCGCCGCCGTGGTCTGGCCGCCAACCGGCATCGCGCTGGCAGCGATCTTTTTATACGGCAATCGTTATTGGCCGGCTGTTGCGCTAGCGGCCTTTACCGTCAACTTCACTACCGGCGCGCCATTATTCGTAGCTGCCGGTATAGCTTTGGGTAACACGCTGGAGGCGGTGGTTGGCGCTCAACTGCTCAGAAGATTCGATTTTGATCCGGCCCTGGAACGCGTAAGGGATGTGATTACTCTGGTTCTGTTAGCGGCTTTTGCCAGTACGTTAATCAGTGCCACAATCGGTACTTTAAGCTTGCTGGTAGGCGGCATAGTAACTCGGGATACATTATTTGTAACGTGGACGTCCTGGTGGGTGGGCGATATGATGGGGGCCCTGCTTGTAACTCCGGTGCTGCTTGTATGGAGGGGCAGGTACAAGCAACCGCTGCCGATAAGCCGCTTGGCCGCGGCCGTATCTATCGCCTTGGTGCTGGTTGTTGCCAGCACCTTTGTTTTTAGAGCGTCTTTCATGGCTGGTTCCAGACCATTCGCTTTTACTTATCTGATTTTTCCTTTCCTGCTTTGGCTGTCGCTGCGCTATGGCCAGCGCGGTAGCACCAGCGCCATGCTCATCATTTCTATAGTCGCGGTTTGGATCACCATAATCGAGTTTGAAGTATCGGCGGAAGGCAGCCTCAGCGACAACCTTAAATTGCTGCAGGTATTCATGGGCATTACGGCCGTAACGTTCATGACCATGGCGGCGGTGGTAGCCGAACGCGAAAACAACCTAAAGCATCAGGAGCACTTTTTGGCGCGAGCAGCAATCCTTAAAAGGCAGCGCGCCAAGCTGCTGGCGCTGAGCGAAGCCAAGGATGAATTCATCGGCCTGGCTTCGCACCAGCTTCGCACGCCGGCCACCGGTGTAAAACAGTATGTCGGCATGCTCCTAGACGGCTATCATGGCAAGCTGACCAAAGACCAGCAAAAGATCCTGCAGGACGCATATGATTGCAACGAACGCCAGATCCAGATCATCAACGAGCTGCTAGCCATCGCCCAGATAGACGCCGGCAATATGATGCTAAGGAGAGAAAGATTCGACGTGGCCGCATTGGTAGCCGAAGTCATGAAGGATTTCAGGGAGACATTGAGCTTAAGGCACCAGAGCTTTTACTTTAGTGCCGACAAGCGCATCTTCAAGACCAACGGCGACAAAGAAAGGTTAAGGATGGTGATAGAAAACATCATCGATAACGCCAGCAAGTACAGCTACGACGGCAAAACGGTCGAGATTACGCTCAATCAGAACAGGGCAGGCACCACGGTGGCCATCAAAGACGGAGGCATCGGTATAGCTCGCAAAGACCTGCCGAAGCTGTTCAAGAAATTCTCGCGCATCGATAATCCGATGTCGATCGACGTGGGCGGCACCGGCCTAGGGCTTTATCTGGCCAAAAAAATAGTGCATATGCACGGCGGCACCATTACCGTCAGCTCCAAGCCGGATCTTGGTTCTGTGTTCACTATCAATCTGCCTGCAAGGACCCGGCCTGCCAAAAAAGCGCTGGTTAGCCGGACTTTTTCTTAGACTTATCCTGTTCCTGGTTCAATATGCCCTTGGTGGCATTGGGGTACAGTCCCTCTCCGATGCTCGGATCATTCGGGCGGTCGGCCGGGTTCAGACGTGAAATTTCGCGCCGTACTTCCTGTTTGCGGATCTCGGCCTTATCGGCTTGGCCGGCCAAGGTCATCTTGAAGATCAGCCATGCGCTGAACATCAGGAAGAATAAGCCGACCAAAGTTCCAAGGCTGCGCGTTATAGCGGCGATCATAGTATCTTGTTCGAGCAATCCCAGCTCAGAAAATATAAAGTGCCAATCGTGCGTCGGGTCGCTGCCGCCGAAGCTGACTAGCGGCAAGGCCTGGGCGCGGGCATCGGCCATATAATCAGCTACGCTGTGGGCGGCAAGCATAAACCACAAGCCGCAGAACAAAGCCGCAAAATAGCTGCGTGTCAGGAAGGCGCCGACTATCAGGCCGACGCCAAGCAGCAGCTCCGAAGCCGAGCCTGCGGCGGCTACCATGATCGCCGGCAGAAAAGACACAAAGATATGCGCCATTTCGTGCAAGAAGAAGTTGAAAGACTGCGGCACGGCAATGATAAAGGCCGTCGGGCCGCCCAGCTCGAAGCTCAGCAGCTTGACGAACAAGTACAGCCCGAACAGCCAGAATGGCACGTACCAGAACCAAGATTTGTTTTTGGAATAATTATCCAGACTGGCCTTGAGCCGCTGATAAAGCATAAGGTTAATGTATCACAGTGCTATAACAGCTCCTGAGACGGCAAAATTTGTAATCTCGGGAACTGCCGGGAAGAATCAGAAAATTACGCTGGATGCGTAATATCTTTATCTTCCCGGGTATCAGTCCTACTGCCTGAGATGTCTGCCGCGCTTGGCCAGTTTCTCCTGGATCTCCCGGATGGCTCCTTGGCCGATGTTCGGTATCTCCAAAAGCTGGCTGGGACGCATGCCGCACAACTGATCGATGGTCAGTACGTCTGCCTTACGCAGAGCGTTGTGGGTGCGGGTGTTAAGCAGCAGGCTCGCGATGAGATTGCTGTCCTCGCGGGCGTACCGGATGCGCAGGCCGCGTTCAGCCAGAGCTTGGTCGATCTGCCTGAAGGAAACGGCCCAGACGCCGGTGTAGACGAACATTTCTGAAACGTCTTCGCGGGTAAGCGCCACCAGCCCGGAGATCGAATAGACCTCCTTGTCCACCAGCGCACGGAACGCGCTCTGGTCCAAACCGAGATCACTGATGGGATCGTCGATGCGGCCGGCCTGGTCACGTATGACCTGGGTCTGCTCAATCCTCTCCCGCAGCCGGTAGTACGTCTTGCTCAGCACCTGAGAGACGGTGGTGCGCGATACGTGATGGGCCTGGGCGGTCTGAGCCTGGTTGGTCGGTTCGCCGGAAGCAAGGCCGGTCCTCATGATAAGCATGCTGGCATGGCTCGGATTCATTTGGCCGATGAATGTCTGAACGACTTCGATGCCGACGTCGAGGCTCTCAGGAGTGTCGCCTGGCAGCATCAGATCTTGGCAAATCAAAGCCAGCAGGTTCATGTAGCCGGTATGGTTGACAGCCTCATTCGTGCTGTGGATTACGGTTCCGGTATGGTTAGGGTTCAAGGTTCACCTTTCGGTGTAGGGTTGGGATATGTGGAGATTCTATCGAGATAAGCGCTCAGCGCACATGATATGCGCTAGGCGCCCATCTCGAATATGCAGTAGGACTGTGAATGAACAGAGGTGGAGCAATTGCGGCTCAATACACCCCATCCTTTTGTTTTAGTACAAATCAGCAAGTAATTCAAGTGCGCCATATCTGATAGAATACGTCCATGACAGAGGTGAGGCTTACCGAGCTTAAGGGTGTTGGACCGGCCGTGGCCAAGGCATTTGCCGGGCTTGGCGTAAAGACCGTGCATGATCTGCTGCATTATTATCCGCGCTCCCATAACGATTTTTCGGTCATTACGCCGATAGTCAAGATCAAGCCCGGGCTTGTAACTATCAAGGCCGAGATCAAGCAGGCTAAAGGCCGCTATGCCCGCCGCGGCCTGCATATAACCGAGGCTGTAGCGTCAGATACTACCGGCTCGGTACGCATCATCTGGTTTAACCAGCCTTACCGGGCTAGTGGACTCAAAGCCGGCGAGCAGTATTTTATTACCGGAAAGCTGGAGCTGAGCCATCAGAAATTCGCGCTCCAGAATCCAGGCGTCGAGCTGGTCAGTACCATGCCGGTACATACGGCGCGTATAGTCCCCGTTTACCGTGAATCCAAAGGCGTAAGCAGTGTATTGATAAGAAAAACTATGGTTTCGGCTATCAAATATGCCGCTGATTTGCCGGAGGTTTTGCCGGCCTGGCTGAGACAAGATCACGGTCTGATGGGCTACGGCGAAGCCATTAAAGAGTTGCATTTTCCGATGTCTGCCAAAACTCTGGACAGCGCCAGGCGGACTTTGGGCTATATCGAGATCTTCGAGCTGATGCTGGCTTCCAAGATCTTAAAGCAGGAAATTACGGCCGAAGCTGCGCCCAAGATCAAATTTGATGAGAAACTGGCCAGAAATTTTGTGGCAGCATTGCCATTCAAGCTGACCGATGCCCAGCGTGCGGCCGCATGGCAGGTACTGCAGGATATGGAAAAACCGGTGCCGATGAACCGGCTTATCGAGGGTGATGTCGGCTCCGGCAAGACGGTAGTGGCGGCAATGGCTGCCGTGATGGCCATGAAGGCGGGCCTGCAGGCCGCA
>CAMLHD010000031.1 GCA_946479835.1 uncultured Candidatus Saccharibacteria bacterium | reverse complement strand
GGCAACGGCCGGCTGCACACAGCCAATGCGTGGGAGTATTTGCACCTAAGAGGCTACTCCCAGGGGTCAATTCATGCCAGTGCAGGAGTGCTCAGCAACATCATCAGGCACCCGGGCTCATTGCTCAGCCGGCTCAACATGCCGCGCCATCTCAAGGAGCTGTCCAGGCTTGCCGATATGGAAGAAGGCCATAACCTGGAGTATTACCAAAAGGTCTTGGCTGCCGGTGGTTTTGTCTTGGAGCTCGTCGGTCCCCGCGACACTGTAGTGGACCCGGAAGCCACGCGCCGCGTTACCAGTCCGCTCATTGGGCACCGGAGCGTCATTCAGATCCATCCTCATGCTGGTCATTTCGCGCCGCAGACGCATCCCCGCCATGTGGCCAAGGTCATTGATGCTGCCATCAGCAAGCGGCGGAGGCAAGGTCCCAAAGGTCCTGATCTGGGACTGGCTTCCTGAATGGGATACGCAGACTTCCAAGGGCGTTGCCTACCGGCAATTCCGCTACCGCAGAGAGCTTCGCCCCGGCCGAGAGGATTAAAGAGTTGTGCATCCAGCACAAATTTCTTAATCCTTTCGGCCCCTAACCAGAGCAGAAAAGCTTATTTTCTACTGTGGTAATGAAAAACTTACGCCAGGGTTTTGCGGTTCGGGCTGCGGGCTTTCTTCGGCTGGTTCCAAGCTGGCGCGAACGCGGGCAACCGATTCTTCGGGCCTGAAATCATCAAACCATAACACCTTCCAGCCCATGTGCTCGGCGGCCATTACATTGGTGCGTGAATCGTCTACTAGCAGGATCTCGTCCGGCGGCACGCCGGCCACATCTTGAGCTGCTTCGTAGATTTGCCGCTCCGGCTTGATAGCGCCTACCTGCGAGGAATCGATCACCGCGTCGTAAGGCAGCTTTGGCAACAGGCCGGTGAGCAGCATCTCGTCTATAAAACCGGGCATGATGTTAGATAGCAGGCCGACCTTGTAGTTTTCGGCGGCCCAGCGGACCAGATCGTGCATTTCCTGGATCGGATCGACGGCGCGGATATAGTACTTCTTCCAGTCAACCATTACCTTGAACTGCTCGGCCATGGTGCGGTTGAACTCGTCCATGCTCATCTCGCCGCGGCAGACTGCGTCGTTGTAGTGCCAGAAGGTAGTTTCTATACGGTCGGCCGAGGCGCCTGATTCTTCGGCCAGCTCAGAGAACGCCCGGTGAAAAAAGCGCACCAGGCAGCCGTTGATATCGAAATAAACGAAGGTAACGCCGCTTTGACTGCGTTTTTTGGCGGCTTGGGGCAGGGATGAGGCGGTAATGCCCAGCAGGCTGTCCAGACTGGTCTCAAGCACTTCGCTGAGCCGCTGGATGGTAAAGACCGACGGCGCCTTGATAGCGCCGCGCTCTATCTTGGCCAGAGTCGAGTAAGATATGCCGGCACGCTGGCATAGCTCCTGCTGTGTCAGTCCGGCCCGCCCGCGAGCGTCCTGAAGACGCTTGCCCAAACTCTGCTCGTCCATATTAGGATTATAATACTAGTTTGGCCGTTTGATGCCAACAAAAATGAGTATTATCTGGCTAGTTAGGTATAAGACCAATTAATATAAGAACCAGCACGAACACCAGCACGCCGCTGATGGCTGCCACTGTCAGCGCGCTCTTGGTCAGGCCGCCGGTATTGCGCATCATCTTGGAATAGATCCAGGTAGCGGCGCTGATAGCTACCAAAAAGGCGATTAACGTATTTCCCATTTAAAATTTCAGCCTTTCTGCCACTTTGCTTAGATCAGCCGCGGACGGCACAGTGGCTTTATGTCTGTTTTCTACCGCATCGTAAAACTGGCTTTCGCTGCCGAACGGCATGACATGCACATGAGCATGCGGTACTTCGTATCCCATTATAGACACAATGGCCTTCTTGGTGCCATAAATTTCTTTGACCCGTTCAGCGACTTTTTTGACGGTAGAGAACAGGGCCCGGTAATCTTCGTCGGGCAGTTTTTCGAAGTCGTCGACTTGGTTTTTGGGCACGACTAGCACATGGCCTTCAGTTAAGGGGCTGATGGTCAAAAAAGCCAGGGTCAACTCGTCCTCGTAGACTTTGTGGCTGGGCAGCTCGCCCCTGATGATTTTGGTAAAAACGCTCGGCTCCATAATCATATAAAAGTATACCGCATTAAGCGCTTTGGCTCAGCTGGCCAAACCGTATACAATTACGCTTATGAGTTTTATCAAAAGGCTGCTTTTGAGTCTGGCCGTCATAGGTTTGGGCTTCGCGCTTCTGGCCACGGCCTGGGCGCATGTCGGCGTAGCCACCATCGGAAACCGCGAGACCGTAAAAACCTGGCTCAGCGAGGGAGGCTTCTACGACAAAGTTGTCGATATTGTCTTGGAATCAACCAGCAAAGACGCGTATGAGGAGGGCGAAGAAACCTTTGCTGTCAGCGATCCGAAGGTTCAGGCCATAGCCAGAGACTCCTTCAGTCCCGCTTTCTTGCAGGAAAACATGGAGAAGTTCCTGGACGGCATGTACGGCTGGCTCGATGGCGACACCGCTAATCCCGAATTCGTGATTGACCTGAGCCAAGCCAAGCAGCGCATGGCTGACGGTCTGGCGAATTACGCTACCGAGCGCGCTGCCGGCCTGCCGGCCTGTACGCCCGATCAGCTGGAAGGATTGAACGATGGGTTCGACCCGCTTACCGCACCTTGCCTGCCTCCTGGCGTCAGCCCCGCGCAAGCCGGTGCGGCCACAAGCGAAAAGGTGTTAAGCGAAGATTTCCTGGTTGAAAATACCTTGAGCGGCGAAGACCTTAAGGTTAACGATAACGGCCAGCAGGCTTCGTTGAACGATTCGCAGCTGGGACGACTCCCGGCAGCCTATAAACTGGCTACTTACGGGCCTTACGTGTTCGGCGTACTGGCGCTACTGCTGGCAACGGCAGTGTTCTTCCTGAGTCCGACCAAGCGCTTAGGCGTGCGCCGTTTGGGTATAGTCTTCCTGACTTCAGGCATAATCCTAGGCCTTACGTTCCTGGCATTCAACCGCAGCGCCTCTTGGCTTAGCGGCAGGGCAGAAGATCTGAGCGGCGAAACCGGCGCCGGCCGGGCCTTGGCCGCCGGCATAGTTAAGGCAGTTAATCAGGATATAAGCGGCCTGTTGCTATGGTATGCTGTGGGCTTCTTGGCAATCGGCATAGCCGGGCTTCTATTGGCCGCACTCTACAAGCGCCCAGGCAAGAATAGCGATAAACCATCGGAGCCGACACCTCCAACTGATGACTCGCCTAAAGATGAACCGTCTAAAAGACCAGCGGCGGCTCAACGGCCTAAGACTCCGCGCAAAATTCAACTGTAGCTTTACCTCTGTTATAATTGATTTTTACGGAGAGGTGCAGGAGTGGTTGAACTGGACGGTCTCGAAAACCGTTGTGCCGCAAGGTACCGAGGGTTCGAATCCCTCCCTCTCCGCCATGGTCAGGTCTAGCATTTAACAGAGATAGATGTTACAATTATCTGCTGTTATGCACCCGTAGCTCAGCTGGATAGAGCGTCTGTTTGCGGTACAGGAGGTCGTAGGTTCGAATCCTGCCGGGTGTACCAAATAAAGAATCCGTTCGCAATGAACGGGTTTTTTATTTGTTCAACTTGGTGCATTGTGCAGAATTTTAACTTAGGTGTACGATGTTGGCATCATGGGAGAGACGATAAAATCAGCGTCAAAACATTCACAGCCATCCGTTTTGTTGCAGATTGCTATCAATTTCATCATCCCCATCGTCATACTGACGCAGTTCAGCGGGGAAGCGCAGCTCGGACCTATCAAGAGCCTGTTACTAGCCCTGGCATTCCCGATTGGGCTGGAACTCTATAGCCTAAGAAGTAACAGAAGGCCTAATGTGCTGTCTATGATCTCGATCGGCGGCATCCTGATTACCGGGGCGATTGCCTTATTGGGCCTGAGCGAAAACTGGCTGGCCGTCCGGCGGACAGTTCCATATGCGGCTGCCGGAGCAGCCTTTTTAATCTCTGCCTTGTTCAAACGGCCGCTTTTGGGCGCTCTGCTGCCTTATCTGCTCGACATGGAAGAAGTCAGGGCGCGTGCGCTTGAGAAGCACGCGGCAGGCCAGTTGGAGCGGCGGATTGCCAGGGCCAACTACCTAACCGGTATCTTGTTTATGATCCTGGCGATAGCCAGTTACTTTGCCACCCTCTGGGTAATCGCCAGTCCCGGCGGCAGCCCTGGATTCAACCAGGAATATGCCCGTCTTCGTCTTATCAGCTTGCCAGCCATAACTCTGCCGATGGTAATCGGCCTGACGGCCGTCCTGTATTATCTGGTTCATTCGATGGAAAAGCTGACCGGTTTGGAGTTCGATTCCATTCTCAAGAAAAAGTAACCTAGACGAACAGGTTCATCAGCTTGAGGCCGGCAACCAGCAGCAGCCACGCGCCGGCCCAGGCGTAGACCATCCGCTTGCGCCAGCCGCCAATGATAAAAACTCCCAAAAGCAGGTCGTTGACCATGGCGACTTTCAGCATAAGATCATGAAAACCGATCAAGTTGGCTACCGGGTTCTTGGCAAGCATAGATGTAAAACTGGCCGGATCAATGGCCGCGTAAACGGCGTTGACTAAGAATATGCTGGCGAAACCGAGACGGAAAAACCAGTGCGTAAAGCCTTCTAGCACCAGGAACTTGCCGAACATATCATCGGGGGTAGGCAAGCGCTTCTTGGGCGCTGGCGCGGCCGCCTTATCGGCGTGCATCTCTTCAATCTGAGCAACGCTTGGGCCGGCCTCCATACTTAGAATCTGATACGCCGGCTAAGATTATCTACCATATCCGGCTTGTGGTCTTCGAAAGGCAAGTACTGAGCCAGGGTCTGAGCGATCTTTTCCTCGTCGGCCGGATCGTAATGGATGGACAGCGGCGGCATAAAGCGCTTCAGCGGCTGCAACGAGATATAGGCCATGGCATGTTCGTCGGCCACCGAAAAGGACTTGAACGCGTTGTAGGGATAAAACCTTTGACCGACATGCAGGCCCTGGCTGTCGATGGCGTAATTGAGCGTACGGGGCTGACGGGCGGCGAAAATGCCCACCAAGAGCCCCAAAACAGCGGTGATTACGGTGGAAACAACGTCTTTAGTAACAAAATAAACGATTACCGCTAACAGTGCCGAGGCCAGGCCCAACAGCATGAACCATCCGGAATTCTTTGGGTTAGCTACGTACTCCGATGCGGTCCACTCAACATGAGCGCCTTCTACTCTAGGGGCAGCCGGAGCTGATTCGACCGGCTCAGGCGCCGCTGCCGGAGAAGCCTCCGGCACAGCAGCTGCGCCGGTTTCGTGCACAGCGGGCAGTTCTGAGGATTCGTCGCCCGGCTTGAAGACAAATCCGGGCTTATCGGGTTTTTGCCCTTCTTCCATAAGCGTATTGTAGCATCTTTTAAAGATGACAGAACAGGTTAACGCTGGTATAATCCGTATCTGTTGCGGAGAGGTACCCAAGTGGCTGAAGGGGACGGTTTGCTAAATCGTTAGGGGGGCGCAAGCTCCCGCGAGGGTTCAAATCCCTCTCTCTCCGCCAGATCAGGCCAGCCGCAACGAACAACTGGAGAGATGTCCGAGTGGTTGAAGGAAACGGTCTTGAAAACCGTCGTGCCGGCAACGGTACCGTGGGTTCGAATCCCACTCTCTCCGCCAGAAGCACCCTAGTAAGGGTGTTTTTTATATGGCGCGAGCGAAGACAACGGCGTCCACCGTTTTGGCGCCGGCTTGTTTCAGGGCTTTGGCGGCGGCTTCCATAGTCGCGCCGGTAGTCAAGACGTCGTCTACCAGTAAGATATTCGCGCCCTTGATTGTTCCCGGTATGCGCACACTGAAAACACCGCTCGTCTGCGTCAGACGTTGCTTCCTTGAAGCGCCCACTTGAGTGGAGTGGCCATGGCGGACCAGGGCAGGGAGCCGCAGCCAGCCGGTCTTCTGTGATAATAGGCGCGAAATCCTTAGGGTGTGGTCGAAACCGCGCTGTCGGATATGGCGGCTAATAGATGGGACATTGATTATCAGGACATCCGGGCCAAGCGCCGGCAATGTGTTCAGCATCTCGGCCGCAATCATGTCGGCCGCTTCGCCTGAATACTTAAATTTCATCCTGTGTATGAGCTCCTTCGCGATATCTGAGTATTGGGTTCGTACCCAGAGGTGATTGAGCGAAGAATGACGCCGGCAGGTCGTGCAGACTTTGTAGTTCGCACTTAGTCGATTACAACGATAACAACGGCCGTCCGTAGCCGGCAGGGCAGCCTCCATGCACCAAGAGCAGAGGAGGCTGCCTTCGGTGCCGCAGCCCAGGCAGTCGTACGGAGCGAGGATCTTAAAAAATTGTTCAATCAGGCGCACATAACCTCCTTACACCCACCCGCTGAGTAATTGTTGTGTATATTATGTTGTAAATAAGTATGCAAACCTTTGACCCTATAGTTTATCTAGCTATACTAGTAGCAAGATAAAAAATCAAATTCTTAGGATAATATTAGTGGATAAAGTGGAGGAAAGTAAAACTTTATGGCAAGAAGGAACAACGACGACGACCTATTGATGGAAGACGAGTTGACCGCTGCTTTCCTTGGCGACGATGATATGCCGCCTGCGGCTGACCATGACCAGCCGATGCCCGACGATCAGCAGCCAATGCCAGGTCCCAGCGCTAACGACTGGGAAGACGAAGAACCTGTCCCCGGCCAATTAGCCGTAGACGTCTATGAAACCAAGGACAAGCTAGTGGTCAAGGCCCGCACCGCCGGAGTCAATAAGAATGATCTGGACGTCAGCATTTCCGACAACACCCTGAGCGTACGCGGCACTTTGAATGCTGGCAATGAAGATGACGTTGAGAATTACTTCGTCCAGGAATGCTACTGGGGCGAGTTCAGCCGCTCGATCGCCTTGCCAGTACCAGTCAAGGAAGAAGAGATCGAGGCCATGCTGAAAGACGGCGTACTTACTATATCTTTCGCCAAGGTCAAGCAAGACACAGTTAAGAAAAT
>CAMLHD010000030.1 GCA_946479835.1 uncultured Candidatus Saccharibacteria bacterium | reverse complement strand
AAAGAGGAGAAGAAATAATGGGACAGAAAGTTAATCCGATTTCAATGCGCCTGCAGGTCAACAAAGACTGGCGCAGCAAGTGGTTCGCCGGCAAGCGCGAATACGCCGATTACCTCAAGCAGGACTTGGCCGTGCGCCGTATGATCCAGAAAAAGCTGGGCTCCCGGGCCGCAGTCAATAAGATCGACATTGAGCGTTCGCCTAACCTGGTGACCGTAACTATCGTAACCGCCAAGGCCGGCGTAGTTATCGGCCGCGGTGGCGCTGGTGCCCAGGAACTTAAGAGCGCGATCGAGCGCATCTACAAAGTTCCGGTCCGCGTCAACATCGAAGAAATCAAAAAAGCCGAGCTGTATGCCAAGCTGGTAGCCGAGAATATCGCCCACCAGCTGGAACGCCGCATCGCCTTCCGCCGCGCAATCAAATCCTCAAGCGCAGCTACCATGCGTGCCGGTGCCAAAGGCATCCGCATCGAAGTCGCCGGACGCTTGAACGGCGCTGAAATGTCCCGCCGCGAAAAGAGCGTTGAAGGCTCAGTGCCGCTACACACGCTACGGGCTGACATCGATTACGCTCAGGTAGACGCCAAGACCCAAGCTGGCATCATTGGAATTAAGGTTTGGATTTACAAAGGCGAGGTAAGCTAAGATGCTGATCCCTAACCGCACCAAGTACCGCAAGGTACGCAAAGGCAAGATCCGGGGCGCCGCCACTCGTGGCAACTACATCGCTCACGGCTCCTTTGCCTTGAAGTCGCTGGACAACGCCCGTATTTCTTCCCGCCAAATCGAGGCAGCCCGTCAAGCCATGACCCGCTACATCAAGCGCGGCGGCCAAATCTGGATCCGCGTTTTCCCTCACACTCCTGTCACCAAGAAGCCCCAGGACGTAAAGATGGGTTCTGGCAAAGGTTCGCCTGAATATTTTGCCGCCAAGGTCCACATGGGCACCATTTTGTTTGAGATGGACGGCGTACCGGAAGAAACCGCCCGCGAAGCTATGCGTCTGGCTGGCCACAAGCTGCCGGTAAGGACCAAGTTTGTCGTCAAGGGGGAGAAGTAATTATGAAAATCACTGACATCCGCAAGCAATCAACTACCGAGCTGACCTCTAAGGCAACCAATATGCGTGAAGAAATCGCCGAACTTAAGCGGGGCCTAAGCATGGGCGAAGTCCACAATGTCCGTATCTTGCGCGAGAAGCGCAAGGATCTGGCCCGCGTCTTAACCGTTTTAGGTGAACAGCTCGCAAAGGAGGCAAAATAATGGCCCGTACAATTACAGGCGTCGTAACCAGCGACAAAGCCGATAAGACAATCGTTATCGCCGTTTACACCCGCAAGACCCACCCGGTTTATAAGAAGCAGTACTCGGTTACGACCAAGTTCATGGCTCATGACGCCAATAATGAGGCGAAAGAGGGCGACAAAGTCGTGATCGTTGAAACCCGGCCATTGAGCCGCCGCAAGCGTTTTACGCTTAAGCAAATCGTAGAAACCGCTCGCGTTGAGCACAAAGAGCCTGAAGCCGAGGCCCGCAAGGGCAAGAAAGCTAAAGAAGAAGCTGAAGTTGAAACCACTCCAGCAAAAGCTGCAAAAGCCGAACCAAAGGGGTCCCCACGAAGCTCCGCTTCGAAGGCCAAAAAGGAGAGCAAGTAATGATCCAGCAAGAATCACGTCTGCTGGTGGCCGATAACAGCGGCGCCAAAGAGATCCTGTGCATCAGGGTCTTAGGTGGCACGCGCCGCCGCTACGCGCATGTCGGCGATATAATCGTCGCAACCGTCAAGCAGGCCAATCCTAGCGGCCAGGTCAAGAAGAAATCTGTCGTCAAGGCTGTGGTCGTGCGCACTCGCAACACCATCCGCCGCCCGGACGGTTCGTCCATCAAGTTTGACGACAATGCCGCCGTCATCATCGGCGACGACAAGCAGCCTAAAGGCACCCGTATTTTCGGTCCTGTGCCGCGCGAACTGCGCGACCAAGGCTATGCCAAGATAATTAGCCTTGCGCCGGAGGTACTGTAATGAAGACCGTCTATAAGATCCGCCTGAAGAAAGGCGACACCGTCCAGATCAGGACCGGCAAGCATAAAGGCAAGACCGGCAAGATCACAGCCGTTCATCCTACTTTGAACGCAGTGACTGTAGAAGGCATCAACGTAGTCAAGCGCCACGTCAAGCCGAACCGCCAGCATCCACAAGGCGATATCGTCGAGCTGACCAAGCCGATTGCAGTGAGCAAAGTCGCAATTTACGACACCGTTGCTAAGAAAGCCGGCAGAGTCGGCATCAAGACCGATGCCAAGGGCAACAGGACACGTGTATATAAGAAATCAGGAAAGGAGATCAAATAATGGCTACCAAAACTGCAGAACCAACAAGGACACAAGCCCGTTTGAAGACTCTTTTCGTGACTGAATACACCAAGGAATTGATGAAAGAGCTGGAGCTTAAGAACGTCAACGACGTCCCTAAATTGGAAAAAATAACCGTTAATGTGGGCCTGGGACGCGCCAAGGACGACAAGAAGCTGCTGGAAGTAGCTGCCAACACGCTTAAGAAGATCACCGGCCAGCAGCCGGTCGAGACCGTGGCCAAGCAGTCCATCGCCAGCTTCAAGCTGCGCGAAGGCAACAAGATCGGCCTGAAAGTAACGCTCCGTGGCGAACGCATGTACGAGTTCCTGGACCGTTTGGTCAACATCGTATTGCCCCGCCTTAGGGACTTCCACGGCGTCAAACTGGGCGCCTTTGACCGTCAGGGCAATTATTCCCTGGGACTGACCGAGCAATCGGTCTTTCCGGAGCTGACCTTTGACGAGACCACTACCGCCCACGGCCTGCAGATCGTTTTGACAATCAAAGCTAAGGAAACGGCCCACGCTAAGGCACTGCTGAGCAAATTCGGCATGCCATTTGAAAAGGAGAGCAAATAATGGCTAAGAAATCCATCGTCAACCGCGACGCCAAGCGCGCAAAGATGAACGCCAAGTACGCCGCCAAACGCGCCGAACTCAAAGAACTTGGCGATTATGAAGGTCTGGCCAAATTGCCGCGCAATTCAAGCCCGACGCGCCTAAAGAACCGCTGCGCCGAAACCGGCCGGCCGCGCGGCTATATGCGCCAATTCGGCCTGAGCCGCATCAGTTTCAGGGAACACGCCGTCAAGGGTGAGATCCCAGGCGTAACGAAAGCGAGCTGGTAATACTATGAGCAAGACATCAACCGATCCAATCGCCGACATGCTGACCCGTATCCGCAATGCAATCGCCGTGCGCAAAAGCGAGGTCAACCTGCCGCACTCCAATCTTAAGGAAGCCGTTGCCAAGATCCTTAAAGACAGCAACTTTATTGATGGCGTCGCCGTCGAAGGCGACCGCCAAGGCTTCAAGTCTCTGCGCCTGACCATCAATTCAGAGGGCAGCAACGCCCGCATCACCGAAATCTCCCGCTTGAGCACGCCTGGACGGCGCTTATACAGCTCAGCAGCCGAGATTCCGGTAGTCAAGCGCGGTCGTGGCATCGTCATAATCAGCACCAGCAAAGGTCTGATGGTCGGCGATGAAGCCAAGGCTAAGCGCTTAGGCGGTGAATTAATTTGTAAGGTTTATTAAAGGAATAATCAGATGAGTCGAATAGGAAAACAACCTATCCAGATCCCGAGCGGAGTGACAATCACTGTCGACCCTGAGCTGATTACTGTGGCAGGTTCCAAGGGAACGCTGACGCAGCCGCAGCTGCCCGGTATCACCGTCAAGAACGAAGACGGCGTCGTTACTGTTACGAGAGCTAACGACGAACCGATGACCAGGGCCCGCCATGGTTTGATGCGTTCATTGATCAACAACATGGTCAACGGCGTCTCAACCGGTTTCAGCAAACAGCTCGAAATCAACGGCGTTGGCTACCGCGTAGCGCTGGCCGGAAACGGCCTTAAGATGCACCTTGGCTTTTCGCACGAGGTGAACTTTGCGCTGCCAACCGGCGTAACCGCTACCGTCGAACAGAACGTCATTACGGTCCAGGGTATCGACAAGCAGCTGGTGGGTCAGGTAGCAGCCGATATCCGCAAGCTCAAGAAACCCGAGCCTTACAAGGGCAAAGGCATTAAATACGTCGGCGAACGCATCCTGCGCAAGTCTGGTAAGAGTGGTAAGGAAAAATAATCATGAATAATCTAAAGCACAAACTACACAACCGTCTTCAGCGCAAAGAGCGTATCCGCGCACGTATTAGTGGCTCGTCCGATCGTCCGCGCCTGAACGTTCATGTCAGCAACCTGCATGTCAGCGCCCAGATCATAGACGATGAAAGCCGCAAGACTTTGGTCAGCTCAACCTCTGTCGGCCAAAAGGCCGCAACCGGTAATTTAAGCGCCAAAGCCGAATGGGTCGGCGCCGATATCGCTAAGAAAGCTCGTGCCAAGAAGATCAAAGCGGTCGTTTTTGACCGTGGCGGCCGTAAATACCATGGCCGCGTTAAAGCATTGGCCGAAGCGGCCCGTGCGGGAGGATTGGAATTCTAATGAACGCTCAAGCTAACACCCGACCCCATGATCAGCGCAACCGTCGCCCGCGCACCGGCGATTTCACGCCAGAAGAAAAGCAATACGACGAGCGCGTCATCAACGTCAACCGCGTGGCCCGCGTAGTCAAGGGTGGCCGCCGCTTCCGCTTCCAGGCACTGGTAGTGGTTGGCGATCGCAAGAACAAGGTCGGCATAGGCGTTGGCAAAGGCGCTGACGTATCAGCTGCCGTCACCAAGGCTACTGAAGTAGCTAAGAAGAACCTTGTCAGCGTAAACCTGTACAAAGGCACCTTGCCGCATGAAGCCGAGGCTCGTGTCGGTGGCGCTCATATCTTAGTCAAGCCGGCCAGCCAGGGTACCGGTTTGATCGCCGGCGGCGTGGTCCGTACCGTGCTGGAAGTAGCCGGCGTCAGCAATGTGTTAAGCAAGTCCTTGGGCTCAACCAATAAGATCAATACCGCCTACGCGACCGTCCAGGCGCTTCAGGCAATGGTCCCACGGCGCGAATGGGTTACCTACGAAGCCAAGCCCAAAAAGGCCGTTAAAAAGGATGCCAAATAATGAAGATCAACGAACTTAAAGTCAGCTCCAACCGCCCCAAGAACCGCGTAGGCCGCGGCATTTCGCACGGCCAAGGCAAAACTGCTGGTCGTGGCACTAAGGGCCAAGGCTCGCGCGCCGGCAACGGCCGCCGGCCAGGCTTTGAAGGCGGCCAGAACCCGCTGATGCAGCGCCTGCCAAAGATGCGCGGCTTCAAAAGCAAACGGCGTCAGGCAGTCAATGTCTACACAGGTCAGCTGGAGGCAGTCAAAGGCACGGTTGATAACTTTTCCGTGTTTGAGGCCGGTCTGACCAGCAATCCCTATGATGCCGTAAAGCTTATTCTTCGCGGCGACGTTTCCAAAAAGCACTCTGTTAAGCTGCAGTCCGGCAGCAAGGCTGCCATTGAGGCCGTCAAGAAGGCCGGTGGCACGTTCGATATTACGCCGCGCCCGATGCGCACACCCAAAAAACCCGCCAAAAGCGAATAATCTTTAGACATATACGCCGTTATCGGCTTTAATATATCTTTAGGAACAAGAGGGAAAACTAGAAAAAGTGAACTGGAAGACCATTGGTTTGTCGCTGAGAAATGCTGATATGCGTTCGCGCATTTTGGCGGTCTTGGGCATGCTGCTGGTCTTTCGTATTTTGGCCCACATTCCGATCCCGCTAAGCGATCCGCAGACCCTTCGCCAGGTGCTTGAGAATGCCTATAATGCCTCTCAGTCTTCGCAGCTGGTCAGCTTTATCAACGTCTTATCAGGCGGCGCTTTAGCCAATTTCTCTATCATGCTGGTGGGCATGGGCCCGTACATCAACGCCAGCATCATTATGCAGCTCCTAACCAGAGCCATTCCGCGTTTGGAAGCGCTTAACAAAGAAGGCGAATTCGGCCGGCGTAAGATCAACCAGTATACCCGTATCCTGACACTGCCGCTGGCTATCATCCAATCCGTCGGCATGATCTTTTTGGTGCGCCAGGTCGCCAGCAGTTTCTCGGGACTGGGCGATATCACGGCCGGCGCAACCATAGCCCAATGGGTATTAATGGTAACAGCGTTGACGGTAGGCTCTATGGTTCTGATGTGGCTGGGTGAGCTGATAACTGAAAAAGGCGTGGGCAATGGTATTTCTCTGATCATTACCATAGGTATCGTCAGTTCCTTGCCGGCTACCATTGCCGATATCTGGCAAAGCGTCTACGATCCGGCTAACCCTTGGCGTGTCCTTGGCATAAACCTGCCGTTCAATCAGATAGCCTTTTGGTATGCGCTGGGCATCGCCTTTATGGTACTGATCACGACTTGGGTGGTTGTTAAACTTAACGAGGCTTCACGCAACATCACAATCAATTACGCCAAACGCGTCCAAGGCTCCAGGGCTTACGGCGGCGTGACCACACGGCTGCCGATCAAGCTGATAACCGCCGGTGTCATCCCGATCATCTTTGCCGTCGCTTTCCTAAGCATTCCGGCCTATGCCGGCCAAGTTATGGTTAATTCAGCCAATCCAGCTCTGCAAGAATGGGGTGCCAAGCTGAGCGTTTGGTTTGCTAATCCTAGTGCCCAGACGTTCGCCATAGGTGGCTGGACGCCTTATATTTATCCGCTGACATACTTCGTGCTGGTAGTCATGTTTACCTACTTTTATACCGGCGTTACATTCAACAGCAAAGAAATAGCCGAAAACCTACAAAAACAAGGCGGCTTTATAACCGGCGTACGGGCCGGTGCTCAGACCGAGAAATACCTGAGCAAGGTCGTCAACCGCTTGACGCTGTTCGGATCCTTGGCCCTTGGGCTACTGGCTATCTCACCGATCGCCGCCCAGGCATTCTTAAAGACCAATATAGCTATCGGCGGTACAAGCGTGCTGATTTTGGTATCTGTGGCGCTGGAGACGCTCAGAGCGGTTGAATCACGTGCTTTGATGGTTACTTACGACCAATATTCCGAGCCGACTTTCTTCGGTGGAGAAGATGAAGAATCCGCCCCTAAAAAGCGCCGTTTGCCAAGGCTCCGGCGCCGAGCATCCTAACAGATTGGCGAATTTGTAAAAACACTTTACAAACTGTTGTCAGTCCTGCTATAATTCGACACTGATATTTATGGCCACTAACAAGGAAGTCATCGAACTCAGCGGGACGGTTACGGAAACGCTGCCAGGTACCCAATTTAAGGTGGAACTTGAGAACGGCCATAAGATCATAGCCCATGTTGCGGGCAAGATGCGCAAGCACTATATCCGCATCGTGCCGGGCGACTCAGTGACGGTAGAGTTAACACCTTACGACCTTACCAAGGGCCGTATCACCTACCGTAAATCGTAGCCCCGTACCTTTGCAAAACGACACATAGAATAGCAGCCAAGCTAGAAGATGTGTCTTTCTGCAAAGTAGACGGGATAACAATTAAATAAATTAAGCAGTGTGTCATTCTTTGAAAGGAGTGATCCGTATGAAAGTACGTGCCAGCGTCAAGAAAATCAGTCCTGATGACATCATCGTGCGCCGCAAAGGCCGGGTACGAGTCATCAATAAGTTCAAGCCCAAGCACAAGCAGAGGCAGGGTTAAATATGGCTCGCATAGCAGGTGTAACCATTCCTACTGAAAAACAGATCGGCGTTGCCTTAACCTACATCTACGGCATCGGGCCGAAGCACGCTCGTGATATCCTGAGCGTCGCCAAAGTTGAATCCACGGTACGCGTCAAGAACCTGACCGACGCCGAATTGTCGCGCATCACTGATGTAATAGCCGCCGACTACACCGTAGAAGGCGAACTGCAGCGCATCGTCGTTGCAAACATCAAGCGTTTGAAGGACATCAAGGCCTACCGGGGCATCCGTCATGCCTCCAATCTGCCTAGCCGCGGCCAGCGCACCCGCACCAACGCACGCACCCGCCGGGGCAAGAAAGTAACTGTCGGTGGCACGGCTAA
>CAMLHD010000029.1 GCA_946479835.1 uncultured Candidatus Saccharibacteria bacterium | reverse complement strand
TACTCCTTAGATAATGAACAGGGTGGCGAAGACCAGCAGCGCCATTAATTCGATGATACCTATGATAACCAGCGCCTGGCCCAGGAACTTGCTGGCTTCAGGATTGCGGCCGACGGCGTTGATAAAGGCGTTTCCGACCAGGCCGATGCCGATGGCTGGACCAATCATACCCAGGCCCATCATGATGCCTTTGCCCAAGATTTCGACGTCGCCAGTTAATTCTGCGAAAAACATTAGTTTATCTCCTTACTTAGTTAACAAATTTAATTTTCATGCTCGTCCCTCCGACCGCGCCTTGCGTGGCAGCGGTACGTCGGCAACCTCATGCTCGTCGGAATCGTTGTGGTGGGTAGCCACCGCCAGATAAGTCACCGACAGCATAACGAAGATGTAGGCCTGCAGCAGCGCCACGAACAATTCGAGCGCCACGAAAGGCAGGGAAGTAATCGGCGCCGCAAACTTGCCGAGATAGCTGAAGACCGAAATGATGATCTCGCCAATCACGACGTTCAGAAACAGACGCAGCGCCAGGCTGACCACGCGAGTGAATTCGGTGAATACTTCTAAGAAACCGAACAGGTAAGTAGCCGGGTTCTTCAGGCTGCCGGCAAAGTAATGTCGGATGTGCTTATGTATGCCGGATTCGCGGATAGCGAAGGTCTGGACTAAGAACATCGTCACGATGGCGGCAGCTACCGTACCGTTCAAATCGGCAGTAAATGGCCGGAACAGCGGCGTTTCACCAACTTTGACGGCCTCGCCGACGCCCGGCAGCAGTCCGAACCAGTTATTGAACAAAACATAAAAGAATATGGCCGCAAAATAGGGCGCGTACTTAATGGCTTTCTGGCGCGAACCCAATGAGTTGGCTATCAGGCCGATGATGAACTCGGTACCAATCTCGACGAACTGGATGAAGCCGCGGCGCGGGCGGATGGTCATCATGAAGCGCACCGTCAGGAACACGATCAAGATTATCACGGCTGAGATCCAACCGTAGAGCATCGAGTTGGTGATGCTAATCTCGCCGATCTTGAAGACTTCGCTCGGTGCAATGTGAATCGGCGGGCCGTCGGCTGCGAAAGTGGTTAGGAATCTAAACATTTTTCACCCTCTTGCCGCGGGGCTTGCTGTCCGTGGCCTTATTCATTTCCCTGAAAGTCCGGACTATCACGGTGGCTCCAGCGGCTACGGCCACAAAAAAGGCCGTCAGCGTGAACGACGGCGAGGTATTGTACTTCTTGTCCAGCCAAACTCCCAGAGCAATCGGCAGGAGAACCATCACGGCCAGCTGCCAGCCCATGTTCAGCGAACTGGCGATCAGCGCATTGCGGGCGTCGAACATCGCCATATAGTCCGCCTTGCGGACACTTTTAGCAGTTCGCTTGCTCCCCGTAGCTTTACCCATTGATGGTCTAATAATAACAGAGGATTAAGATTCTTTACAAGGGTAGAATAGAGCTAACGTTTCAGATTTTGCCTGATGTTTATTTTTTCCTTAAAGATGTTATAATTTTAACCCTAGGTTGAGGCAATATTGCCTCCCTTGTTTTTTTGACAAGCAGACAGTTTGAAATTTGGTGCAGCTGAGAGGATTCAGCCGAGTGCTGCCAACTGCATCAAATTCTTAGAAACGTTCGGCAACCACGGAAGGAAGGGATATGCCGACGACCCGAGGTGAACTCGTGTTCACCTTCACCACCAACACAGAGCTGGATCGGTGGCTGGACCGGATCATCGCCATCAAGCGCGAGGCCGGCGGAGCCACCGTCACGGTTGAGCTGACCCAAGCTGGAGGCGAACCCCTCCAAGCCGAGGTTTTCAGCCACGATTTCCGCGGCTGTATCTGGCAACGGCTGCTTCGTCAGCGCACGCTTGATCCCGCCTGAAGGGCACCAAGGAATCAGACGAATGAAAGTCGTCCTGGTTGTAGCGTTGGCGGTCGTTGGCGCGTACTTGCTCGTGAACACCTACTTCGCAATTCTCGACCTCTGAGCGTCGACTCACTTCTCCCACCCCAAATCAAGAAAGGAGGGAGCCGATGAGATCAGTTGCACTCGTCGTAGGAGCCGCTGCAGTTGTCGCAGTCGCGGCGACAGCCGTGTGGCGTCACAGCCACAGCTGAGACAACAGCGCCGGCGGCGAGGGGTGGGAACTACCACAGCTTCCATCCCTCGCCACCCGGCTCTTTCTCTCTAAACCCCGTCTGCCTGCTTGTCTTCTTCTATTCTTGCGCTACTAGATATAGCAGCCCAAGAATAGAAGAAATTGTCAGAATATAGATTTAATGATTCAATATATTTAGAAGGTTGAGCCATTTGGCTCCCTTTGTTTTTTTGACAAGCAGACAGACAGTTTTATGCAGGAACCAGGGCTTAAGCCAAGCTTTGATTTCTGCATAAATCTGACCCAAAAAATACCCATCCAACCATCAAGGGAGAAAATCCATGCATCCCACCAATACCTACACCTACACCGGCACGATCCGGGTCCGCTGCAACGAGACCAACCTGGACGCTGTCCTCTTCGACGCCTTCCTGAAGGCTGAGCTGCTGAACGACGTCACCGTCAAGGTGGAATGCTCCTGCGGCCACGGCAGTATCGACATCACCGTGACGGCTTCGGCTGCCTACAGCGAGCTTCTCGATACGGCCAGGGCGGAACTCCGGCGCCTGACCCTCGCCTCCGCCTGAACCCTCAGCAATCGAAGGGAACCATGATCAGCGACGAAGGCCTGCTATACATCGAACCGAGCCGCCACACCAGCCCGGAGCCCGTCATCGACGAGCTCACCCGCAAAATGGCGGCGGCCTTCCGGCAGTCCACCATAGCTCTTACCTGGCGGGGCGACCACCAGTGCGCTTGCGGTGCCCGCAGCGATCACATGGATCACCTCCTGCCAAATGGGCTCGAGACCAACTCTCTGTGCGTGCACTACCTCGCCTATCATCGGGCAGAGGTTCCCTCGTCACAGCTGGACATGGTCGCCGCCCTGGAGGTGGAACCGGTCGAGCCAACCGAGCTTGAGCTGGAGGGCTACAGGGACAAGTACTACCGATGAATAATCGCCAGCCGGCGAGGGATATGAGCTTTTGCTCTAACCCTCGCCGGCTCGGCTTTACTCTTGTTCTATCCTGTCTGCTTGTCCTTTCATTCTGAACTCACAAAAAATTGCGGGTTGAGAAAGAAAGATTCAGTACCAAAAAGTAGCAGTCTTCAGGCGGTCTATAAAACTGAGATTTTGATCGCCGCCGCAGGCAGCCGGATCCGGCAGCTTGTTGACTTCGGCGGCCGTTTCAGCCACCGATTCGAATTGCTGGTTAAAGTCAGTATTTGTTTCGCCGAAAGAAACCAGCAGGCGGTCTGTGCTGTTAACCACTTGCGAGGCAATGTCGTCGACTTCTTTGCCGTTCAGAATAAACACCAGCTTCTTGCTACCGCCTTCAACCAGCACATTGTCCCGGGTAGCCAAGAAATCGTCGCCGACCGACCAGCCTAAGGCCTGGAAAAAATGACCGTAAGTCACGGCCTTATCGTGGACATGGATTACATCGTTGACCTGGTTGTGCATATGGACGCGGCCGTTCGGATGGTTGGCGTGATCGGCCGAGCAAGCCGTCACTTCTTCGTAATAAGTGAATTCCTTGAACTCTTCGCGAACGCCGTCGATGTAGACGGCGAAGTTGGCATGATGGTGGGTAATCGGCGGCGGCGAAACCAGCAGCAGCCGCATAGCGACAAGCCAGAGTACTCCGCCCAAAAAGCCGATGGCGGCATAGCTTAGCAGCAAGCGATGCCTTGAGATAAAATTCTGAGATTTGACGGGTTCGTCAGCGCTTTTTTTAGTGGCCATTGTATGCAGTATACATCAGCCGCTTGATAAGAAACTGTACGGGTAGTGCTACAATTAATCTATATGGAGAATTTCGCGCATATGGGAGTCGATCACGATACCGAGCAAGAAGCCGCCGCGCATAGCGCCGGTAAAATAGTTTCCGGACTCGGTCTAACGGTTGCTATCATTCTGTTCGTCGCCGCAGCGATTTATTTCGTCCGGCGCCTGTCAACCCAAGAGGCTGAAGAAGAGGAAGAATAGTGGTTATCGTTTACAGCGCGCCGTGGTGCGCTTTTTGCCATGCCGCCAAACAATATCTTGGCAACTTGGGCGTCGAATTCGAAGACCGCAACGTCGAGCAGGATAGAAAGTACGCCGAAGAAGCCATCAACAAATCCGGCCAGATGGGTATTCCGGTGCTAGATATCAACGGGCAGATAATCATCGGTTTCGACAGGCCGCAGATCGACAACGCCCTGCGTGAGAACAAACTCGTTTCCTGAAATACCTGTGCTTAATATCAATCTCTTTAGGTAAGAAATCTCACAGCGCTTAAGCTACCTCTGTTGTACGCTCTGGGTATGAGTGAGGGTGCTCTACAACTGCCGGAACGAGATCCGTACGGCAGCTCAGCGATGGACGCCAGTCTGCAGATCTTAAGCGGACGTTTTGCCGTCTATGCCAGCCATCTTACTGACGAAGCCATGTATCCAGACATGGACCGTACGGCCAGGACTGCTGACGGACCCGGCCAAACCGACGCGGATCCACGGCCAGCTCCCTTGCGTGAAGTCGTAAGGGAGCCCCAGCCCATGAGCGTAGCTGATATCCGCGCGATCCTCGAAGCCAGAAATGCCTCAACACCGCAGACCCGGATAGCCAGCCTGATGTGGTACGCCTTCCATTTCGACTCGCCAGACAATAAGCCTTACCGGCCGTTGCCGGAACTGGCAAACGATGTAGCCACCAATGACCGGACGACGCTCGAGTGGCTGCAAGGCAGGGAAACCCGCCGCGACAAGACCCGGTTTGAAAAGATCGATAATCTTCTTAAAGCCGACCAACGGCGCGAGCTTGAAGATTTCATGGATGACACGGACTACTTGAGAGATGAATACGAATGGGTGGCCAATGCCGACCGCATCCGGCGGATGATGCCGCTGCACCGAGAGGCAGTGTTCGTGGAGGTAGCCGTGCGTCAGCTGATACTAGAGGCAGAAGCCGAAACGGCGGGCAATACCCCTGAAAATTAAATGGTTTTTGGTTATACTGAAAACCAGAAATGGCTTTTGAAGATTACTCCGTAAAAGAATCGGTGGTGCTGGTCTACACCGGCGAGGGCAAGGGAAAGACCTCCGCCTCGGTGGGGCTGGCAGCCCGCGCTCTAGGCGCCGGGCAAAAAGTGGCCTTTATCCAGTTCATTAAGCACTGGCAGGTCAGCGAGCATGATTTTTTCGACGACATCAAGCCGGTTTATAAATCACGGTTCCTCTTTCACCGCGGCGGCAAGGGCTTTTACAAGGCGGGTTCGTTAAGTGCTAAAGGCATTTCCGAAGCCGAGCATAAAAGGGCCGCTGCAGAAACCTACCGAGTGGCGCTGGATACGGCCAAAAGCGGCGATTACGATCTTGTGATCTGCGATGAGATCAACAATGCCGTACATGACCAGCTCATAGGCTCTGATAAGCTGGAAGAGCTGATCGATAAGCGCAGCCCCAAGACCAGCCTGTGCCTGACCGGCCGCAATTTTCCCGAAAAACTGCTTTATAAGACGGATATCGCTACCCACATGACCAAGATGAAACATCATTTCGATGAAAAGTTCCTGGCAAACAAAGGGATAGATTTTTAATATGAACCTGCTTGCCGCCGCCACCGCAACCGCCGAGCTTAACATCAATGTCGCCTGGTGGCATTGGGCGCTCTTAGGCACCTGGTTCGTCTTCTTAATATTGTTCGATATCCTGGTGGTTCATCGCCGCGACCACACGCCGACCCTGAGAGGCTCGGCCATTCAGAGCTTCGTATGGATAGCCCTTGGCGTGCTCTTAGGCGTAGTGGTCTGGCAAGTCTACGGAGGGGAAGCGGCCGGGCAGTACTTCAGCGGCTACTTAATCGAAAAATCATTGTCTATCGACAACGTTTTCGCCTGGTCGGTCATCCTGGGCTACTTTATGATTCCTCGGCAATACCAGCACCGGGTGCTGTTCTGGGGCATCTTCGGCGCCATCGTGATGCGCATAATCTTTGTCTTTGCCGGCATCGCCATGATCAAGCGTTTCGAATCGGTGCTGATCATCTTCGGTCTTATTTTGCTCTACAGCGGCTTCAAGCTGTTCAAGACAAGGGAAGAGAACGAGTTCAACCCGGCTAAGAGCCGGCTTTATAAATGGGCCAAACGCGTCATACCGGTCGGCCATCATATGGACGGCCATAAGCTGTTCACGATTGAGAACGGCAAGCACGTAGCCACTGTACTGTTTATGGCGCTGCTGGTCATAGAAGCGACCGACGCCATCTTCGCGGTCGATTCGGTGCCGGCCATCCTAGCCGTGTCACAGGATCCGTTCATCATCATCGCCAGCAACGCCGCCGCCATCCTGGGTATGCGGGCGCTGTACTTCGTCTTCGAATTTATCAAGGACAAATTCTGGCTGCTCAGCCATGCCCTGGGCATACTGCTGCTGTTCGTCGGCGCCAAGATGCTAATAGCGCCGGAGCATATTTTTGGTATTCCTTGGTTCGGCATCCATCTGTCTACCGGCCTCAGCCTAGCTATCATTTCGCTGATAATCGGTGGCGCCACGGCTGGTTCGCTGCTGATTAAAAATCCTCACCCGGTCAAAGAAGCCTAAGCATGGCGCGGCTGCCAAAACGGGTCCAGCGGCGGCTGATCGCAATTATTTTAAGCTTGCTTATAGCCGGCGGACTATGGCTGGCCGAACAATTCGGCTGGCTCGATAAAGCCGCTGACACGGCCAAAACTATTCAGCCGGGCTTTTATAAGGTCTTGGGCGTTGAAGATGGCGATACTATTACGGTGGATATGAACGGGCAGACCGAACGGGTCAGATTCATCGGCGTAGATACGCCCGAGACTCAGGACCCACGCGTAAGCGTGCAGTGCTTCGGCCGGGTAGCGGGCGCTTTCACGCGTGATCTGATAGGCCAGAATGATGTCCGGCTCGAAGCCGATCCGACCAATACCAACCGCGATCGCTACGAACGGCTGCTGCGCTACGTCTATCTGCCGGACGGGCGCTTAGTCAACGCCGAGATCATAAAGCAGGGCTATGGTTTTTCGTATGAGCTGTTTCCGTTTCAAAAACAGGCCGAGTTCCATGAGTTGGAGCGTCAGGCAAGAGAGCAAAACTTAGGACTGTGGAGCGCCTGCCAGATCCAAGAGACAGATGGTAAAGAGACAACTAATCCAGTCTAGACCAGGTCGCATTCAAGTGCGCCTGGGCGGTGCGGTACATGGTGGCCACCAGATTTGAGAACCGGACAAAAAACCGTCCCTGATAGAGAAAATAGGCGCCGGCCGTGCCCAGCCAGGCCCGTTTGAAACCGTGCGCATAAAGCGTGTTCGGCCACATCATCATCCGGCGCTTGTGTACCAGGCTGTCGGTGTTGTAGACACGCTTCATTTCCACGCCAACCCTTAGGTCTTGATCGTAAGTTATCGGCACGCCGGCCCGGTGCAGATGAATGGCCAGGTCCAGGTCCTCGTGCAGATCGTCCCGCTTGGTGCAGGCTGTAGTCCTGACCTTGTTCCAGAGTGCTTTGGGCACCACCATGTTCGAACCCCAAAGCACGTAGTGGCCCATGATGAAACGGTTCAAGCGGTAAACCATCTGGCTGGTCAGCCAGCCATTGAAACGCGCGCAGGGTACATTATAAAAGTAGCCGCCGCCGGTGAGGGCAAAATCCTGATGCTGGGAATAAGCCGCTAAAACGTCTTCGACCCAGTTCTCCGGCAGCACGGTGTCGGCGTCAAGCCGGCCGATCAGAGCCGAAGCCGCAGCGTCAAAGCCAGCGTCGCGCGCGTAGGCCACACCTTGTTTTTGGGCGGTTACCACACGTACAAAATCATAACGTTTGGCCATCTCTACGGTGCGGTCGGTCGAGTTGTTATCAACCACTATCACCTCGTCGGGCAGCACAGTCTGCCGGGCAATCGACTCCAGGCAGTTAACTAGATGGTCTTGCTCGTTATAAACTGGTATAACTATAGTAAGCGTAAGCGAATTTTCTAACACCTAAAAGATTTTAACATGGCCAAAGATGACCACAAAACAGCGTACAAAGGCAGGGTAAAGCGCCCACCTAGCACGGCCGGCTTTTGGCAGAAGTTCTGGTGGGACTTCACGCATTGGACCACCAAGCACAAGTTCTGGCAGCGGCTGGGCTTAGGCATTCTGGCTTTCGTCGTACTGTCCTTCGGTACCATGTACGGCATCGCCCAGTGGTATATCAACAAACACAAGAACACACCCCTAGTAGTAGGCGCAACTTTCATCCCGGATTATGCCCGCTATTTTGATCTTGATCCCAAGGAAACCATGGCGGCCATCATTGATGACCTAGGTATTGAGCGCATCCGCCTGGTCAGCTACTGGGACATAATCGAGGCCAATGAGGGAACTTATAACTTCGAGGAGCTGGACTGGCAGATGGCAATGGCTCTGGAAAAGAACGTCAAAGTCAGCCTGTCCATAGGCCTAAGGCAACCTCGTTGGCCGGAGTGCCATATCCCGTCATGGGCCGAAAAGCTGCCTGGCAACGAGTGGGAACCGTACCTGTTCAGCTTCTTGGAGGAAACCGTCAACCGCTACAAGGATCATCCGTCGCTGGAAAGCTACCAGCTGGAGAACGAGCACCTGCTGGACGAGTTCGGCATTTGCCCGGAAGCTGACAAGAGCAAGCTGCGCGACCGCCTGCAGCGCGAATTCGAGCTGGTCAAGCGGGTCGACCCCGACCATACGCTTGTCATCAGCCGCAGCAACAACTTCATGCCGTCATGGCCGCACCGCGAGCCGCGGCCCGACCTGATAGGTATCTCTGTTTATAAGAGGGTATGGGACAAATACCTGACGCACCGATACTTCGATTATCCGCTGCCGGCCTGGTATTACGCCTTCTTAGCCGGTGCCGCCGAGCTGGCCACCGGGCGCGATACCTTCATACACGAGCTTCAGACCGAAGCCTGGACACCTAGCCATATCGGCGGCACCAAGACGGTCACCACCGAAGAACAGTACAAATCCCTTAGCCCTGAGCGCCTGCGCGACCGCATAGCTTACGGCAAGGCCACCGGCATGCGCACCATAGATTTATGGGGCGTCGAATGGTGGTACTGGCGCAAAAAAGTCCATAACGACCCCGGGCTTTGGAACGCCGCTATCTCAGAGATAAACAAAGTAGAAACCGAGAACGCCAAGCTAAAAAATTAACTTAACCTTATATCTTAATTATACCACACCTAGATTAATTTGTCAATGCTTATGCTATCTGTTAAGCTTGAGGTATTGTGAAAAAGAAATCACGATCTACCGGTGTAATTTCCAATCGGCGGGCCCGCTTTGACTATGAGATCAAAGACTCGCTTATTGCCGGTATTGCCCTCAGCGGGGCGGAGACGCGCAGTTTAAGGCAACAAGCCGGCAGTTTACAGGGCGCTTTCGTGACCCTGAAAGACGGCGAGGCCTGGCTTATGAACGGCTTGATTTCACCGGTCAAGACCAACGCCGCCCACCTGCCGCCGGAAGTGCAGGGACGCAACCGCAAGCTGCTTTTAAAGAAGCGGGAACTGGCGATGCTGACGGAAGCCAAGCAGCAGGGCAACACCATCGTGCCGCTCAAATTCCTGACCAAAGGCCGTTTTATAAAGCTGGAGATCGCCGTAGGCCGCGGTAAGAAGCGCTACGACAAGCGGGAAGTTATCAAAAAACGCGACCAAGAACGCGATGCAAAGCGCCGACTGGCTTAACCGACACGGGTGCCGATAGCTTCGCCTTTGACAGCGCGCAAAATATTATCTTCTGTATGTAGATCAAAGACAATAAGCGGCTTTTTCTGCTCCATCGCCAGCC
This sequence comes from uncultured Candidatus Saccharibacteria bacterium, assembly GCA_946479835.1. Next base: position 265 of record CAMLHD010000029.1, on the reverse strand, counting down.
CGAGAGCGGCCTTGTCCATGATCATGATATCCGGATTCTCGACCGATTCCTGGAAGGTGAGCTTGTCGTATTTGACGGCGTCGGCATGCTTGGCCGGATTCTTGTCATAAATTCCGTCAACCTTGGTGGCTTTCAGGATGACGTCGCAGTCCAGCTCTAGTGCGACGCTGGCAGCGGCCGTGTCAGTGGTCAGATACGGTTTGCCCAAGCCTCCGGCCACAATCACAATACGGCCTTTTTCAAGGTGGCGGATAGCGCGACGGCG
>CAMLHD010000028.1 GCA_946479835.1 uncultured Candidatus Saccharibacteria bacterium | reverse complement strand
ATTCCATACATCAGCTACTATGACTCTACTAACTCTGATCTGCGCTTTGCTCATTATGTCGGCTCCGGCGGCACTGGTTGTGCATCAAGCGAGTGGACATGTGTAGTTGTAGATAATAACTTTGCCAGTTCGTATAGCGCTTTGGCTATAAGCCCATCCGGGGTCCCATATATTGCTTACGACTCCGCTGCAACCGGCGGTTTAACCATTGCACAATATGTCCGCGCTAGCGGTAGCGGCTGCTCCAATACAGCCTGGAGCTGTGCTCTTGTAGATACGGGCACAGACCTGGGCGATCACATCTCCATAGCATTCGGCGCCAATAGCAACCCCTATATCAGCTATTACGATACTGCTAATACGTCCCTTATGGTCGCTCAATACGTAGGTGCAGGTGGTACAGGCTGTGATATAGGAGCTACCTGGACTTGTACGACAGTAGATAATGATAACTCCGTCGGCACACATACTTCCTTGGCCTTCGATCCTTCCGGCAACCCTTGGGTAAGCTACTATGACGCTACAAACACCAACTTAAAGATTGTTAATTATGTAACCAGTGGCGGCAACTGCGACAATACTGGCGGTTCTGACGCCTGGAATTGTTCGACAATTGATAATATTGTCGGTGATGTCGGCCAGTATACTTCTTTAGCCTTTGATTCCGCAGGCAATCCATGGGTAAGTTATTACAACTCCACCATATCAACCGGGTTTGATCTAAAAGTCGCTCGCTATGTCGGCTCTAGCGGCTCTTGTACGAACACAGCCTGGCAGTGCACTACCGTTGAGAGCAGCGGTACGGTCGGCCAGGTCAGCTCGATAGCCTTCGATCCTTCGGGAACCGCGTGGATAAGCTATCAAGGCCCGGCTTTCCTTAAAGTCGCCCGCTACGTCGGCTCCAGTGGCAGCGGTTGTAGCAGTTCGGCCTGGACCTGCGTAAGTGTTAGCAACACCAGTGTAGGCTTCAGGACATCCTTAGCCTTCGACCCTGATGGCAATCCATGGGTGGGTTTCTTTGACTCCCTCAACGAAAATTTACTCGTAGCCCGCTTAGCGGACAGGGCCGGAGAAATAACGGCGGTACCAGGCTATGGCGGTTCCGCTTCGCTTACTACATCGCATGCCGACATGACTGCTTACGATAACTCTGCTAACCGGGACGATGCCGACTGCATAACTTCCGGCACCTGGAACAACGGCAAAGTCTTCCAGGCCGAAGAAGGCAGCGGCCTAAGTATCGCAGATGGATCGAGCACTGCTCAGTGCACGGAAGTAGCATGGACCATAGATACGACCCAGGCCCAAATCAATACCACTTACCGCTTCATAATCGCTACCGATGATGCCATTGCCCAGTCAAGAGGCAAATGGCGCGGCCCCATCGCCATAGAAAGTTATCCGACCCTGGTAACAGAAGACGATGCCAAACATACGACGACTCAAATAGTCAGCAAAGATTCGATAATAGCCATGCCCAACTGCACGGATACGGCCTGGGGCTGCGAATACATAGACGGGGATTCAGATGACACGGGGCAGTACTCGGCACTTGCAGTCAGTCCTGCTGGAGTGCCCTATGTGAGCTACTACGACGCTACGGCTACAAGCTTGATGGTAGCTCAATACGTGGGCTCCGGAGGTTCCGGTTGCGGTGGTTTAGGGACTGGTGCTTGGACCTGTACCACCGTAGATAATGATACTGACGACTCTGGCCGTTACACTTCCATAGCCTTCAGCCCTGCCGGGGTACCTTATATTAGCTACGATGACGCGGGGAGCTTAAAAGTCGCCAAATACGTCGGCTCGGGCGGCACCGGCTGCGGCACTTCCGGTTCCAGCGCATGGAAGTGCATATCTGTGGAACCCTTCATAGCCACTACTTCCAGCTCCATAACCTTTGATAAGGCTGGCAATGCGTGGATCAGCGCTTACGATACGAACAACCTGCTGTTTAATGCCTATAGGGTTAGCTCGGAAGACGTAGTTTTGTCGATCTTTGTTGATTTTGCCGGTTCTGGGCCCAACTCCTCCATTGCCACAGATAATTACGGCAACATTTGGGTCAGTTATCATGAAGGTACTAGCGCTAATCTAAAAGTCGCAAAGTTTGTGGGTACAGATGGCAATTGCGATGCCGGGTCGGGATCGGATATTTGGGACTGTACGGTCGTGGATGGGACGGGTACGGTTGGTGCTTACAACTCGATTGCCTTTGATGCGAATAATGTCCCCTGGATAAGCTACTACGACGGCACCAACTTCAGCTTAAAAGTTGCCCAATACGTAGGCTCTGGCGGCAACTGCGACAATACGGGCGGGTCGGATGCCTGGAACTGCACCGCGGTGCATGATGACGCTTCGCAGACCTTTGGACAGCATGCGTCTATAGCCTTCAGTCCTGACGGCACTGCATACATAAGCTATCTTGACGTAAGTTATTTGGGTGTTGCCCGTTATGTGGGCTCCGGCGGTTCGGGCTGTGGCACTGGCGGTTCCAGCGCCTGGACATGCAGCAGGGTTGATGCCGGCACGGGCGTTGGTGATTACTCCAGTATAGCTTTCGACCAATCCGGGAATGCTATCGTAGCATCTTATAATCCGACAACAGCCGCCCTACGAATGGCAAGCCACAAGGGCAATTTGAACCGGCCCATCTATCAGTCATCCGGTACGGCTTCTTCAAGAAATGGCAGAACTTCTTATGGCCGCTTTATGCTTAGCAGTGGCAAGGCCGCCGCCTCTTCCGGTACGAACTGCAGCGGCGCGTCGTACTTCTTAGGTCTATGCGGAACTACTACCGAAGACGGTCAGTACGATTCAATAACTGCGCAGGCGGATGAACGTCCCGTATATACGATGCGGGCCCGGTTCGACAACAACCTGACTTTGCCGACGCTTACATGGGCAGGCACCACTAACTTTGCGCCCAATACCAGCGGCTCAGCTGGCGACATAGTGATTCAGGCTTATCGTTTCGGCACTACCAACTTATGGGAAAACGTGAACACTAACTCTTCCTCGTCAGACTGCACATCTGCTTGCGTACTGTCTGGCATCCCGTCCGGCACGGCCAGCGAATACTTCGAAGCCGACGGCAGCAACTACTATGTATATATCCGTGTCTACCAGGTACAGAATGCGTCAGCCTCAATTACTTTCAAAACCGACTCTCTCAAGGCCATTCAGCAGAACCAGCAGCTACGTCACGGCCGCATCTTCAACCGCTCACTGTTGCAGCCGTTCCTGACCGAGCCGCGCTAAACAAAAACGCTCAAGCTTGCAATTGCGCAGGCAAGATATAGTCTTGAATTATGTCAGTTGAACTAGTGCCTATTTCGGAAGTGCCGGGTCATCACGAAGCAGTTTTTGGCGGTCAGCTTTATGATCTAGCCAACCAATCAGCTACCAAGACCATGCTGCAAATACGTGGTTTTCATGGCGTACTGAAACGTCATGGCCGCGATCCAAGACGCTCAATTACCAACCTAAGCCGAGCGCGCCGCGAAGTTGAACAAGGAAATCTCGAGACTTATTACTTACTTGATACCTCTGAGAAATCGCTGGCACTCTTAGGAATGGCAACTGTAGTCAAAAACCTAACGGCTTACCGTTCCCGTTTGCCGCTGCCGGCAGCCTTGGTGCGGCGCCTAACTCATGATCCTAAAAATATAGTGCAAGGCCCAAACATAGCCGCCTGGGTTGCTATCGGCCATGATCAATACGATCATTTATTACCGGTCTATAGCGAATTAGTGCGGACAAACCCAGGTACAGATGCAAATCCGGGCTGGACACTGGAAGTAGGCAGCTATGATGACGTGCATAATGCCATAAAAGACTCTGGCTTTACGCCAAAGCCAGGCAACGGCTATGGCGGCTGGGATGACGGCGAACTCAAATACGCGCCCATCCGTTACGGCCAGATGTATTTGGCCGGTCCCGATGCCCTTCCTCAAGGCCAAGAGACTGTTCAATAAAAGGTTGACTTTAACTCATTCTTCAGGTTAAACTAGTTTTCAGAAGTAGTGTGGGAGCTGCTGTGGAATTATCATTTGCCAAAAAAGCAAAGCCACCAAAAATGCCAAGCAACCAGTAATCTTCGGCCGAAAACTCTAACCCAAATCTAGATAAAACAAATTTATTATCAATCTCGTTGAACAAGTCCGCCTATTTAGTGGCGGCTTGTTAGCGGTAAATACACGTGGGAGCAGTGCTTTAATGGCAAAAGCAACTATAAAGACCTCGAAAGGCGTTAGCAGCAAGCGCGTCTATTTTACAAACGCAGATGAAATTTTAGATCTGCCTAATCTGGTCGATCACCAGAACAAATCGTTCCAGTGGTTCGTCGACGAAGGCTTGGGCGAGCTGCTTGCCGAAGTCAGCCCGGTAGACGACTACACCGGAACCAAGCTGTCGCTTCGCTTCAAGGGTTATCATTTCGAAGACCCCAAGATGTCCGAATCCGAAGCTCGCGAGAACAACATCTCGTACGAAGCGCCTCTTAAGGCCGTAGTTGAGCTGACAAACAAAGTTACCGGCGAAGTCAAAGACCAGGAAATCTACCTGGGCGACTACCCGTGGATGACCGAGCGCGGTACTTTCGTGATTAACGGCGCCGAACGCGTAGTTGTCAGCCAGCTGATCCGTTCAGCTGGCGTTTTCTTTACAAGGGAAGCGCATGCCGGCCGCTTTACTTATGGCGCCAAGGTTATCCCTGGCCGCGGAGCCTGGCTGGAATTCGAAACCGCCGCCGCCGGCGCCATGTATGTCAAGATCGACCGCAAGCGTAAGATCGCCGTCACCACGCTGCTTAAAGCCTTGGGCATGACCGAAACCCAGATCCGCGACGCTTTCAAGCATGTCGACCAAGGCAAGCAAAGCTTCATCACTACTACATTAGAGAAAGACCCGTCCCACGGTTCTTCCGAAGCTCTGATCGAAGTCTACCGCCGTCTTCGCCCCGGCGACTTGGCCACTGTAGACAACGCCCGTTCTTTGCTGGAAAACATGTTCTACAACTACAAGCGCTTTGATTTTAGCCGTGTCGGCCGCTACAAGATCAACAAGCGTCTGGATATCGATATTCCCAACACGGCCGAAAACCGCGTTATGCGCCTGGAGGATCTGATCGCTATCATCAGCGAGATCATCCGCCTTAATAACACCCAGGAACCAGCCGACGACATCGACAGCTTGGCCAACCGCCGCGTCAAGTTGGTCGGCGAACTGGTCCAGCGCCAATTCCGCATCGGGTTGCTTAGGATGGAGCGCAACGCCAAAGACCGCATGTCTATGTCCGAGATCGAAACTGTTACGCCTTCACAGCTGATCAACGCCCGCCCAATCGTAGCCGCCGTGCGCGAATTCTTTGCCAGCTCTCAGCTGTCCCAGTTCATGGATCAGATCAACCCGCTTTCTGAGCTCGCGCACAAGCGCCGCCTAAGCTCGATGGGCCCCGGTGGTCTGTCCCGCGAGCGTGCCGGCTTCGAAGTCCGTGATGCCCACGCTACACACTACGGCCGCATCTGCCCGGTAGAAACGCCTGAAGGCGCCAACATCGGCCTGGTACTAAACCTAGCCAGCTACGCCCGTATCAACGAATACGGCTTTGTCGAGACTCCTTACCGCCGAGTAATCAACGCTGTTACAGCCAAAGACGCTGCCGGCCACATTGCTCGTGTCGACTTAGAAAACGAAAAAGGCAAAATCATAGTCAAAGCCGGCAAGACCATTTCCGCAACTGATGCTAAGGCCTTGGCCGCCGTAAAAGAACAAGTTACCTGGCCGGTGCGTGCCTGTGTTTCCTCTGAAGTAGTCTTTTTGGACGCTTCCGAAGAAGAGCGCGCCATCATCGCCAGCTCCGACTCCGAGTTCGATGACAAGGGTTATTTCGTAGACGAGCGCGTCTCGGCCCGCAAGTATCTCCAGTCCACCGAGGTTGATGCCGACGACGTTACATATATAGATGCCGCCCGCCGCCAAGTTATCGGTTCAAGCGCCGGCCTGATTCCGTTCATTGAAAAGAACTACGTTTACCGTTCGCTAATGGGCTCCAACCAGCAGCGCCAAGCCGTTCCGCTGATCGCTCCTGAGAGCCCGATCGTCGGCACCGGCATGGAAGGCACAGCTGCGCGCAACACCGGCCAGCTGATCGTCGCCGAATCTAACGGTGAAGTTACCGCCGCCTCCGGCGAATCCGTAACCGTCAAATACAAAGAAGGCTCCAAGACCTACCTGCCGCAGCATTTTGTACGTTCCAACGAAGGCACCTCAATCAACCAGAAGGTCGTCGTCAACACCGGCGATAAAGTCAAGACAGGCGACGTGCTGATCGAAGGCATGTCGGTAGCCGGCGGCGAGCTGGCGCTTGGCAAGGACCTATTAGTGGCCTTCATGCCATGGAGCGGCTACAACTTCGAAGACGCCATCATCGTTTCGCGCCGCCTGGTAGAAGACGATACCCTGACTTCCGTCACCATCGTCGACTACATGACCGAAGTCCGCGAAACCAAGCTGGGTCCAGAAATCGTTACCCGTGACATTCCTAACGTATCGGAAGACGCTCTGCGTCACCTGGACGAAGAAGGCATCGTACGCATCGGCGCCGAGGTCCATCCCGGCGACATCCTGGTCGGCAAGATCACCCCTAAGGGCGAGCAGGAACTGAGCTCAGAAGAGCGCCTGCTGCGCGCTATATTCGGCGAAAAAGCCAAAGAAGTCCGCGACACCTCCCAGCGCATGAGCAACGGCAAACACGGCAAAGTCGTGGGCGTCAAAGTCTTCAGTCGCGCCAACGGCCACGAACTTAAGGCCGGCGTCATCATGCAGATCCAGGTTTTCGTAGCCCAGATGCGCAAGATCCAGGTTGGCGACAAGCTCGGCGGCCGCCATGGCAACAAGGGCGTCATCGCCCGTATTTTGCCTGAAGAAGACATGCCGTTTACATCAGACGGCACGCCGATCGACATCATCCTTAACCCGCTTGGTATTCCATCCCGTATGAACATCGGCCAGCTGTTTGAAACCCACCTTGGCATGGCTGCCCGCAGTTTAGGCATGAAAGTAGCCAGCCCAAGCTTCAACGGCGTACCGATCGAAAAGATCCAGAGCCTGCTTAAAGAAGCCGGCCTGCCGGAAGACGGCAAGCAGCAATTGTTCGACGGCCGCACCGGCGACGCTTTCAAGGAGCGCACTACCGTCGGCTCAATGTACATGATAAAGCTCAACCATATGGTCACCGACAAGATCCACGCCCGCTCCACTGGTCCGTACACCATGGTCACCCAGCAGCCTTTGGGCGGTAAAGCCCAAAACGGCGGCCAGCGGTTTGGAGAAATGGAAGTCTGGGCGCTCGAAGCTTACGGCGCCAGCAACACCTTGCAGGAAATGCTGACCATCAAGTCCGACGATGTCTACGGACGCAGCAAGGCTTACGAGTCCATCATCAAAGGCACCGAGATCATCGGTCCTAAGGTTCCGGAGAGCTTCAACGTGCTCGTCAAGGAACTGCAAGGCCTTGGCCTTAAGGTTGACCTATTAGACACATCCGAGAATAAGACCATCGATGCCGAAGAAGTCCTGGCCAGCAACATCAAGGACGAAGCCGCTCACGTGGCCGAAATCGAGGCCCCGGTTGATCTGATCAACGGCATTGACGTAACCGAAGACGTAATCGAGAACGAATTCGTAACCGTACAAGTAGATGATGAACTGCCGGAAGAAACCGTACCGGTTTCGGCAGAGGATTCAGAAACAGACTCTAATGAAGAGGAGGAAGCGTAATGAGAAAATTCAATTACGGCACCAACATCGCTGATTTCGACTCTGTCCGTTTGAGCGTGGCCAGCCCCGAAGACATCTTAGAATGGAGCTACGGCGAAGTCACCAAGCCCGAAACTATCAACTACCGCACCCAAAAGCCGGAGCGCGACGGTCTGTTCTGCGAACGCATCTTCGGCCCGGTCAAAGATATCAACCCGCATGACGCCAAATACAAGGGCCTTCGTTCACGCGAAGCCGCAGTAGATAAGAACGGCGAGCTGGTTACCCGTTCAATCGTGCGCCGCGAACGCATGGGCCACATCCAATTGGCCAGCCCGGTCGCCCACATCTGGTTCCTGCGCGGCACTCCTTCAGCTATCGGCCTGCTGCTTGGCATGACCGTTAAGAACCTGGAGCGCGTGGCTTACTTTGCCAGCTATATCATCAAATCCGTAGATACCGCCAAGCGCGACACCATGCTGGCCGACAAAGAAGCTGAGTTCGCCGCCGCCCAAGAAGCCATCAAAGCCCGCTTCGAAAAAGAAGCCGCAGCTGAAGACGCCAACGTCAAGGCATTGGCCGAAATGCAGACCAAAGAGCTCGAAGACGTCACCAAAGACTTCGAACTACTCAAAGAGCAGCTGACCAACCTCGAAAAACTGCGCCTGCTTAGCGAGACAGAATACCGCGAACTGCCCGATGACGTCCGCGATCTCATCACCGTCGGCATGGGTGGCAACGCCCTCAAGGAGCTGCTGGTCGAAATCGACCTAGAAGGTCTGATAGAAGACCTCACCCGGGAAGCCGATGAAGCCAAAGGCCAGCGCAAAAAGAAGATCCAAAAGCGCCTGCGCCTGCTCGAGAATATGCACAACGCTAAGATCAAGCCTTCCAGCATGTGCGTAAGCGTCCTGCCGGTTATCCCGCCGGACCTGCGTCCGATGGTCCAGCTTACCGGCGGCCGGTTTGCAACGTCAGACATGAACGACCTTTACCGCCGTGTCATCAACCGCAACAACCGCCTCAAGAAGCTGATCGAGCTCAACGCACCGGAAGTCATCCGCCGCAACGAGCAGCGCATGCTCCAAGAAGCCGTTGACGCTCTGATAGACAACAACAACGCTAGAAGCGGCCGAGCCGTTGCCGCTACCGGCCAGCGCCGCCGCCTCAAGAGCCTTAGCGATCTGCTTAAGGGCAAGCAGGGCCGTTTCCGCCAGAACCTGCTCGGCAAGCGCGTCGACTACTCCGGCCGTTCCGTAATCGTAGCCGGTCCTAACCTCAAGATTTCCGAATGCGGATTGCCTAAGATGATGGCGCTCGAACTGTTCAAGCCTTTCGTAATCGGCCGTCTGATAGAAGAAGGCTTTGCCCATAACATCCGCTCTGCCACCCGCATGATCGAAACCGGCGAAACCGAAGTCTGGGACGCCCTCGATGAAGTCATCAAAGGCAAGTACGTTCTGCTTAACCGCGCTCCATCACTGCACCGCCTTTCAATCCAGGCCTTCCAACCGGTCCTGGTAGAAGGCCGCGCCATCCAGCTGCACCCGCTGGTCTGCAAAGGCTTCAACGCCGACTTCGACGGCGACCAAATGGCCGTGCACCTGCCTTTGAGCGACGCCGCCCAAGCCGAAGCCCGCGATATCATGGCCGCCAACAAGAACCTGCTTAAACCAGCCGACGGCTCTCCAATCCTGCACATCGAGCAAGATATCGTCCTTGGCTGCTACTACCTGACTTACACCCGTCCGGGCCAAAAAGAAGAGAAGGCTAAAAGTTTCGCCAGCTTAGAGGAAGCCCTGATGGCGTTCGATGGCGGTCAGCTGAAGCTGCAGAACCGGGTAAAAGTGAACTTCCGCAGCGAAGTCCGTGAGACGACCTTGGGCCGCATCCTGTTCAACGAAATTTTCCCGGAAGATTTTCCGTTCCAAGACGAAGCCATGACTAAGAAGAAGCTTTCTAGCGTAATGGCCCTGGTTTACCGCATGTACGGCCAGGACAAGACGGCCGAGATCGCCGACGACCTCAAAGACCTCGGCTTCGAATATGCCACTATGTCCGGTTTGTCTATGGGCATGGACGACTTCAACGAGATCAAAGGCATCGATCAGCTGCTTAATGCTGCTGATGATAAAGCCACCGAGATCAGCGAGCAGTACGAGCAAGGCTTCATCACCGACGAAGAGCGCTACCGCCTGACGGTAGAAAACTGGATCGAAGCCGAAGCCAAAGTCATGGACACTCTGAACAGCCAGTTCCAAGACGAAGATAGCGCTATGGCCATTGCCGCCATTTCCGGCGCCCGCGGTAACGTCGGCCAGGTGATGAAATCCGTCGGTATGCTAGGTGTTACCACCGACGCTACCGGTAAAGCTATCGAACTGCCGATCAAGTCCGGCTACAAGCAGGGCCTGACCGCGCTCGAATACTTCACAG
>CAMLHD010000027.1 GCA_946479835.1 uncultured Candidatus Saccharibacteria bacterium | reverse complement strand
AGTACTGGGGCATCAACTATCCCCGCTATGACATAAATTTTATCCAGCCCTTAAGTCTGATTGCTATGACGGTGTTTGCGCTGGCAGTTATTTTATCGGCCTTCAAGCCTGATTTTTCGAAAGGCAGTAGAACCCCGCCGGAAATGCTGCATCTGCAAGCAGCCGGGTACTATGAGTACCTAAAACGCGTATACACGGACCGTTTGAGCCTGCAGTCGTTCCACACCCAAACACCAGAGGAAATACGTACGCTTGTTCCCTATATGATTGCTTTCAAACATCTGCCACTTGATATCGATTACATAAAGCACGTCATATCACAGTAAAAATTACTCGCGAGTGAATATCACAGCTCGGGCGAGTGATTATCCTTGCCTTCGGTGACCAAAATATATGAATGCCGGATAAGATCCTGGACTTCGTCCCACGAAAGCTGCCCGGTGAGCAGGATCGTGTTCCAGTGCTTTTTATTAAGATGATAGCCTTCCATGACGGTTTCATAACGCTCGCGCAAGACTTTTGACAGCTCCGGATCGCATTTGAGGCTCAAATTTACGGGGTCGGTTTTTTCCTGGATGAGCGCGAACATCTTATCGTTTACTTTGTAAACGGCCACGTCTTCACCGAACGGATAATCCAGCCTGGCATTCGGCATGCTTAAGATATATTCTTCGACTTCCTTATGCGTCATCTTTTTTCTCGGTCTTAGCAAAATAGTCCAGATAAAACTGCAGCTCGGCTATCGAGGCCTGGATGTCGTCGTAAGCCCGGTGGTTGTTCTTTTTTTCATAAACAACGCCGTAGCGGCCCTGCATGATGACCTTGAGGCTCGATACATCCAGCATCCGGTAATGCAGCTTAAGATCAAGCGCCGGCCAGTGGGCCTTGATTACCGCCCGGTCAGAGTGGATCGAGTTGCCTGCCAAGATTGCCGGCTCCGAGCCAAAATGCTGTTCGACAAACTCCACCAGCTCGTTCTCGACCTGTTTCAATCCCTTGCCCTGGTCGTTGTTCTTCAGGAAAAAATCCCGGTTCTCTGGAAAACTCTGCCAAAAAGTATTAAGCCTGAACCTCTCCACCAGCTTGTCGGGATTGTTCTTGATGCGGGCCTCGTAGCTGCCTTGGGTCTGGAAATTAAAATCTGTAGCCTCTACCGAAACTTCTAAGACCAGAGCGTTAGGATAATCGAAGTCGGTGAACTCCAAATCCATCCAGAGCAGCTTAGTGGGCAGCGTTTCTCTATCTGTCATTTGACTATATTGTACAATAATTTCATGCTCAAGAAGCTGTTGTTCATCCTAGGACTCCTAATACTACTGTTTGCCGTCCTCTTCGGCATTATGAAGTTCCGCGATATATTTAATGAAAATCCTGAGTCTGGCTCGTCCGAGCAGAACCAAACAGCAGATGATACTACGGAAGAAGAACAAGCGCAAGAGCAGCCGCCAGCCGGCTTCGATAAGACCAAATATTCGACCGAGCAGCCCGCCAGCCCCTGGTGGGTAGTCAACAAGACCCGTCCCTTGCCCGAGGGCTACGTACCACCTGACTTGGTGGTACCGGGCGTACGCTTGCGTCTTGGCGCCAGCAACGAGCAGATGAAATACAGCAACCAGGCCGTGCCAGATCTGATAAGCATGTTCGATGCCGCTAAGACCGATGAGGTAACGCTGGTATTCGGCAGCGGTTACCGCTCCGAGGCCCTGCAGCGCCAATTCTATAACGGCTACGTGGCCGAAGACGGCCAAGCGGCGGCCGACCGCCTGAGCGCCCGGCCCGGAACATCGGAGCACCAGACAGGCCTGAGCTTCGACGCTACCTCCGCCTCTCAGCAATGCCATCTGGAAGCCTGTTTCGCGGATATGCCCGAGGGCAAATGGCTGGCGGCAAACGCCCACAAATACGGCTTCATTCTTCGCTACCCTAACGGTAAAGAGAGCGTCACCGGCTATGATTACGAACCCTGGCACATGCGGTGGGTGGGTAAGGAGTTAGCGCAAGAAATGCACCGCGCCGGAGTCCAGACCCTGGAAGAGTTCTTCGGCCTCCCCGCCGCCCCTGATTATCCGTAAATTATAGATCGTCGGCGTTATGGACCGGAATCTTCGTATAGGTGTTAACGATCCCGCTGATGCGGTCCATCTGGGCCTGCACGGTCGTATCCAGCAGCGATTTTGCTAAATATCCGTCTGCCTTATAGAGCGGCATGATCAAGAAGTTGTCGCGTTCCAGCAGTTTTTCGGCCGCCTTGGCTTCGGCTGTCCATTCATAATGCTGATAAAACGGCAGGCACATCGAATCTGTCAGCTTCTTAGAGGCTATATCGAATGTAAAGGTTGCCACACAGCCTGTGCGGGCCTCGGTTTCCAGCTGGGCGTTCAAGAAATTGCCTAAACTGAACCAAACTATCGTCTCGCGGCCGTCCAGGCCCGATAGTCGCTTGACCGGCTCGAGAACGTGCGGGCCGTGCCCCAGGACAATATCGGCGCCAAGCCCGGCCAGTTTCTGGGCCGCTTCTTCCTGCGCTGAATTGATGCCGGACGAATATTCCGTGCCCCAGCGCATGCTGACGATAACGATGTCGGCCTGGGCCCTGGCTTCGGTCATCTGCGTGGTAACCAGCGGCTCCGTGAAACGGTTCAAGCTGTAAGGATTGGGGTTGGGCGTGTTTGAATAGGTGCTGTAAGAGAGCAAAGCGAATTTGATGCCGTTATTCTCAAAATAACGCACTTTGTTTTGCTCCTCGGCACTTCGATTGGAGCCGGCATGGGCTAAAATTTGCTGTTTGTCCCATTCGTCAGCCTGAGCAGTGATCGGCCCCTGCCCTTTGTCGTTCGTGTGATTGGTGCCGGTGTTGATGACATTGCAGCCCAAGCCCTTCATATCGTGAATCCACTCAAACGGAGCATTGAATATCGGGTATCCGCTGATACCGAAGCTCTCCCCGCCGGCCAGCGTAGCTTGATTGCAAAAATTTAGGTCCGCCGCTTCAAAATAAGTCTTAAAGGGTTCGGTCATCGAGGCGTAGCTGTAGCCACTGTCTGTCTTGCCCTCAAGATTAATAGCGTCGTGGGCAATCCAATCGCCAGTGGCTAGCATCCTTACGTTAGTCGGGGCTTCCTCCGGCTGCTCAGCCGATTGTTCAGCCGATTCAGGTCCAGGCGCTTCGGACTTATGGCTGAACACAAAAAACAGCAGTCCGAGCACGGTGATCAAAGCCAAAACTGCCGCAGCGATTATCAGCTGTTTGCGGCTGGGGCGCCATTTTGGCGGCTTTACTTCTTGGATTTGGAGTTTTTGCTCTGGAATTTCTTCCACCAGTCAATTACCTTTTTACCTTCTGCTTCATCAACACTAACCACTATACGACAATAACGGTTCTGGTCGGTCTCGATTACCAGTACGCTTGTGACTTTAGGCTTGATGAAGCCCACCGGACGCTTGATATAGAGGAAGTCCCAGCCCTCTTCGGTCCAATACGAGCCCGCCAGCAGCAGCTTGGGCGCATGAGTGCCGGGCATACGCACCTCCCATTTACGCCAATCCTGGAACTCAGGTTCGTAATGGATATTCTTGATGGTGCCGGCCGGCACTTTAATCTTGGCTCTCATGGCCCAGAACTGTTCGCGGCCGTGCAACTCCAGGCTTAAGGTGTCGTCGCTAGTCGTCAGCGTCATGGTCTTTGCCCTTTAGGCTTAAAATCCAAAGTGCAGGAATTGATGCAGAAACGCATCCCGGTCGGCTGGTGGGGTGCATCGTTGAAGACATGTCCCAGATGGATGCCGCAGTTAGCGCATTTTACTTCAATGCGGTGCATGCCATGCGAATCATCTTCTTTCAGCTCTACTGCCTGGGTATTGGCCGGATTATTAAAGCTGGGCCAGCCGGAATTGCTATCGAACTTCGCAAGCGAATCGAACAGCTTGGCGCCGCAGTTGGCACACATATAATCGCCGGTCTCGTGATTATTGAGCAACGCGCCGCTAAAAGCAGCTTCGGTGGCGCCTTCGAACATCACCTGCTTTTGTTCCTCACTTAATTCCGCTTTGCTCTTCATACCCCTATTGTAGCGCCATATTAGGACATAAAAAACCGGGCTAGATTACAAATCTGCCCGGCTTATTATCTAAAATTTAGCGCTTGCGGCGGACGAGCGCACCGCGTATAGGTACAACCAGCCTTAGTACCAGCTCAAGCGCCAGTACCTGCAGCAAAGCCGATACCAACGGCGCTACATAGCGGTCCTGCCAGCCCACGCCGCTGAAACCGAATTGTTCGCTGCCGCCAAGCAGCTCGACCAGCTTGCTGGTGGGCTCGATGGTAACGGTGGTGATAAGCGATACTAAGATCATCGCCAGTACCACGGCAACCACAACCGAAGCGGCATCGCCCCGTTGTAAGAATTTTCTGATGTACATTTTTATTACCCCTTAATTAGTTGTTTGCTTCAAGTATACACTTTTTGAGTGTGCAAACCGCTAATCCTCTTTTTTCTTGTCGAGCTTGTCTAACTTCAGCCCTTTTACGACAAAGTAGATGATGGCTGCCATGGCAAAGAAAGTTATCAAGTTGCTGATAACGATACCCCAGCTTATCTTGTTCATACACTCGCCGTTTGGCCCTGTGGTCAGGCAGAAATACTTGCCGGCCAGATCCGAACCGCCGGGCAATACCGCGCCAATGACAGGAGTTATCATGTTGTCGACGATGGATTTGACTAGCACCGTAGCGGCCGTACCCAATGCCAAGCCTACGGCCAGGCTGACCACCCCTTGCTCGCGGATAAAGTTCATGAAGCCTCTGGTCTGCTTGCCGACGAACGAATCCTTGCCGCCAAGTTCGCGTAGCAGTTTGGCGCGGGCATGGGCGGCTACTTTATGTTCCCGTTCGTTCTTAGGCGCATCGTCCGATTCTTTTTCCATGTCTGTTCCTTTTCTTCAGGTTAGCATAACAAATTACGGCTACATTTTCTCCGGCGCCTGGATGCCGAGCAGCTCCAGGCCGCTTTTTAGCGTATCGGCGTAAGCTTTTACCAGATGTAACCGGCTGGCCTCGCGCTCGTCGCCCACCACTCGGTTGCTCTCATAAAACCGGTTGAAAGTTTGCGCCAGTTCGTAAAGATAGATGGCGATATGATGTGGCATGAGTTCATCGGTTGCCTTGTCTACGGTTTCGGCGTACTCGCCGATTTTGCGCGCCAGACTTCGTTCCCCGGGCTGTAGATTGTCCAGCTCGGCTTCTTTTGGTTCGACTTTTCTTAGGATGCTGCAGGCCCGGGCATGAGCGTACTGCAGATAAGGCCCGGAACTACCTTCCAGCGCGACCGATTCGGCCGGATCGTATACAATATCGCCGCCGATGCGGTTCTTGGCAAACGAATACTTTACAGCCGCCAGGATCGTGTGTTCCTCGCTGGCTACGCCTGCCGCCTTGCCGGCCTCCCTGGCTGATTCCAATATTTCCAGTGCGGTGACCACATTTCCCTTCCGTGAGCTCATCTTGACCCCGCCCTGCAGCTTGACAACGCCGTGAGTCAGATGGCGGGTGCGTTTGGCGGGTTCGGGTTCAAACTGTTCAATGGCTTTTAGGACCACCTGCATGTACTGCGCCTGTTCGTTGGCTGTGATGATGACGGACTCATCGAACTGATAATCTTTCCATTTGGTCAGGCTCAGGCCGATGTCTTTGGTCTCGTACGTCGGCAGGCCTTCGGAATTTATGAATACGCGCTTGTGCAGGCCGTGTTTTTCGCCGTCAAATATGACCGCGCCATCAGAGCGTTCAAAGACGCCTTTTTCGAGCTGTTGCTGAACCGTAGCCAGGCCCAGCGGAGTAACCTCGCTCTCCGGAATAAAGCGGTCGAAATCGCGGACTTCCAGCTGGCGGTACAGTTCACCGAAGTAATCGTAACTCCATTGCCGGCAGGTCCAGTAGATTTGGGCGAACGGAGAATCGTGCTCGTCGTTCGCGATCAAGTCGTAAACGCCTTTGTTGACGTTGACGATCTCGCCCTTGGCCGTCTCGTCTGTTTCATATGCTGAATTGCCCTCAACATAACGGTCGCCCAGCCACTGCGCCCGTTCGTTATCTGGAATCTCGGCCAGCTTCTCAGGAAAATCGCCGCCCAAATGCTTGATGATCGCCCACAAACACTTACCGACGTGCAAGCCGACGTCGCCGCCGTAATTGAGCCTGATCGTCTCCGCTCCGGCCCGCTCTAAAAGCCGCGCGATAGTGTCGCCTACCAGCGTGGTGTACAGATGGCCGGCATGCAGCGGCTTGAAGGGATTCGGATCGGAATACTCTACCAAGACCTTTTTGCCCTGCAATGATTTGGAGGGCCGGGCCTCCAGGAGGCCAGTCAGAGCCGTATCGGTCAGGGTCAGGTTGATGAAGCCGGGACCGGCAACTTCCGCCTTGGCGATTTTATCGCTTTGCAGTCCGCTAACAATAGTTTCTGCAATCTCGCGTGGATTCTTTCCTAAACGACCGCTAAGCTGCATAGCTACATTGGTCGAAAAATCGCCGAATTGTTCATCAGTGCGCTCAAGAGTCACTTCGGCGTCAAGGCCGAACAACGATTTTATCTGGGCCGTGAGTAACCCGCTTAACTGTTCCATATCTGATAAAAGTATACGCTATTTTGCCTTTTTCACGCTTCTGACACCGTCATAGAACGCGATGTAAGCGACACTGATGAAACAGAAGAACAATATCGTGGTCCGTATGGTCATGCCTAAGTCTTCGGTGTCGGTTAACCGTCCTGTCAGATCCAGTAGGATATAGAACGGATTAATCAGCAGGTCCCAGCTGTTCCAGCCCAAGTAACGCCCCAGATAAATCGCGAAGCTCGACAGCAGCAGGCAGGCGTGGATGGCCAGCCAGCCGTACTTGCGTCCCAAACGTTTGCGCAGCAGCTTGTGCATCATGTAGGCGCTTACCAGGCCCAGCATCAGGCCCGAAAGAGCAAACGCCATCAGCATCACGGCATCGAACAGTAGGTTTTGGCTGGAAGAACTCTTGAGGTGGATCAAATCGGTCATCAGATAAAAACTGTTCGGAAGTAAGCCCAGCCACAGCACGGTCAGGGCTATGGCCTGCCATGACAGCCAACGGCCAGCCTTGAGGTGAGTGCTCAGCAACCAGGCAGCCACCAACGGCAGCCAAGCCAGCAAAAGGTTCCAATTTAGGAACAAGAACCGGCTGCTGCCCGTAATCAATACTCTTAATAGATACAGCCCTACCGACAAACCGGACAACATCAGAAGCGGATAAAAAGCGGCGGGCGTGCGAGGACTCCAAGCCTTCATGCACTCAAGTATAAAGTATAGGTAAATATTGTTAAACATTTGCATATTTAAATATTTAGATTAATATAGAATGGTCGTATGCATACAACCGACACCACCGCTACCATTTTGAAGGCGCTGGCCGACGAGACGCGGCTTGATATAGTGCGTCGCCTAAGCAAGGGCGATTCTGCCCTGCTGAGCAACAACCTGGCGCGCGATTGCCAGTCTTTAGGCAAGCTCAGCCAGCCGGCCATGAGCCACCATCTCGGCAAACTGGTTGACGCCGGCATCCTGCACGAGCAGAAGATCGGCACCGAAAAGACCTACCAGCTCAATGCCGGGATGCTCGAAGAAATCGGTATCGACCCTACCAAACTTTAGACATTTCAAAGAGGAGTTATCGTGAAAAAAGTTCTTGTTGTAATTGGCAGTGTCCGCGAAGGCCGCCGGGCCGACACTATTCTGAAGCTCGTCACTACTGAGCTCGAAAAACGGCCTCAGCTTGAGGTAAGCATCGCTGACTTTAAAGACATCCAACTGCCCTTCTATAACCATCCCAAACTACCGGGTGATGCCGACTTCTCAACCGATAACGAGCACGTGCTGCGCTGGTATGAGCTGCTGGAGCAAAGCGACGGCTTTATCTTTTTAACGCCGGAATATAACCACACCACGTCGGCCGTGCTAAAGAACGCCATCGACTGGGCCTACCATCAATGGTCCGGCAAACCGGTGGCCTTTGTCGGCTGGGGTTCAGTGGGCGGCTCACGCTCGGTAGAGCATCTGCTGCAGATCGTGCCTCGTGTGGGGCTTGTAGCTATCCACCGGCCGGTACTTATAATCCCCAGCCGTGATCTTGATGAAAACGGCCAACCGCTTTCACCCGCTACTGTATCTGCCATCAATGGAACTTTAGATAAGCTTGAAGAAGCGCTAGCCTAGAGCGTCAACGAACGCTTCGACATCGAAACAGCTCTTAATCTCAGGTTCGCCGAACTTCTCGAACATGATCTGGTATTGCGACGGCATAACCTTTAGGGCGGACATTTTCTGCTGGCAAAGCTTGTCGTCCAAGTGCAGGCAAAGGGCGGTTTCGCTTTCGTCGTAGGTGGGCGGTTTGGGGGTGTTGTAAAAAAAGTTTAGCGCGCTATCTAAAACCTGGGAACGGGCGTACTGCTCGGTTGTCTGCACGCTGTATAGCAACCGTGCCTCGCTGCCAGCCATCAGGCGGGCCGCCATGGCCCAGTTAGATATCGTCTGATGGTCGGGGTGTCCGGTCAGGCCGTCCGGCCCGAAGGTCAGGATGGTGTCCGGCCTATACTTTTTGATCAGTTTGGCGAGCTCAGATACGGCTTCTGGCTGATCGGCCGAGGCGCAGCCGCCGTCCTTATAATCCAGCTGGTAGTGCTTGGTGGCATTCAGGATCTCTAGCGCTTTTTTCAGTTCTTTGGTACGGATAGCGGCCAGTTCGGCGGCCGGCCAACGGCTTTCGTCCTGGACACCCTTTTCTCCCCTGGTTGCCGTTACTATGATTACCTTTTGGCCGTTCTGGGCGGCCGCGGCCATGACACCGCCGCTACAGAAAGTCTCGTCGTCGGGATGCGCCCAGATACCCATGACGGTACCGAGACTTTTTATATCGTCGACTTCGGTTCTCTGCATACTATTTGGCGCTGGCGCCCACTCCTTCAAGGCCAGGCGAATCCGCAGCCTGCTTCAGTACGTCCTTAAGCGCCTCCTGATCGAGATCTTCCAGTTTTTTGAACCTGATACAGCTCTTGCCCACCGATACCTTGCCAAGCTTATCCTTGTTGGTCTCAGCTATGTATTTGCCGTCCTTGACCGCGCATACATAGAGGCTGATGTAATTTTTTTGGCTGGCTAATGCGATAATCGGCCAGTTGATCGTTTCCTTCTTGTAATTTTTGTATTTGAAGTTGCCGTATCCAAGCATGTTATAGGCAAAAAACGGCTTAAAGCTTGGGGAGGATTTTTGAATCAAGTTATGGAGATAATTGACCGTTTCCTGACGTTCCGGCGGAACTTGGGCAAGGTATTCATCTACTGTTTTTGCTTGTGAGGCCTTGAACATATTCATAGGCTTAGTCTAATGCTAGACCGCTTTTCGGGGCAACCTTAAGAGATACAGGACCGACAAGAACGCCAGCAGGCTCATGATCAGGAACATCGTGTCCAGGCTGAAATGCCTGACGATCAAGCCGCCGCTTATGGCGCCTATGGTAATAGAGAAGTAATTAAGCGACTCCCACGCTCCCCACTCGCTGCCGGACTTGCCATGATCTAGATGCGCTGAGTAAAGCGCGTCAAAGGCCGGGCTGTAGATGGCTTCGCCGATGCCGATAAGTATCTGCACCAATAAAAGCTCGCTCACCGAATCTACCTGGGTGTAAGCCAAGAAGCCAAGCCCCATCAGGAGATATCCAAGCATCACGACCGCTTTTTTATTCACCCTATCGCTGACACGGCCGATGACGAGCGAGGCGACGCCGGCGGCCGCGGCGAACACGCCGTAGGCGAAGCTGGCGTCAAGCAAGTCACCACCCACCTCGCCCACGAACACCGCATAGATCGGCGCCAGCATGGCAGACGCAAGCAAAACCATGCCGTTGGTCAGCAGCAGTATCCTGAGCGCCCGGTTAAAGAGTTTTTTGGTTAAGCCCATACGTTTAAGGACATTATATAGTTTGTGCCAGAATATGAATATGCTGCCTGACTTGCCTAACCCGGTGGATGGAGCCAAGAATTTCTTGGGCTGGGAGCTGGTGCACCACACTCCTGCTGGCGATATCGGCGGAATAATAATAGAAACCGAAGCTTATGCCCAAGAGGACGAGGCCTCGCACAGTTTCCGCGGCCAAACTAAACGCACCGCGCCGATGTTCGAGGAGGCCGGCCATATCTACATGTATTTCATCTACGGTATGCACTGGTGCATAAACATAGTCACAGGCCCGGCCGGCCACGGCGAGGCAGTGCTGATCCGCGCCCTCAGGCCCACCCGCGGCATCGAACTGATGAAGCAATACCGCAAGACCGAAACTCACTTGGCTGACGGACCGGGCAAGCTTGTACAAGCCCTAGCAATCACGCCTACTTATTCCGGCCTAAGGCTTGAGAATACGGACCTGGAACTCATACCACCGGAAAAAGCCGTAGAAAACATCCAAGCCTCCAGCCGCATCGGCATCAAAAAAGCCACGGGTAAACCGTGGCGATTTTACATCCCATAATCTGGCGGAGGGAGAGGGATTCGAACCCTCGATACCCTTGCGAGTAAACCGCCTTT
>CAMLHD010000026.1 GCA_946479835.1 uncultured Candidatus Saccharibacteria bacterium | reverse complement strand
TGAGGCATTGCCGCTTAAGCTGCCGGCCTCCGCCTCAAAACGCGCAGACGGTAGCACCGATTGGGCAATGAGAAGACCGCTAAAAACAACCAGGATTAAAACCAATGAAATTAACCTGGGTGCCTGTTTGATGTCCGTGAGCTTAGCCCGATTTTTGATTTCTTTAAGTTTCATGACTTCACCCTACTCTACTAATATATTATCCCAATGCCAAGTTGATGGGTCGTTGGCCGAGTTGATCGGCCTGTGAGTCGAATCTTCATTGTGCTTGCCCGAGTCATACACATCGGATTGGAATACTATCCTGACTTCGCCGTCAGGCAATGACCCGGATGCTGTACGGGTAGCAGTACTGCCGTCTGGCCGGGCCTGAATAAGAGTCAGGCCACCACCAGGGTTCTCGCTCAGACAGTGCTTAAAGCGTGCTGCCCGATCCCGGAAAGCCGGCAAGCTGCCTGTGCTGGAAGTAATGAAGCCGCTGCCACGCCAAGCTTCTGCCCCTCCTCGGAAAATCTTAACTCCGACTGCGTTCGGCCCAGGATGAATACCGGTTGTAGGCCCGCTGCCTTCCTGGAAGCCAGGACCGGTAAAACCAAGGTCGCCATTGGTACGCTCTACGTCGGATCTTGGAATGATAATCATCTGCGCCCACTCACCACCAGCCAGATCCGTTAGATTCATATCCCAACATACTTGCCGCACGTCGCGTAAATAATCTTTCGGGGACATCCATGCTATGCCGTAACCGCTGGTGTGCAGAGATGTCATGACGTGGCCCTTGGCCGGATCATTGCCTGGAGCACAATACCAAAATAGCGTGGTCTTATTATTTATATCCACCGTGCGCTGCGTTGCCGGTGTACCGCAACTCATATCATGGTCGCCCTGCCACTGCTCAAAATGTTCAGCCCAATCCGGCAGGTTAGCTGGGTCGAGATTGGCTACACATTGCCATGGAGGATTGTGTCCGGAACGACACATTCCGGCACCGGTTGGCGCCCCATCGTTATCGTTTACAGAAAAGCCAAGCTCAAAACGGTTGGTGAAACCTGCCAGAGTTTCAAATGATTCTGAAAATTGCGCTCCTGTTGGCGGTGGCGGTGGCAGCGTAGATGTGAATAATACAAATGAGCCGCCCGATGCCGTATCATCCGTGCCGGACGAAAGTGAAGCCTGTCCGCTCAGCTGACCCTGCTCGGCCTCAAATCTGATATAAGGCAGTACGGCCTGCGCCAGCAGAATCGCGCCACTCAAGACCGCAATCATTCCTATAGATATAAGCGCTTGATATTGTTGCTTGAGTATTTTTATAGGCTTAATCATATTGACTCTTCGCATTACTCTATAAGAATATTATCCCAGTGCCAAGTAACCATGTCGTCCGAGACATTATCACCCTTCGGCCCATCATAGGTTACGTCTTGGAAGATTACTCGCGCTTGGCCATCCGGGAATCTGCCGCGCATTGTCCTGGTTTCCGGGCCACCTAGTTCATTAGGGAAATTAGGGCGGCTGATTCTGATCTGATTATTGCCTACGTCCTCTATGCAATTTGTGAATCGCGGCGCTTTGTCATGGTAGCGGCTGCCGTCGTTAAAGCCACTTCCAAAGGACTGGTCACCGTCTGCTGATGAAGCTCCGCCAGTAATTGTCTCCATTGAGCTACGGAATGCCGAATACAAGAAGGTGCCGTTACGGACCAGTACAGCTTTAACGGCGACGTTGCCGTCGCCTTCGAGCGAAGGCAAAGCATAAGACATACGGGAATTATTAGCTTGAAAATATGATTCCGGAACAACGGCAACCTGCATCCATTTACGCCCGCCCATCTCGCTCCAGTTAACATCAAAACAGATTTTTCTGACATCTTGGAATGTCTGGTTGGGCATAAAATCCAAGTGGGCATATGCGAATGTGGTAAGTCCAGTCATCATATGCGCCCTGCCCGGATCATCACCCGGAGCACAGTACCAAACGGTTTGATCGTCAGGATTCCCCACGCGCGAGGTGTTGATCTGCTGGAATGTCCTGAGTGGTGCTGTCGATGGCTCAAAACCAATTGGTCCACGCTTCGTTAGATTCGGATTGCCGCAGTTCATGTCATGATCACCCATGTAAGTATAATTAATGGTATCTTGGTCAATCCCTTCAAACGGATCCGCATCGGTATGATCATGGGTAGGAGAGCCGTGGATGCGCTGGTAAACGAACCTGTTTACGCTGTTCGGGGAAGAAAAATCTTCCGAGAACTGTACGCCGGCTGGCGGAGCCGTAATAAAACCCAAGTATGATCCCCCGCTTGCCGAAGCATCCGCGCCCACGAAGGCCTGCTGCCCTAAAGTACCCGCTTCGCCCTCGAACTTAAAAGACGGAAGCGCCGATTGAGCGAGCAAGACCGCGCCGCTTAAGATGAGGCACGCGCATATAACGAAGATCCTATTCTTTGGAAGCTTAAATTTTCTTGCGATATTTATCATGCTTGAAGCTATTCTATCCTTACGTTATCCCAGTGAACGGTCAGCTCGTCGCCAAGTGTTTTCCCGTTCGCCGTAAATTGATCATAGTGATCAGCGTCTTTAGAGTTGTGGTAATTTGAGTGTTCGAATATCACGCGCACCGGACCGTTTGGAATTGCCCCTCGGTGTGTGCGTATTTCGATATCGGTAGCACTGCGCCGTCCATAGAGCTCTGCCGTGATAGTACCGTTTTCGTTATCTATGATGCAGTGCTTGTAGCGCTTCGCCCGATCGTGATGCGGAAAGTTGGTAATCGCGAATACGTTTGCGAAGTCTGGATCGTCAATGCCTAAGCCCGGCTGGAATACCCGAGTCGAGCCGCGCATCATAAAGAACATGAAGGCATCACCCGTTATATTGTGGGCGGCTGAGGCAACCTCTGCGTTTTCCTCGTAGAACAGATCGCCGTTATTGGCCTGAAAAAGTGATTCGGGAATCACATCGAGCTGCAGCCACCAGCTAGCTATATCGTTGAGATTCATGTCCCAGCAAATTTTACGCACATTATTGAGTGGAGCACCTTTAGGCGTGAAGGCAATAGAGGCATAACCGACCGTTTCCATCGACGACATGAAGTGCCCTGAGTCCGGGCCAGAGGGACCGCACCAGTAGGCTACCTCACCGATAGTTTCAACTGGGCCGGGATCGGCTGTGGCAGGATGCGTGTGAACCTCGCGCAACTGGCCTAGGGTCGGAGGCATCGTCGTTGCTGGAGCGGCACAGGCCATAGAATGGTCGCCCCACCAGGAATGCACGCCATCAGGTAGTGTGCGCGGGTCTTGTATGCCGCCGTGGAATACCTGCCAATCGTATCGGTTCATAGCTTCAACCGTTGAGAAATCATCGAAGAACTGCACCCCCGCCGGTGGCGGCGTGGTAAGAGGATCAGTATAGTAAATATAGCTGCCGCCAGAAGCCGAAGGATCACCTGCGGCCTGAACATTTACTCCAAGAGTACTTTGCTCTGCTTCAAAACGTAGGAACGGAAACGAGGTTTGAGCAACAATGATGACGACACTAAGCATAACAACCAGAACTGCTCCTATAACCGGCAGCTTGAGCGTTTTGATCGCTCTGCTGTATTCGTTCATGCTTATGTAATATTAAACGTTTACAGGGGCGAATTGTCAATGAAAAGTAAATTGATTTACCTCTGTTGTGTATAACTGTGATTGCAAAATAAATATTAAATCAATTTTGAACGGTTATCGTACCGTTCATACCGTTATGGTATGTGCATTCGTAGCTGAATGTTCCGGCTGAGCTGAACATATATAAGAAAGTTTGGCCGCCATACAAATCGCCAGAGTTAAACGCTCCGCTTTTGACGACATTATGAAAAGTGCCATAATTCGTCCATTTGACCGTATCGCCCTTCTTGATCGTCAAACTAGTCTGCGAAAAATAATCATCGTAGATTCCTATGTTATGCGTCGTAGGCTGCGCTGGAGACGGACTGGATGGTGGTGGCGAACTTGGCGGTGAAGAAGATGGTGTTCTCGTGCTTGGTTTTTCGGTGCTAGGCGAAGAATTCGAAGTTTCGCTAGTTGGCGTTTCATTAGGAATGGATTGCCCTGTGGTTTCCGGAGCCAAACCGTTATTTATATTCTGCTGTTCCAAGATCGACGCGGTCTTGTTGGCATTGTTTGATACGGCCACATTGGCAATTGCTACGCCTATGCCTAAGACGACCACGACACCAATCAGAACAACAACGAACGCTATGCCCTGCTGATTATCTTTTATTCTCGACAACATTAAGATATACCGTGCAATCCGTCACCTTAAGGAATAACGGTTACTTTACCACGCATGGATGGATGCGGCAGACAATAATACTCATAAACGCCCGGCGTGTTGAATGTATGGGAGTAAGTACCGCCTGGTCCGAATATACCTGAGTCAAACTGGCCATTGACGCTTGTAACTGAGTGCGGCAAGCCATTGGCTGAGCGGTTGGTCCATGTTACGGTCTGGCCGGCTTTTACGAAAACATTCGGGCTGTCGTATACAAAATCCAATATATCCAACTCGGTCTTGTTTGCCAGCGGCAAGGTCGGGTCGGTATTGAATATCATCGGGCACGTGTTGCGGGGTTCGCCTAAGCAGAATGACGGCGAGCGAGTCGGCGGCATCAGCCGGCCATGAGAATCCTTAGGATTTATGGCCAGCCTGTCCCAGTGCGACCGGGCCGGCTGATCAAGCTTGAACATGAATTCCCCGAAGTAGACAAAGACCGGTTGCGTCAGCAGGTTATCTATCGCTGCTCGAGCACCAGGCTGGAAGCCGGTATGTTCCATATATTTAACGCCATTGACGTACCATGTCATCCGATCATTGCGTATTTCCCAGCGGAAGCGGTCACGGCAGTGCATGTCCATCTCGTTGGCATTGCATTGGCGCAAGTATGGTCGGATATCGGTCGGCAGATTTGATGGCAAGCCACCGTAAATATTGCTGCAACGGTAGCCATCGGCGTAATTGCTACCGTCGACGTTGCCGCACTGGAAGTGCGACAGCTCAAACACGCGCGCCTGAGTATCGCCTTCTTCGGAATCGTCCAAAAGGGCGCAGGTAAAGCCGCCGTCATTCTGCAGGCGGCAGCCAAGCGTCCAGTGATTCGGGAACATTTCGTAAACGTAGGTGCCGTTACGCCGTATCATCGCTCCGTACGAAGTCGGCCCCGTGAACTGAGGCGCGGTAGTAACCGTGAATTCGGGCCAGAATAAGTTTGCCCCGTACTCTGGTATGCGCGTAGCCACATCCGCTTCAATGGTCAGCTGGCCGTTCTCGGCCATGAACTGCATATTGGGACGCATGGCTGTGCCGCCAAAGTCGTAAGGCGGATAGCCATCACCGTCAACACCGGCAAAATCCGTCATCCAGTGATTAGCGTTCACGAACCGCTTGGCACGGTGCACTGAACCTTCGGCGTCTAACACCGTGTAGTCCATATCGCCATTGTTGAGCCGCTGCATCTGTACGTTGGTATCGAACTCGTCAACCCATGAATTTGTGTCTTTTACTCGGGTAATTGATGGAGTAGACAGATTAAAACACCAGATCAAGCCCATCGGTTCGGCTTCAATTGAGGGGTTAGCCTGGCCAGCTGGAACCGTATTGCCTCCCTGGCAGTTTGCCATCGGCGTAAAAAGGCTGCTCACGCTTGTAAAATTAAGATATGACCCGCCTGAGGCGTCGGAAGCATTAGCTATACTGGCTTGGCCTTGGAAAATCCCAGCTTCGGCTTCGAACCTGAAGCCACGGCCCGTAACTTGCGCCAGTACGATAGTGCTAAGGAGTACGAGAGCTAGTGCGCATATGAGTAAGGACAGTTGAAGGTCGCTGAGGCTGTGTACTTTTGCCAATACCCGTCCCGCCATTTTCCTACCCTCTTAAAGCTCAGTTTTGAATTTCTAAACTACTCAGTGCTGTTCCAGCGCTGCATCAGGTAAGTTAGGTCAGCGAGGTCTACTGTGCCGTTCACATTGCCGCCGATGTCGTGGTTGGTGCTAGCCTGGCCCCACCTAAGCATCAGGCCGGTCAGGTCACCCAAGTCAACGCGTCCGTTGCGGTTGATGTCGGGGTGGCGAAGCCTGATGGTAACGGTAACGGTAGTAACATTGTCTGAGTTGTCGGTGGCTACCGCCCTTAGGACATAATCGCCGTTGCCGTTAGCCTGAGCACCGAAGCTGTATGTACCGTTTGTCAGGGATACCGGCTGATCGTTTACTGTCAGTACCAGCGATTTGATGCCGGATGGGTCGGCAGCGACAGGCTGCCATGCGATGCTTCTTTGGTTCTTGATGACTACGTTTTGGCCAGCTGTCAGGGTTGTGCCAGAAGCTACGTTGGTAACCGTCGGGCCGGTAGTGTCGTTAGGCGGAGGAGTTGAGCTGACAGTTACAGTAACCGAGCCATTGGCTGATCCGCCAGGTCCAGTACAGCTTAGATTGAAAGCTTGAGTGGAAGTTAGGCTGCCGGTTGATACCGTGCCGCTAGTGTTCCGACTGCCGCTCCAACCGCCGCTGGCAGTACAAGCTGTAGCGTTGGTAGTGCTCCACGTCAGTTCACTGGAACCGCCGGTGAACACCGTAGTTGGGTTAGCATTGATGGTTACTGTCGGCTGCGGAGCCGGAGTTACCGTAACAGTGGTGCTGGCATTGCCCGAACCGCCTACGCCGGTACATGTGAGGGTATAGCTTGTTGTAGTCGTAAGATTGCCTGTTGATACGCTGCCGCTAGTAGATCGAGTGCCGCTCCAACCGCCGCTGGCCGTACAAGTCGTGGCATTTGTGCTGCTCCAGCTAAGCATTGTGGAATTACCGCTAGTAACTGAGGCCGGATTTGCTGAAAGTGTTACGGTAGGCGCCGGGGTGGTACAGTTATCGCCTGGCTGAGCGCTACCAGATACGGTGTTGCTCGGTACGCAAGTGTTG
Organism: uncultured Candidatus Saccharibacteria bacterium; assembly: GCA_946479835.1. The sequence goes on along the minus strand of CAMLHD010000026.1, from coordinate 4,705 downwards.
TCTTGGCGGAGAAGCAGTACTTTGTCAACTTTTACGCCAGCTTTGAGCCCCAGGATCTTGGCGGTGTAGTTGCCGGCCGGTAGTGAAGCTGTGATATGAGCAGTCGAGGCTGCGTTGGCGTCTGAGTTAATCCATTGCCACTGATTGACAGCGTTAGAAGCAGTAGTAGTAACGGTGAAGCACTGGTTCGAACCGCCCGCTAATTCGATTCTTACACCATTAAGGTTGTTGGTGTTGCTGGTGTCAGGCACTTGCATACGGACCCAAAGGCGGTATTGAGCCGTCTCAGGTACGCTTACGGTTTGAGTACCGGTACCGATGACGTTCGTGGTCGAACAAAGGCCGGGAGCAGCCCGGGAGCTGATAACGAACAGGCCGCCTATGACTGCGAAAGCCAGTACGAAAATTCCAAACCCAGTAAGCTTTGACCTCTTCGAGGCTGCCCGGATTTTCTGGATTCTTTTTTTCATATGCAGCTTTCCTATTACCTTGCGTTTCATTGCTTAGGCGTAATAATTGTTGGCCCACCCGGAGTATGATGATCGTCTTTGGAAGATTTTTCTGAGCTTGAATCGTGAGGCGTAACGGAGTTTGAAGTTACGGCTCCAGAAGCGTGCCGGCTAAGCCCACGCGATGTGGCTACCCGGCTTAATATAATTTTTGCTGCGACGGCCACCAGGCCAACCAGCAGCAGACCGGCTGCGACTTTCAGCATCATGCTTGAAGATGCCGGCTTCTTGGTTGTAACGGCTACGTTCTCAGCTGCGTCGTTCTGAGCGGCTGTCAGGCTGTATTCGTTTTCGGTCATAGTCTGGTTGTCGGCCGCCACGGTGCTATCAGGGTTTGGCTGAGTGATCGGATTTACATCACCGGTAGGTGTGCTCGTACCACCACCGCCCGAACCGCCGGTTCCACCGCCTCCACTAGGTGGTGGTGTGCCGCCACCTCCGCCTCCACCACCGCCGCCACCGCTTGCCGGGGCATTGATGGTTACGCTGCGGTTTTGGGATGAGGCGCTCATAGGATCGCCGACTACATCATAAGCGTCGGCGCCGCTGAGGCTTGCTTGGCCTGTGCCAGCACTGCCCGATACCTGGGCTGTTACCACGCCCATCAGGGTTTTGCCGCTGCTGCCGGCGCTGGCTCCGGAGTGGCTCGTGACGATAGTAAACGAGGTTGATCCAGGCGAACCACCAGAAGCGACTGAGTTGCTGCCGCTCATCGGTGAGCTTGACGGGCTGTAGGATATGAACGAAAGATTTGAGAGACTGACATTGATGGCTGCGCTATAAACATTGATTGCAGCTGACGGTGTGACATAAAAGCTTAGGCTGACGGTTCCGCCAGCAGTTACCGGACTAGGGGCGATATCTACGGAGATTACGGCGCTGCCGCCAGCTGCCTGGGCGCTGCCCACGAAGAGCAGGTTGGCTACCAGGACCCCTATTGCGACTAACCCTCCAATTTGCCGACGTATTTTCATTTACAAGCTTTTACCGCTTATCTTTTGTTTACTTAAACCAAGTGTATCATCGAACCACGCAGTTGCAAGAAAATTTTTTAAGAATTCTATGAAATATTTGACCTTAAACTGTTGTTTCTGGGGAAAACTACTCTTGCGGCGCCGCTTCTAGCGTAGCGTCAACAGACATCTCCTGGCCATCGCGGATAATGGTCAGCTTTACCGTTTCGCCCACCGAATGGGAGCTAATCAAGGACACCAAACTGTTGTCTTCATCTATTTTGGTGCCGTTGATGGCCGTGATGATATCACGTTCCCTTAGGCCCGCTTTGGCTGCCGGGCTGCTGGCAATAACCGAAGGCTGGTTGTTTTCGGCCGGCAGTATATAGGCACCCCTGTTGACGCTTAGATCATAGAAATAAGCAACATCGTCGGTAAGTGAAACATAGCGTACGCCCAAATACGGCCGTTCGATCTTGCCTTTTTCTTTGACGCCGGCAATCAGCCCCTTGATATCGTTGATCGGTATGGAAAAACCTATATTTTGGCCTTCGGCCACCGCTACGTTGATGCCTATGACCTCGCCGTTCATATTAACCAGCGGACCGCCTGAATTGCCCGGATTTATGGCAGCATCGGTTTGGAATAGGTTCTGCAAACTTTCGAGCGTACCGTCCGATAAGCCGCCTGCCTCTATGTCTCTACCATAGCCGGATATGATGCCGCTGGTCACTGTATTTTCGAACTGGCCCAAAGCATTGCCAATGGCTATGACGCGGCCGCCCACTTCCATCTTGGAAGAATCTCCCAAATTAGCGGCTATAAGTTTCTTGCCCTTTGCGTCTTTGATCTTAAGGAAGGCGATGTCCAGCGGGTCGCTCTCGCTGGTGCGGCCGATTACTTCAACATCATCAAGTTTGGTGCCATCCGACAATGTAACACTGACTTTAGAGGTACCGCGCGGCACAACGTGCCGGTTTGTAATCACTATGCCATCTTCAGAAATTATGACCCCGGTGCCGGCGCCTTCGGACTCATAACGCTCCAGCCCAAAGAATCCCTGCGCCAATGTTTCGCCGGTAACGCTGATAGACACCACGCTTGGACCGACTCGCTCGGCGATATCGCTGATAAGCTCGCTCTCGCTTGAGATGATCTGCTGGCTGGACTCCGTATCGGCTACGTTGCCGTTGCGCAGGGTCTGAGACTTAGAGCCCAATAGTCCACCACCAAAGCCGGCCGCCGCCGCAATCAGTACCATCAATAACGTGGTCGCCTGGCTGGCCTTCTTGGCTAGCGGTGTTTTCTGGGCAGGCGTTTTTGGAGCTAAGGCAGTCGCTTTAGACGGCTTGCCAGCGGCCGCATTAGTAGATGTGTTTTTAAAAGTCGCCATTAATCTTACCCCCTTGTTTTTGCTAAATGGTCTTGTCGCTCCAGTCGGAGAACAATATGATGACAATTATGACCGCACTCATGATCAGCAGCACTTCGCGCCGGACCAGCGTAGATAAGCGATCGTTATTTTCCAAATAATAAAGCGTTGCCATGCCGTAGCTGAGAATAGACAGTAGCAAGACGGGCTGAGCCATAAAGCCGTAATAAAGCAGCCAGTGGCCCAGTATCCAAGTCAACGCGGCGGCTATATAGCCCCAGATATGCGACAGCATGGAGGTCAGCGGCTCATCGTAGCTGCTGAAGAAATGGCGGGCTGCCAGATAGCAGATCATCCAGGAAGCAGCCACTAACACTATCAAGGCCGAATCGCCCCAAAGCAGATAAAGCGCGCTTAAACCCAGGAACTGCCCGAGCGCCGCCTGGATGGTTGTCCAAAAAGTCGACGAACGCGGCTTGATAAAGAGCAGCCAGATCTCATACGAACCGGCCCAGATCGCCTGCCAAGCCGTTGATGGCGCCTGCGACATAAAGACAACAAAGGACAGGCCGACGATTATATCAATGGCGTTGGCGCGGATATTGGCCGGCCAGTGGCGCGGCCGTACTGCCAGCATCCGCCATTTGCTGAGCAGTACCACGGCGTAAGCCGCCGGCAGGATATTCCAGCGAACGAAGGCGAAGGCCAAAAGAGGGATAATAGCAACAAGCAGCCAATGGATTAATTGGCTGAAGCCGCTGGCCGGCTTGATTCTGCTAGCAGTCCGTCTCATTTCTGTTCCTTATTATATAGCACCAAGCGGCGTAATGAACCGAATGTTTACTGTCTCTGGTCAGAGCCGAGAATAATCACTATATCGGCCGCTCCCGGGTTGATGTTGCCGTCTGGCAATGCGTTGGTTGATTTTACGCCCAGACGCTTCTCCAGATAGCTCAGCGTGTAGCGCTTCTTGCCTTTAGTAAGATCCACGATTACGGTATTTTGATAGCTCTTGGTTGGCGCGTCGCCTACCGAAACCACGTTATAGCCGAACGATTTAAGCTCCTTGGACTTGGTGGTGGCCAGGCCCGTTCGGTCAGTACCGTTAAGGATGATTATCTTGGCGTCTTCGCTCTTTAAGAACGAGTCGCGCATAACGTTGCGAACATAGTTTTGAATTTCGGAGTAGTCGAAGGTTCCGGCTTTGGGCACTTGGACAGACTGACCATTGATCATATCGCCCTTGACGTATTCATCAAGCCCGACAGACAGTACCTTGTCGCCCGAGATTTCCTTGGACAGATCGTAGACCCGCATGATTTCGTCGGTAGAAAAGTCTGTTGATATACGGCCGGAAAAATCGCTTATCAGCTGATTGAGCTTCAGCGGATTAGCCAAGGTTCCGGTGCTTAGGACTTTTTCTTTCAAAGCTACGATGACGGCCCGCTGACGCTCGGCCCGGGCAAAGTCGCCGCGCGCGCTGGTCTTGCGCGAACGCGAAAAGGCTAAAGCACGTGTGCCATCGAAATGCTGCTGGCCCGGATCTACATCGAGGTTATACCAGCCAGTACCGGCCAGCCACATCCTCTCTGATACAGCCATGCTTTCACTGACGTTTATATCCACGCCCCCAACGGTATCAATGGCTTTTTTGAAGCCTTCGAAATCAACCATCACGTGATAATGGATGGGCACGCCGATAGTGTCACTAACGACTTTTTTGATGGCATCTATGCCCGCTTTTTCGGCCTTATCCTTGTTCTCGGCCGTATTGCGCTGATTGAAAGGCAGATCGTTCAGATAGCCGCTTTTGCCATTGGAATAAATCGCGTTTATCTTGGATTGGTATCCGCCTGGAGTTTTGACCCAGA
>CAMLHD010000025.1 GCA_946479835.1 uncultured Candidatus Saccharibacteria bacterium | reverse complement strand
CTTAGTCCTTAAGTATACAAATGCGGATTTTGCCATCGGCGTGCAGGAAGCCGCCTAGGGCTCGGTTGCTTAAGTTCAACCCTTCATGCACCCGTTCGGTGATGGTTTTGGCTACAGAGTGGCTGTTGCGCAGATCCTCTACGATCATGTCGCGCTCGGCATTGGTGTCGGGATCGATCATATGGGTCAGCTGGGCATTATGGCGGATAGGCATGATGCCGACATCTTTGCTGGCGGCGCCCACCCATAGCTGGCGGCTGGCCTGGTCCATACTGGGCCGATGAAAACGCCGCCAAAAGCCGACGTGCTCATGAAAGGCGTCAGGACCCTTAAGATGGCAGGCCCAGAAGCGCACGTGATGCCTGAGCGTCGGGCTGTCGCCGAACGGTTTTTGGAAGCCCAGGTCCTGCTTGCGTCCGAACAGGTAAAGGCTGCTGAACGGGGCATTGTAGTAATGCCGGCGCGTCAGCATGGACCTTAGCATCTTAAACATGCTTTTAAGGGTTTTTTTATCGGCCGTGTACCAGCCGGCTTTCCGGAATGCCTTTTTGATCTGCCGCCGGTTGCCAATAATGCCGATATTCACCGGGTCCGAAGCATATCCGTCCGGCGTTACGCAGTAGGTCGGCAGGTGCTTGGGTCTGACGAACAGGCGGAACAAGCGGAAGATCAGCGGAATGAATAGATAGGCCGTAAACACATAGGTTGCGAACAGGGCCAACGCCCAAGGGATCCGGTTGTCAAAGAACGGGAAAAATTTCCAAACGGCCAGATAGACTACGAAGATACCAAAGCCTAAAACCAGCAGACGCTTGAAGAGTCGGACGAGCCTGATTAGCATAATTCTTCATTTAATGATATCAGAGCCATCAACCCCGGGTTTTCAAGCTCTTACGCTTATGCTGTACAATGTATGGTTAGAAACCAATATTAACCAAATGAGGGAATATTAATTATGGATCCTAATCAGAATCCCAATCAAGACAACCAGAATCCGGCTCCGGCCGACAGCCCGGCTCCGGCGCCTGCTCCTGCAGAACCGGCCCCGGCTCCGCCAACCGAACCGGCGGCGCCTGCCTCCGAAGAACAGCCAGCTGGCCCGACCCCGCCGGTAGCTCCCGCTGCCGCATCTCCTAAGAAGTTCAATGTCAAGGTCATCGTTATCGTCGCCGTTGTCGTCATAGCCCTGGCCGCTGCAGCTTACCTCGCTCTAGGATAATCCTATGGCCAAGATCAGGCTGACGCGCTTCGTTCACTCCTGTGTCTTGGCGGAGCTGCCTGATCAGACCGTGCTGATAGATCCCGGACAGTTTTCTTACGAGTCCGGTTTGTTCGACCTGGCTAAACTGGAGCGTCTAGACAAGATAATCGTTACGCACGAGCACTTCGACCATTTCCATCAGCCGTTCGTAGAGGAAGTTATGAAAAAGTTTCCGGACGCGGTACTGGTAACCACCCAGGCCGTCCACGATAAGTTGGGCAATATGCCAGAAGAAAAGTTCGCTCATGCCTCATTCGACCACCTTCAAGTTTTCGATACCACGCATGCGCGCACCCCTTTGGGTATGACGGTGCCGGAAAACATCGGCGTTCATGTCAGCGGACTGTTCACTCATCCCGGTGACAGCCACTCTTTCAATGAGTCCAGAGCGGTCCTGGCCATGCCGATGACGGCGCCTTGGGGCTCGATTACAGCCGCCAGCTATAAGATCCAGGAATTAAAGCCAAAATATGTGCTGCCGATCCATGATTGGCACTGGAAGCCGGAAGCCGTGCAGGGCGTTTATGAATCTTTGCGATCGGCTTTCAACCAGCAGGGAATCGACTTCATGGTGCCGACCGATGGCGAAACCATCGACTTGGACATAGCCTAGTATTGTCTTAAACACCTAAAAGTTGTATAGTATACAGGTTAAGAAAAGCCTATGGAGTTTTTGCCGCCCGCACCGTTCGAATCGGCCCGAAACCAGGACGAAAAAGAAGCTGGTATTGCCGAGGCGCCCAAGAAACGCAAGAAAAAAACTACCCGCGTTCCTTTGCCCATAAAACCAACCGAGGCCAAAGAAGAAACCAGAGAACCGGCTCCTAAGAAGCCGGCTAAGAAAGCCGACAAGGATTTCCAGGGCGAACTGTTCGTTAGTCATAACGACACAGAGGCCGAAACGGAAACCGAATCCAAAGAAGAAACCGTAGCCGAAGATACACCCGTTGAGGCCAAGCCCGTAATTTGGGAAGCTGCTGAAGCCGAGAATGAGACCGAGGAGCAGCCCGAAGAAACGGCAGAAGCCGAAGCCGACAAAAAGGCCGGGCCACTGGAGCTGCCGCCGGCCGTTCCACCACCGCTTATAATCGAACATCTTGAACCAGCCAAGCCATGGACGCCGCCTGCGATTAAGATCGAACGTCCTGCAGCCAAACCCGAACCCGCGCCGGAGTCAGATACCCCTGAAGCTGCCGCGCCCGAGACTGAGGCGATGGCCACTCCTGATTATTTCGAATCCATACCTGACGAACCGCCAGCACTGGAACGCCGCCGGATGATTGATCCAGGCTTGGCTTACGGCGCAGAAGCCGCCGCCGAGCATTACCGCGCCGATCCGGTCGAACCGTTATCCAAAGAAGCTAATAAGGCCGCCCGCAAGGCCGAAAAGCGGGGTTTGAGCCGCGGCGTCGTCAGCGGCGCTTTGGCCGGCCTGTGGCTGGGCCGCCGCAGCAAGCAAAAAGAAATTGACCAAGTCGCCAAGAATCTTGAAACCAGCCAGAACCAGATCAAACAGCTTGAAAAGGACCAGGCCGTAACGGCTGAGGAGTTAAAGTCCGCCAGGCAGAGCCAGCAGCAGGCTGCTGAGACTACCAAAGAAGAAAAACAGGCCGAAAAACCGCTTGTATTGCCGGAGGCAAAGCCTTTTGAGCAGGCCGTAGCCGAAACAGCCGGCCTTGAATCCGCGCCATTGGTATGGACTGAGGCAGCTCAACCCAAGGAGCCTGAGACTATAAAAACTCCGGAAAAGCCAGCCCCCAAGCAAGAAACCAAGCCAGAGCCTGCGCGGGAAGAACAGGAAGTCAAAGAGAAAGATTTCGAACAGCCAGAAGGCCGCAAGGTAGAAACCAGCGCCTGGCACCGTATAGAAATCGATAAGAAGACCGGCAAGGCTGCAGAGCAGCCCGAGCTAGAGTACGGAGAAGAATTCAAGCGCGAACAGCGGGCCGAGAAAATCCGCCATCAGGAGCTGGCTGAACCGCAGCTGGCCGTACAAGTTGGTTCGGCCGCCTTGCGGGCCGATGACAAGCCAGCGGCCAAAACCAAAGCCGAAGACAAGAAACCCGCCGGCAACCCTTTTGATGCCAGCAAGCTCAAGCAGCGGGCTCAATCGTCTTTTGTGGCTAAAGAGCTGGTCAAGCACACCACCAGCCCGGCAACCTGGATGGCCGCGCTCGTGATCGTTGTGTTATTGTTCGCACTCGGCCTGCTTTAGCCAAGTCTTGGTCTAAAATAGGCATAGGAAAGGGAAATTTATTATGACTTTTGACGAGTATCAGGCGGCAGCTTTAAGAACCGCCGACCTGACTAGAAAGAACGAGCTTTTTCATCTTGTCTTGGGCTTGAGCGGCGAAGCCGGCGAAATATCGGAAAAGTTCAAGAAGCTGGTCCGCGACCATGATACGGACGAATCCAAGATCGACCGCGAAGACATCAGAAAAGAACTGGGCGACGTGCTGTGGTATGTTGCCGTCTTATCAAAGTATCTGGACATAAACCTGGAAGACGTAGCCTCTATGAATGTCCAAAAACTGGCCGACCGCCAAAAGCGCGGGCGTTTAAGCGGTTCCGGCGACAACCGTTAAAGATCGAAATCCAAGATCAGGGCTTTATGATCGGAAATGATCTCGTCCGAGGCGCGAAAATCGTTAACTTTAACTTCCTTGCTGACAAAAATGTAATCGCAGACCTCGGTTTTGTTGGTAAGCGGCGTGCGGGTGGTCGGCAGCCTGTGCTCTGCTGACAGATTATTCAGCAGGCGATTGATCTGCTCAAGGGATTCGCTGTGCGGCGCCAGGTTGAAATCACCGGTTAAGATTATCGGGCCGTCAAGTTCAGCGATATAATCGGCGATGATCTTGCATTGGCGCATGGTTTCTTCATCGCCGTTCTTGTGCTGGCGTACATGATGGCCGTGATGGTTGAGCAGGTGCAGCGGTTTGCCGTCTACATCTATAGTGGCGTGCTGGAAGTTACGGATGTTGTAATCGTGCAGGTCGAAGTCGAAGTCCTCTTTGTGCTCCAGCCTGGTAAATATCGTCTCGGTGCGCGTAAAAGGCTGACGGCTGAGGATAGCATTGCCGAAACTGGCCTTCTTTTGCATCAAGCTAAAATCAAACACCGGCGAAGAGAATGCGTGGTCGAATCCGGCCTCTTCCTGCATTTGCTCAAGCGTCGTAAAGATCAGCGCGTCGCCCTTGGTGCTTACTACTTCTTGCAGGCATACGATGTCCGCGGATTCGGCCTGAAGAAAATCAGTCAGCTGGTTGGCCAGGCGGCCGCCCCAAATATTAGCCTGTAATAATTTCACCAAAGTATTCTAACTTAATTGGGGTGGTTAGAACCAGCCGGAAAATTCTTTTCGCAGCCACTCGTCCAGACTGCCTCCGCCGCCGCCGCTCAAAGCCAGCACCAGATCGCCGGCCTTGCGGTGGGCTTTGATCCTTTTCTTCAGGTCCTTATTTAATTCGGCCGGCTCGGCCTTGGCCTGCATGTCGGGGTTCAGATTCTGGATCAGCTCGGCTGGAGTCAGGATCGGCTGGTTCGGGTCTTCACGGGCCAGATAGCTTGGCACCCAGTACAGCTTGGAAGCGCCATTAAAGATGTCGCTATGCTGTTCACGGGTGTGATGCATGCGGCGGTTGGTCAGCGGCTCATAGACTACCACCAGCTGTTTGCCAGCTTTCTGGGCGACTTCCAGGCCGACCTCTATCGCGCCCTGGATCTTCTCTGGCGTATGGGCGTAATCGGTGTAGAGATTGTCCTTGATAGGTTCCATACGGCGCGATACGCCAGGGAACTTGTTCATGATTCCCGCCAGGCGTTCAACCGGCTGCTTAGTCAGGATATGGACTCCTTGGATCACCAGCCAGGCATCGCGCCGGTTGACGCTGCCGGCCAGGTTGATATTGGCCAGCTCGGGCGTATTTTCGTCCAATATTATGCAGGAAGCGTCAACTTCGACGCTGACTTTCTTCTGATCTCCCTGCCAGAGCAGTTTCCAGGCGCTTTGGCCCAGGAAATCACGGAAGGCCTGCTGGTAATCAGTCTCGGTTGGGTAGATCTCATGGTGGTCATAGCCGATGCCGCTGATCAGCGCCATGTATGGGCTGAAGCTTAAGAAGTTGCGGTCGAACTCGTCGCACTCCAGGGCAAAATATTCACTTTTGGGGTCGTACTGGCCCATGTCGCCGAAGCTGATCTTGGCACCTACCGAGTAGCTGATCGGCAGCTCTAAAGCCTTCATAAGATAAATCAGCATGGCGGTAGTAGTGGTTTTGCCGTGCGTACCGGCAACGGCCAGCAGCTTCAGCTGCTTGTCTTTGATAATGTGGTTCAAAAACAGATCGCGTTTGCTGTGCTTGATGTTCTTCTCGGTCACGAACTTAAGCTCCGGATGGTCAGGATCTTCTTTTTCCAGAGCCGATGAATAGACATACCAATCTATCGGCTGCTGGTTGTGCAGGCCCTCCAGGGCTTCACGCGTTTGGCCGATGTAGATGTCGTTAATGCCGTGCTTGCGCAGATACTCTATATACTGGCTATCTTGTTTGTCGGAGCCGCTGACGCTGAAGCCGGCCTGCTTGGCGATCATAGCCAGGGGACCGATGCCGGTGCCGCCGATGCCGGAGAAGAAAACGTGCATAACACTTAGTATATCCAATAAATCAACAACTTAGCCTTATACTGATATTTATGAACAAACGGCGGCTTAACCATTACGTTTCGCGCCTCAAATCACTGCCTTACTGGTGGCTGGCGGTGCTTGGCGTGTTATCGCTAACCGTAGCGGTGTTCGCGCTTCGGGCTAACAACCAGAAGATGATCGAACTGAGAGCCGCAGTCTTTGCGGCCGACGAGCAGAACGGGGATGTGGAAACGGCACTAAAAAATCTGCGCGAACATGTTTACGGGCATATGAACACCGATCTGGCGGCCGGCAACAACATCCGTCCGCCGATCCAGCTCAAATACCGCTACGAACGCCTGTTGGCGGCCGAAAAAGCCCGCATCGAAAGCATCAATTCAAATATCTATACAGACGCCCAGAATCATTGCGAGCAACAGATATCGTCCGGATTTTCCGGTCGGGGCCGGATTGCCTGCATCGAGGAATACATAGACAGCCGCGGCATCGCCGCCAATCCGGTCCCGGAAGACGTATACAAGTTCGATTTTGCCTCGCCCCGGTGGTCCCCCGACCTGGCCGGTTGGTCATTGGTAGTCGGCGTTATCTCTTTAGCGCTCTTTGCCTGCTTGCTGCTGTTCCAGCTTGGGATTAGCCGACAGATAAAGCACCACAATTAAATAACACCGCCCGGAGGCGGTGTTATTAAGATTTCTAAGCCTAAATTATTTGCGCTTGACGGTTAAAAAGCCGTTGCGTGGGTTTTCGTTTACTTCCATGCCTGCTGGCAGATCGGTTGCCTCTGGGCGCTGGTCTTTGCTGAAGTAGTAGATGGTCTGCTCTTTGCCGCCGCGCAGCGTGACCTTCTTTGAGTTCAGGTAGTAAGTCACACCCTTAGAGTTTTGATGCTTGTATGCCATATATTTATGACTCCCTCTCTTATCATTACTGATGGTACCCCTAAAATACCCCTTGGCGATTTTATTTGTCAATAGATTGACAACTCTTTTGGCGCTTAAGTTTAGTATTAACAGGGGTGAAAGGTGTTAAAAGATTTTTAATCCACAAGTGTCGGAAAGTTAAAATCACAAGCGTATTGCCGAGAACCCGGACTTTAGGTTAATATACTGCCATAGCATTAAAAATAAGGTGGAAAAGGACATATGGAATTTACCAACCGTAGCGGCCAGCAGCCGGCCGCATCAGCAGGGGCTGCGCACCATTCCGCTAATGGCGGTAAGAGGCAACGTGGCAAATGGCTGAGGCTAGCTTCAGCAGTCTTGCTGATATCAGTAGCTTTCTTAGTAGCAGCACTGGCTGTGTTCGTAGCTACAGGTGGCGGTAAGGCAGAAAAAGAGCATATTAACGAAGATAAGTTCCAGGCTGTGTTCCTTAACGGCGGTCAAGTCTACTTTGGCAAGATCCGTGAGATGAACAGCAAGTATCTTACTCTCGATAACATTTACTACCTGCGGGTCAACGAGCAGGTTCAGCCGGACACCAATCAGGGCGACAACCAACAGGCTCAGCAGAACATCTCGCTGGCTAAGCTGGGTTGTGAGCTTCATGGTCCGGAGGACAAGATGGTCATCAACCACGAGCAAGTTACTTTCTGGGAGAACCTGAAGGACGACGGCGCCGTAGCCAAGGCTATCACCGAATTCGTCAAGCAGAACCCAGACGGCCAGAAGTGTGACACCAACACTCAGAGCTAATAGTAGTATCTGAACAAAAAACACCCCTTGATCTAAGGGGTGTTTTTATTTGCAGGCCGACCCCCTTACCTCTATACTTAAGACTACATGGCAAAAACAAACTCTATAGTCCGCGCCCAAAAACTGACGAAGAAATATGGCAAGAAAACGGTGGTCAAAGGCATCAGTTTCGAGGTTCATGAGGGCGAAATCTTCGGCATCCTAGGTCCGAACGGCGCCGGCAAGACCACGACGCTTGAAATGCTGGAAACCATGCGTCCGATTGACGGCGGTTCGGCCACGCTGGCAGGCTATGACGTTGCCAGCAACCAGGACAAAGTCAAATCACTCATCGGTGTGCAGCCTCAAACTCCCAGCTTTGAAGAAAAAACCAAGCTGACCGAGCTCATAGATATGTTCGCCGCCTTTTACGGCGAGAAGGTTAACGCACGCAACTTTCTGAAGGATGTCCAGCTGGAAGACAAGGCCAATGCCTATCCCGAGCAGCTTTCGGGCGGGCAGCGCCAGCGGTTTTCAATCGCCGCCGCTTTGGTCCACGGCCCCAAGGTATTTTTCTTAGATGAACCCACTACCGGATTGGACCCGCAGGCCCGCCGCAATCTTTGGGATCTCATCCGAGAGGTTCAAAAGCGCGGCGTTACGGTTATCATGACAACTCATTATATGGAAGAAGCCGAGTTGCTTTGCGACAGGGTGGCAGTTATGGACAAGGGCGAGATCATCGCCATGGATACGCCAAAGAACCTGATTAAGAATCTTCTGAAAAAAGGCTTCAAGAAAGAACAGCATGTGGAGCAAGCCAATCTAGAGGATGTATTCATTGATCTGACCGGAAAGGCTTTAAGGGACTAATCGATGGGCAAGTTTAAAAAATCCCTTATACCCATTACCACCTATGTACCGATAGACATAAAGCGGTTATTCCGCGACAAAATGGCGATTTTCTTCGTCTTCATCTTCCCGCTCATTTTCCTGACAATTTTCGGTTCCATCTTCAGCGGTGATAGCGATGTCAGCTTCCGAGTAGCCATGCTGAATCAATCGCAATCGGAGTTTGCCAAAGAATTCGAATCAAAGATGAAAGAGAATGATGTCTTTCAAATCGACGAAGAAGTTACGAACATGGATGAGGCTCGCGAGAAAATGAACCGTGGCCAGATCAATTCCACCATAATCCTGCCCGAAACTTTCGGCGAAGTGCAGTCTGGCAACAGCTATCCAAGCGGCGAACTGCAGATTATTTACGACCAAAACAACGAGGCTGCCGGACAAACCCTGGCGTCAGTGATGGAAGGGATATTCGAAGAGATAAACAGCAGCTTGGTGCCGACGGCCGCGCCGTTTACGGTCAAGGCCGAGTCTACTGCCACCGCGGGACAAACCCGCTTTGATTACACTTTCGCCGGTATGCTTGGCTTCACGCTGCTTTCACTGGGCATATTCGGCCCGGTCAATGTCTTCCCGCGCATGAAACAGCGCGGCGTGCTTCGGCGTTATCACACTACTACGCTCAAAGTCTGGCAGTATTTCGTTGGCAATGTCCTTAGCAACGGCTTTATCGGATTGCTCGCAGTGGCGGTCATGTTCCTCGCCGCTGTATTGATACCGTGGTTCGACTTCACCATGCATGGCAGCTATTTAAACCTGATAGTCGTAGTACTCGTCGGCGTAACGATGCTGTTCGGTATCGGCCTTGCCATTGGTGGATGGGCAAAGAACGAAAACCAAGCAGCCCCTTTAAGTCAGTTGGTCGTATTGCCGATGATGTTCCTTTCGGGCGTATTTTTCCCGACATACCTAATGCCTATGTTTCTGCAGAACATTACCAAGTTCATTCCGCTGACACCGGTAGTCGACTCTATCCGCCTGGTTATTACCGAGAACGCCAGTTTGCTCGACCTTGGCCCGCAATTGACCATCATCGGCGTTTGGACGGTAGTTATCTACATCATCGCCTTCAAGGTCTTCCGCTGGGAATAATCACATATCTTCTTATGCGGCCAAATCTTCAGGCAGGATGCCGATAGTTATGCAGTCTCGTAAGATCGCTATGTTATCTGCGCGGTAGGGGAAGCACTCCCTTGCGGCCTGGGTTTTGAATTCGTGGTTTTCAAAGAACGGCAGGGTTTTCGTAATCAAAAAGTTACTCATAGCCGAGAATGTTACTTGTCCGCCAGGCGTCTGTTCAAGATAAAAGTTCCTTGAATCCTCCCAAGCCACAGGAAATCTTTCGCCGACCGATCCGGTATCGCTGTCCGATACAATTCCGGCCAGCGGCGTACGGGCATACTGTACGATACCGCCGCGCCAAGGGAACCAAACCGTGCCCTTTATAACTTCATCTGTCTGCCATATTGCGTGCGTGGTGTAAGCACCACTGTCTTCCATGGCTGCCATGGCGGCATCGGCACTGGCTTCTTCGCTTGGACCATGAAGCTTGCCTTGGTAGCGGTCATGATAGCCGCTACCGACAATCACTATTTCAGCATCTTCGGGACTAATGTCCGTAAGCTGCATAATCTGCAGGCCGCGACCGGTCATATTTACGGTATGATCGGCATTATGATATCGCAGATAGTTAGGACTGTTCGGACCGTAGTCCCGATCTATATCGGCTACCACATTGCACCACAAATTTATAGTTACTGGCCGCACTCCCAACTCTTCCATCTGCGGAATCAGAACCTGCATCTTAGCTTCGTAGCTCATGGTATATTTAAGTTTACACCCGAAGCGACCAAAGACATAGACAAATTAACATAAGTGTGATTTAATAATACAAATGACAGGTCCTAACCAAACCCCCGGCTTTCATCCCTCGCCCGAAGATATACATTCTAGAATTGAAGGTGAAAGTTACCATCATGAACAGGATGGTGAAATCCTGCCCTCGTACACTGGAGTCAACGCTCCGCGTTTCGCCGCATCCGAAACGGAATCGGCAGACGACAGTACATATCATGGCCACGTACCGGCCGAATTTGACCTGAGCGAAGCTCAGCGCATCGCATTCCGGATGGCCGAAGAGGCAGGCGCTAACCCCAGGCCCAAGACCGATGCCGAAATGACATTGGAAGAGCTCCGGGCCAAGCATTTGGACAGTGAGCTGCCGTCGGATGATGCCAGAGCGCCATACCGGCCGATTGATCCGGCAGATTTGCGCCGCATCGCCGATGCTTACAAATCTGGATCGGAAGAACCCACAAGCGAGCAAAAGAACGCGAACGAGCGCGCCCACACGGCACGCGCCAGACGCCAGCGCTGGGGCAAGTAAGCTCATGTCGGTAGATGGAGGAGAGGGAATGCCTACTCTTGATTGGCAGGAGCGTTTAACCGTTCTTGACCGTGATTATCATTTTGTGCCGACTACCAAGCAGGAGCAGAACGTAGCTTTTGGAGCCATACCTTTCCTTAATGAGCCTGGCAGTGTCGGCCGTCATCTTAACGAAATCCTGATACATCAGGATAAGCACAACATAGCCTATCCGGACCGGGCCGTCCGAGCTTTGACGCGGGACATGGGAACCTATAGAGCCGATGCCATCAGGCGGCGCTCGGGCTTGCTGGAGCTTCACCACCAGCTTAGGGAGGTAAATCCCAGGCTGGAAGTCGGACAAATCGACGAACTAGATCTGACCGGCCTGCTGAGCACGATGCAATACGTTCATATCGTCAACGGCATGAGGACAGGCAACGACCGTCCGTTAGAGGGCGGTATCAAGAGTCTGCCGGGGCAAAGGAAAAGGCAGCTGATGACCCGTTACGACCCGGAAACCAACGATCGGACCACTACGGAAATGGCCATGGGCGACCTCGTAAGAGAGAGCGTTATGTCTCTAAGAGGCATGGTAATCATGGCCGGCAAATCACATAAGAACCGCCGGGAATTTTGGAAAGGTATGCTAGAGAACAGCCGGAGCCATGCGGCCGCTCGGCCGATAGTGGAAGAAATATTGGCCGCATAAAGCGCAGTAAGTTATGGACACAAGCAAGAAACCCCTGTTTATTTTGGCGCCGATGGACGATGTAACCGATACGGTCTTTCGTCAGGTGGTACACGCCAATGCGCCGCCCGATCTTTATTTCACTGAATTCGTTAATGTCGACGGCCTGTGCAGCCCGGGCCGCCCAAAGCTTCTAAAAAAACTGCGCTTCAGCGAAAACGAGGGCCCACTATTCGCGCAATTATGGGGGCTTAACCCGGTCAATTTTGAAACTATCGCTCACGAAATCGAAAGCGGCAAATTGGCGCGTGAGCTCGGTCTGCCGGAAGGCATTAACTTTGCCGGTATAGATCTGAACATGGGCTGCCCGGCCAAGTCTGAAGTGCAAAACGGCGCCTGCTCGGCACTAATCAAAAACCGTCCTTTGGC
>CAMLHD010000024.1 GCA_946479835.1 uncultured Candidatus Saccharibacteria bacterium | reverse complement strand
AAGATCGCAGTACTCGGAAGCTACGGCAAAACTACGTTCAAAGAAATATTGGCTACGGTATTGTCTGAAGGCAAACAGGTAGCGATGACGCCCGGCAATAAGAACGTGGCGATCAGCCACGCGCGATGGATAGAAAGCCGGCTTTCCGGCAGCGAAGAGGTCCTTATTCTGGAGTACGGCGAGTTTCGTCCGGGCGACATCGCTGAGATCGCAAAGCTAACCAGCCCTGACATGGCTGTCGTTACGGGAGTTGCGCCCAATCACTTGGAAAACTATGCTTCTTACGACGATCTGAAGGCCGATTTAGCGAGCATTCAGCTTTTTGTCGAGGCTAAAAATCTATACGCGGACGAGCTTACCGGAAAAGCGCTGGGATTGCAGCCCGGCCAGTTCTCCAGTTTCGATGACAAAGATGTACTAGGCTGGAAGATTTCTAAGATCAGTTCCGATATAGACGGCACGAGTTTCGAGCTTAATAAAGGTAAAAGCGAACTCAAGCTTAAAAGCGGACTCATCGGCGAACACTTGGTAATGCCTTTAGCATTGGCAGCAGTTATTGCTCATAACTTAGGATTAAGCAAGTCGCAAATAGAAGCGGGCGTAGCTAAAACTTTGCCGTTCGAACACCGTATGCAGCCCTATATGCTTAACGGAGCGAGAGTGATAGACGATACCTATAACGGAAATATAGAAGGCATGCGGGCCGGACTTGATCTATTAAAGAGCATTGAGGCAAAACGCAAGATATATGTTACCCCCGGGTTGGTAGAACAAGGAACCGAGACCGAACGAGTGCATATAGAGCTGGGGAAATACATCGCTCAAGCCGATCCTGACGAGGTAGTTCTAATGCAGAACAGCGTTGAGCCTTTTATCAAGTCGTCGTTAATCGCCAGCGGCTACAAAGGGATTATAAGAATAGTGGATGATCCGCTGGCTTACTACGAAAACCTGCAGTACCACGTGGCCGAAGGCGACCTGGTGTTGATGCAAAATGACTGGACGGATAATTACAATTAACTAGCATTAATTGTATGTTGTAATTGCAAAATTACCATGCTAGCATGGTGCTTATGAAGACAATCGCAGTTATTTTCGGCGGACGCTCAACAGAGCACGACGTTTCGATTGTAACCGCCATTTCCAGCGTGATAAAACCGCTGGAAGCCTCCGGGCAATATGATGTCGAGCCAGTATATATCGCAAAGGACGGTACGTGGCTGTGGGACAAAAAACTAAAAGACATAAAGACCTTCCAAAGCGGAGACATTGAGGAACTGATGCGCAAGCTTCCGCGCGTGCAGCTTTCTGTTGACAATGGGCTGACATTGGTAAAATCCAGCCAGTTCGCCGGCCGCAAGCAGTACAAAAAAATCGATATCGTTTTTCCGGCGATGCATGGCACGCACGGTGAAGACGGCGAGCTGATGGGAGTGCTTGAAATGGCCAATGTCCCTTATGTCGGATGCGGCGTGGCAGCCAGTGCGATCGCGATGGATAAGATACTGGCCAAGCAGGTTGCCGAGAGCGCCGGTATCCCATCGACGCCATGGGTATGGTTTACCGACGATGAACTGGCCCGCAATCATAAAGATGTGCTCGAAAAGATAAAACCTCTCAAATACCCGCTGTTCGTAAAGCCGGCAAGGCTTGGCTCAAGCATCGGCATATCTAAAGTTGATACGCCAGAACAGCTGGTCAATGCACTGGAAGTGGCGGCACATTACGACAGCCGCATTATCGTTGAACAGGGCGTACAAAACCTGATAGAGGTAACGCTGCCGATCATGGGCAACACCGAGCCCACTCCCGCATTGCTGGAACAGCCCCTCACCAAGCCGGAAGATTTTTTTGACTTCGATACTAAATATATGCAAGGCGGTAAGAAGGGCGGAAGCAAGGCAAACGGTTCCCAAGGCTACAGCAAAGTTCCGGCTGACCTTCCGGAAGATCTTTATAAGAAAGCAGAGAAACTTGGCTTGGATGTTTTTAAGACTGTCGGCTGCACCGGCATTGCCAGGATCGATATGCTGATCGACTCCAACACAAAAGAAGTTTTCTTTAATGAGATCAACCCGCTGCCCGGAGGGCTGTACGCGCACAACTGGAGCAAAGCCGGGGTATCGGCAGTGGAGCTGGTAACGCGTCTTGTGGGATTTGCCGAAGAACGCTGGCAGAAAGCCCAGCATAAAACCGTATCGTTCAATACTAATTACCTGAAGCAATTCTAATGGCAAAAATATTAGACAAAGTATACCTGAACGATCGCTTGGTGCCGCTCGAGTCGGCCAGCTTGAGCGTTGCCAGCTCGGCCGTACTTTACGGTCTCAGTGTCTATACGGTATTCCCGATTTCCAGGAACAACCAAGGCCAGCTCGTCGTTTTCCGGCTTGGAGATCACTTCAAACGCTTGGCAGATTCAGCGCGGATTGTGGGTATTGATGACTTTGACAAAAAATGGGATTTCGGCAGGTTCAAGATGGCGGTCAAAGAACTTGTGATGGCCAACAAGCTTGACGAAGAAGTGTTCGTGCGCGCCACAGTTCATGTAGACGACTTAGTCCCGGGAACACGTTCGCGCGGGCTGCATACGACCCTCAGCATGTTCGCTTACGAAGCCGCTTCTATATTGCCCGGGCACGGAACGCGGTTGAAGACAAGCGTATGGCGCCGTATTCCCGATAATGCTATTCCCTCTAGAGCGAAGGTCAACGGAGCCTATGTTAACTCGGTACTTGCTAAGCAGGACGCGCTCGATAGCGGTTATGATGACTGCGTTTTCTTAGACAGCAGCGGTCATATCTGCGAATTGAGCGCTGCCAATATCTTCATTGTTAGGGAAGGCGAGCTTATTACGCCGGATACGACCCACGATTTACTGGAAGGCATTAACCGCCGTACGGTCATTCAGCTCGCTAAAGATATCGGTATACCGGTTAAAGAGCGGGCCATTGACCTGACAGAACTATACATAGCCGAAGAAGCGTTTGCCTGCGGCACCTCCGCATACCTGGCGCCAATAATAGAAGTGGATGCCCGCAAGATCGGCGATGGCAAGACGGGCGAGATTACCGAGCGGCTGCGCCACCTGCATAGCGATGTCATAAGGGGAAATATTCCAGAATACGACTCCTGGACGACTGTTATTTCGTGACCGCCATCTTCAGCAGTTTTGATACCATCTCGGACATAGAATAGCCGGCGGCAGCTGCCATTTTAGGCAGCAGGCTCTGGTTGGTAAGGCCGGGAATAGTGTTTGTTTCCAGCACTAGCAGCTTGCCATTGCGATCAATAATAAAATCGGTCCGCGACATATGCCTGCAGCCCGTCAGGTCATGGATTTGCTTGGCTAGTTCTTTTGCTTGCTTCTGCAAGCCCTCGGGTATGTTTGCGGGAGGGCAAAGTATTTGAGACAGGCCGTTATATTGGTTCTCGCGGGTAAAGCTTTTCCCTTCGGGTGGGATTACTTCAGCTACCGGCAGCACCTCATCACCTAAAACGCCGACTGTAATTTCCGCTCCCTCAATCAAGGGTTCCAGCAGCATCTTGCCTCGACGCGAAAGCATTTCGGCTACTTCGCCGCGGTCACGCTCCGAAGGTCTGCGCACTACCTGAAGATCAAATCCGCTGCCGCTGTTTATGGGTTTGAGCACGTAAGGCTTCATGAAATCGTCGATGTACATATCGTTGACCGAAACCAGCCTGCCCTCGACGGCCGGAAGGCCTTTTTGCTTCAGGAACTCCTTATACTCCCATTTATCAAAACAAAGCTTAGAAGCCTTGCTGCCACTGCCGACAAAAGGTTTATCCAGGTCTTCCAGGTGGCGCTGAAGCAGGCCGTCCTCGCCGCCCCGCCCGTGGATTGCAATAAACACCACATCGTAGCGAAGCGCTAACCTGTCTATGTCAAAACCATCATCGGACGGGTCTTTGACGTCGTATTGATGCCCCAGTGCTTTTAAGGATTCTTCTACTGATCTACCCGACAACAGGGACACCTCCCGTTCTTCAAAGTTGCCGCCGGCAAGGAGCAATACATTCATACGGACAGTATAGACCAGTCTGTCCAATTTATGGCTTAACAGGGTATAATGAGCTTTAAAGGACCAACTGATGCAGAGATACAACCCCAAAGAGATAGAGCCCAAATGGCAAAAAATCTGGGACGAGCAGCAAGTATACAAAGCTGATCTTGCTAGCGACAAGCCCAAATATATCGCCATGAGCATGTTCAATTATCCCAGTGGCGCAGGCATACATATCGGCCATGCTATGAATTACACCATCAGCGATGTCATGGCTCGGTTCAAACGCCAGCAAGGCTTTGAAAGCTATCATCCTGTCGGCTGGGACGCCTTTGGGCTGCCGGCCGAAAACTTCGCCATCAAGACAGGGGTTTCGCCGCAAGAATCAATGGCCAATATCATTCCCGGCTATCACAAGCAGTACAAGGCCATGGGTTGGAGCAATGATTGGTCCAAGGAAATATCGACCCATGAGCCGGTTTATTACAAATGGACGCAGTGGCTGTTCACGGAAATGTTTAAGAGTAATCTGGCCTATCAGGACGCTCGCATGCAGTGGTGGTGCACCAAATGCCAGACGGTGCTGGCTAACGAGCAGGTGATAGATGGCAAATGCTGGCGCCATGACGCACCTGATGACCCGCTGGTTGAGAAGCGCGAGGTCAAGCAATGGTTCTTCAAGATCACCGATTATGCCGACGAGCTGCTGGAAGCCACAGATGCCTTGAATTGGTCGGAGGTGGTCAAGACCGCTCAGGTCAACTGGATCGGCAAGTCCAAGGGCGCCGAGGTTGATTTTGCAATCGAAGGCACAGATAAGAAGATCAAGGTCTTCACCACGCGGCCCGACACGCTGTTCGGCGCAACTTTCATGGTGCTGGCACCGGAACATGATTTGGTTGAGCAGATCACCACGCCTGAGCAAAAAGAAGCGGTCGAAGCTTATGTCAAAGAAGCGACCAAAAAGACCGAGGTTGAACGCCAGGCTTCCAAGGAAAAAACCGGCGTCTTTACCGGCGCTTATGCCGTTAATCCAGTAAATAATCAAAAAATCCCGGTGTGGCTGGCCGATTACGTGCTGATGGGCTATGGCACCGGCGCGATCATGGCGGTGCCGGCGCACGACGAACGCGATTTTGAGTTTGCTACGAAGTTTCAGCTGCCCGTTAAGCAAGTCGTGTCGTGGGCCGAAGACGATTCGTTCAATCCTCCGCAGCCCGGACTTAAGATGGTCGAACGACCGACAGTAGTAGTTCACTTGCAGGATAAATCAACCGGCAAATTCGCACTTTTGAACTGGCATGGAAGCCTCGAGGGCATCACGACCGCTATTATGGGCGGTATCGAAGAAGGGCAAACGCCCGAAGAAGCAGCGCTGATGGAGATAAGGGAAGAGGCTGCGCTCGATAATGTCAGGATAATCGGCAAGTCGCGCTGGACTACTATTTCCCGCTACTGCGCTTCGCATAAAGACCAGAATCGCACAGCTGTTGCATACGGCTTGTTGGCTGAGGTGGACAATCTTGAAGGGCAGGGCAACCCTGCCGAAGCGGAGCAGAAGCTCCATACGCTTATCTGGGTTGATAAAGATCAAGTCCTAAATACGCTGACACCCGACCACCAAAAGCTCATCTGGGAGCAGCTATGGAATGAAGAAGTCTTTACTAGCGAGGGAGAACTGATAAATTCCGGCAAATATGACGGTATGAGCTCGTCCGAGGCCCGCGAAAAAATCGTTGCTGATTTGGCCAAGGATGGTTTGGCGAATGAAAAGACCATATTCAAAATCCGCGACTGGAGTGTCAGCCGCCAGCGCTACTGGGGCGCGCCGATTCCTATCATCAACTGCCCCAAAGATGGTCCGGTCCTGGTACCCGACGATCAGCTTCCGGTAGTTTTGCCCGAACTCAGCGACTACGCGCCGAGCGGCGACGGCCGCAGCGCTTTGGCCCGGGCTACCGAGTGGCTGAAGGTTGACTGCCCCAAGTGCGGCGGACCGGCCGAGCGCGAGACCGACACGCTCGATACCTACATCGATTCGTCATGGTACATGCTGCGTTACTTCGACCCGGCCAACGAAAACCAGATTTTTGACAGCAATATCGTCAACAAATGGATGCCGATAGATTTTTATAACGGCGCCGATCACGCCACAGCGCATATGATCTACGCCCGTTTCGTAACGCGCTTCCTGCACAAAAAAGGACTGGTTAATGATCCTGAACCGTTCAAACGATTCCTATTCAATGGCAAGGTCACGGCTGCCGACGGCCAGATGTTCTCTAAGAGCAAGGGCAACGGCGTTGATCCGCTGGAAATCATCGAACAGGGCTACGGAGCCGACGCGCTCCGAACTTATCTGATGTTCGCGGCTCCTCTGGACCTATGGGTGCGCTGGGATCCGCAGGGCGTTCCGGGTACGCACCGGTTCTTAAGCCGGGTATGGAATCTGGTCAATGAATTCTTAGGGGCCGAAAAACAAGAAGAGGGAAAATCAGAAGCAGTCCTGAGAATTATCCACCCGACCATCCTTAAAGTTACTGAAGACCTGGAAGACCTGAAGTACAACACTGCCATCGCCGCCATGATGAAAGCCACCAACGAGCTTTATGAGCTGAAAGCCAAAGATAAGTTCGCCGGCCGGGCTGATTGGCAGTTCGCGCTTTCCGGCTTGGTGGCTTTGATAGCGCCCTTCGCGCCGCACACGGCCGACGAACTTTGGCAACGCCTGGGCCATGATAATTCGGTCCAGCAGGGCAGCTGGCCCAAGTGGGATGATAACTATTTAAGCGGTGACACTATTACCATTGTCGTCCAGATCAACGGCAAATTGCGCGCCCAGCTGCAACTGCCTCCAGACGTATCTCAAGACGAAGCAGTAAAAGCCGCTATGGAAAATGACAACGTCCGGGTGCACCTGAAGGGCGAACCTAAGAAAACCATCTTCGTGCCCGGCCGGCTGATAAATTTTGTCGTTTAGCCGTTACCTCTTGAGAAAAACCGCCGATTAAGCTATACTTGCCAGTTGAATTCATCAGTTAATTTAATCGAAGGAGTTAGTCAATCTTCTTATGGGTAAGCCCAAGAAACGCACAAGCCACCGCAAGACCGGCGTACGACGCAGCCACTTGGTAGTCAAGCTGGCTCGGGCCGTCAATGCCAAGTCGCCCGTCAAGGCTTACACGACACCTCGGGAGTCGTCTAAAAAAGCCGCTTAAAAACAAGGCGCCGCTATATATCAAGTGGTATACTGTTATCTGAAAAAAGATAACAAGGCCCGGGAAAGTTAACAATATGGCATCCAACCGGCATTTAGGTCGCATCGTTGCACTCCAGACGCTCTATGAGCAGGATTTTCGGCGCGAAGCCGGTGATGAGACATTTGCCGCAGATGACGTGCTGACGCGCAACATCGCCCGTTACCGCGAAACCATCGATGACGTGGAGTTCATCGAAAAGCTGGTGGCCGGTGTTACCAAGCATCAGACGGCGCTGGACAAGACCCTGCAGCCGCTGGCGCCGGAGTGGCCGATCGAACAGATTGCCCGGATGGACCGGGTGGTGCTTAGGATCGGCGCCTACGAGCTGTTGCATGCCAAAGATGTTCCCCCCAAAGTTGTCATAAACGAAGCCGTCGAACTGGCCAAGGCCTTTGGCGGCGACAACAGTTCGAAATTCATTAACGGCGTTCTTGGTTCGCTGCTCAGGCAGACCGAAGAACCGGAATCCGACAAATCTACCAAAGCAGGTAAGTAATGGCAGACAAAACCCCCGACAAGCCCGGCGATAAGTCCGAGCGTAAGAAGCGCGACTATATCAAGAAAATCATGAAACGCCCGAACATCAAGCGTCCTAATATCAAGCGCCCCGCACCGATAAAAGGCTTTAAGACCCTGATTCATCGCCGTCGCCCGGCAATTTCCGAGGTCGTACGCGAGCCTACCGCCGGCGGCGTGGTTTTTCGCCGCAACGGAGTAAATAACGACATCCAGTTCCTGCTTATCCAGGATGCCAAGAACCGCTGGACGATTCCCAAAGGCCATATCGAAGAGGGCGAAGACGCCAAGACTACCGCTGGGCGCGAAATCGGCGAAGAAACCGGCCTTAAGGAAATGCGAATCTTACAGTGGCTGGGCAAGATAAATTTCCGATACCGCCGCCAGACCAGCCTGGTTCTCATGACCACCGAGATATTCCTGGTGAAAGCCCTGGGCGACAGCGACAAACTTAAGCCGGAAGACTGGATGAACGACTGCAAATGGCTGGACGCGCGCGATGCCCTTAACAAGATCGAATACGAGGATATCGGCAAGCTGATGCTTGTCGCCCTCTCAAAAATAAAGAAAGGCAATCTTTAGATAAATCATGCAAGACACCGCCAGCTATCAGCAATTCGCAAAAGATAAATTAGGTATCGATTTTACCGATATCAATCTGTTCGTTACGGCCTTGACGCACCGTTCATACCTGAACGAGCACCGCAGCACCGTCAAGGAGCACAACGAACGCCTGGAATTTTTGGGCGATGCCGTGCTGGAATTAGTAGTTACCGAATACCTGTACAACAATTTCAGCGAGCCCGAAGGCATCCTAACCAACTGGCGCTCTGCCTTGGTGCGCACCGAGAGCATCAGTGCCGCCGCTGTGGCGCTTGGCTTCGAACCGTATCTTAGGTTGTCGCGCGGCGAAAAACGCGGCACCGACCGAGCCAGGGCTCAGATCTTGGCCAACAGCTTCGAGGCCGTCATTGGCGCTATTTATCTGGACAAGGGCTACGAAGCAGCTAAGCAAGTGATTGAAAACGTAATTCTTAGCACGTTTGAAAAAATCTTAGAGACCGGCTCCTGGATGGATCCCAAATCCCGGCTTCAAGAGCTGGCCCAAAGCAATCTTGGTTTTACGCCTAACTACAAGGTTATGGAAGAAACCGGCCCTGACCACGACAAGACCTTTACCGTAGGGGTTTACATCGAGGACAAGCTCTACGGCAAGGGCACCGGCCCATCCAAGCAGGCAGCCCAGCAGGCCGCGGCCGAAAAGGGCCTGGCCAAGCTGCAAAAGTAATATTTTCCTTCGCTCACGGCATAAATCTTATACCTAAAGCGAAAGAGACAAGCAGGCAGATTTATTTAGAAGAGAAGTGCCAAGGCTGGCGAGGGGTTTGAAGCTATCGCTCCCCTCGCCAGCTGGCATGTGCGTCGTCGCCGGTCGGTTCGAATCAGAATCCTTCCTCTTCGCGTATTCGCATAATCACCTCCTTTCGGTGGTCATCGCACGCGTTCGCTTCTATACGGCGTTGCACATCACTTCCAGGACCTCGGCGTCAAGGTCTTGTTCCAGGCTGTCGCTGAGGAGCGGTATCCTGACCTTGACGGACCAGCCAAGCCCTTCGGTCGTGTCTTGCTCGACGACGTCTGAGACGAAACAATCGGTCTCAAGGTGTCGTTCGGGCAGGAACTCATCAACGGTGTCGATCAACCGCGACATGAGTTTTGCCGCCAGCTGGTGGCTGGCATGCTTGCCTTCGAGGATGAGTTCGACGTTGTGGCCGTCGATCTCGATGCAAAAGGTTACTTTGCGTGCCACGGATACTCCTTTTGAGGGAGATCGCTCAGGTCTTTGTGACCCAAGTGACGATGAACAGGGTGGTGAGCACCGCAACCAGAGCGGCTATGGCCAGCCAGAACTTCCAGTCGCGGGACAAAGGTATGTACTCCATTTCCGGCATCTGTGCTTTGCGGCGGGCACGTCGCATCCGAGCCTCCCAGGAAAGCACGGGTTCACCGGCTGGTGAGCCGCTTTTATGATTATTCAAGGTTATGGTTCCTTCTCTAATAGGGTGGGTTCTGTTGATTACAGGAAGCAAAGCCCGAAGAACGGCCGCGCTTCCTGCAATCAATACTGTCTGCTTGTCAAAAAAACAAGGCGAGCAATAGCTCAAGCCTATAAATTATTAATATCATACTCAGAGTTAAAGTCAATTTGGAGGGCGTCTTGACAACAGGGGCCGTAATCTGTAGAATAGAGCCTTAGTTGTTTCAATAATCCTAAGAGTCAAAAGGAAATTTATCAGCCCATGCTCGCTATCCGCATGCAACGTACCGGCCGCAGCGGCCACGCCCAATTCCGTCTGATTGTTCAAGACGCTCGTCGTTCGCCTAAGAGCGGCAATATCGTCTTTGCTTTGGGCAGCTACGATCCGCACAGCAAGCAAGTGACTCTGGACAAAGAAAAAGCCGCTTTTTATCTGGAACATGGCGCCCAGCCATCCAGCCGCGTTGCCGTTCTTCTTAAGAAAGAAGGCGTCAAGCTGCCAAAATGGGTAGTATTGGAAGGCAAGAAGAAGGGTTCTATCAGGAACGTCGAAAAACTTCGCCGCAACCGCCCGGCAGAGGCTGAGCCTAAAGCCGAGCAGCCCGCCGAAGAAGCCGCACCAGTAGAGAACGAAACACCAGCTGAAGCACCAGCCGAAGAGGCTCCAGCAGAGTCAGTCGCGGAAGAAACACCGGCCGAAGAAGAAACCAAAGAGTAAAAAATCTCCTAATGTAACCTCAAGCGTGCTTGCAATGCACGCTTTTTATATTTACTGATATAATGCAATTGACCGTAAACCTAAGACTTACAGATAAGGGAGACCGTACCGTGAGCAGCATAGACGAACAATTCGTAGAATATATAGTAAAATCCTTAGTTTCCAAGCCTGACACCGTTAAGATAGAACGCCGCATCGATGAGAAGGGCGTTTTATTGGAGCTGACCGTTGACCCCGAAGACCTGGGCCGTGTAATCGGCAAGCGGGGCGCTACCGCCCAGTCTTTACGCACATTGCTTCGCGCCTTGGGTACCAAGAACGATGCCCGTTACAACCTGAAAATCGTCGACAACGGCGAACCGCGTCCGGAAAAACCGGCTGCCGCAAAGCCGGAAGGCGAAGGCTGGGCCAGCAAACCGGCCCCATCAGATGATCAAGCAGGCGCAGCTGATGACAGTGCTGCTCCGGCAGATGAAGGCACGGATGTTGAGCTACCGGCCGCCGAAGATAGCGGCGATAAGGTCAGCAAAACCCGCAAAGAGCTCGAAGACCTGGACGACCTGGATATTTAGCGCCGGCGCCTGTCTTCAAGACGAACAATAGTCCCATTAAGAAACCCTGGCCTACGGGCCAATATCCCTCTGGCTTTAGATAGGCGCTCTGCCTCAGAATCCTGTTTTTCGGTTATTCGCTCATCTTTCTCTTGTCTATTTTTTAAAGCCGCCGCATATAGATCAGTTACCTTTTTAGAGAAAGGTACTTCTACAATCGGCCGAATATTATCTACTGCAAAATTCGCGTCTGCCTCGAGCTCCATTAATCTGGCATGCAGGCCGGCTATGAAATCCTGAGTTTCAGGATCATCCACTTCTTCAATATATAAAACAAACGTATTAATATCTTCAGGGGATAACCTAATAACGTCCTTCTCTATTTCCATAATTTATGTTTTAATATAAAAATCGTGAAAATTCAAATAATTTCGCTGTTTCCGGATGTTTTCAAGGCATATCTTGGTTCAAGCATGCTCTGGAAAGCCGCCGATAAAGGCATAGTCGAATATTCTTTGATTGATCTGCGTGATTTTGGTTTAGGTCCGCGCAAAACCGTAGACGACACCCCTTATGGCGGTGGTGACGGCATGCTGCTCAAACCCGAGCCGCTGGTAGCCGCCATCGAGCACGCCAAGGAGCATGATCCTGAAGCTTTGGTGATTTTACCGACGCCGCGCGGCAAACTCTACAAGCAGTCCGACGCCAAGCGTTTAAGTCAAAACGGCAAGGGCTTGATAATCATCTGCGCGCGCTATGAAGGCTACGACGAGCGGGTGACGAACTGGGTGGATGAGCAGGTTTGCATAGGCAATTACGTGCTGACTGGCGGCGAATTGCCAGCACTGATCATTACCGACAGCGTGGTCAGGCTTTTGCCAGGAGTATTGGGCGGCGAAACTTCGGCCGAGATCGAATCCTTCCAAGACGATAAATCAGTGGAATTCCCGCAGTATACCCGGCCGGATGATTTCCGCGGGCTAAAAGTGCCGGAGGTTTTGAAAAACGGCAATCACGCCCAAATAGCCAAATGGCGCAAAGAGCAAGCCTAAGAACTCTTTAAAAAGCCCTCCGTATCTGTTAAAATATGCAAGTTCGCTAATCAATGGGGATTGGCCAAGCGGTAAGGCACTGGGTTCTGGTCCCAGGATCGGGGGTTCGAATCCCTCATCCCCAGCCAAAGAAAAGCACTATGTCCTGTAAGGATATGGTGCTTTTCTTTTGTTCGAGCTGGCTGGATTCGAACGGAACAGTCCAGTGGACTGTTCCCGCCCACCGCCCGCAAGGGTCGGAGACGCAAATCTAATTTTGATTTGCGCTTCGAGGTCGAATCCCTCATCCC
>CAMLHD010000023.1 GCA_946479835.1 uncultured Candidatus Saccharibacteria bacterium | reverse complement strand
TCTGCCTAATACCATGGTAGTGCTGTCGGACTTTCCACCCGAGCTTATGGACGCGGCCGAAGATGTGGGCGGTTATAATGTCGGCCGCAAACAGACGATGCTTAGGGTCATCTACAAGACCCCGGAAGGTACTCTTAAGATGTCGTCCCAATCTCTGGACGGCAGCCATCGCCGCTCGCTGGAATCCCTGTATGAACATTTTGGACAAAAGCCGGAGACCGGCGAACTGCTGGGCCAGCGGCTGCATATGGAAATGAGCGGCGAACAGCAGCAAGTGCTACTAGACGAGCTGGTTGGCGTATACGATCGAGACTTAAGCAGGCGCATGGGCGGCCAGTGGTATGCCGGGCGTCTGGGCGGCAGCCGGCACAATGCCTACGATTTCGTGCGCCGTCAGACCGACTTGCTCGGAGCTTACTTTGCAACTACCAAAAGATTCACCGGCGGATTCAAAGATTACAGCTTGGCGGCAGCAATGGTAGACAGGTTCCGAGATACAGCCGATGCGCCGATGCTGAGCCTGGTCATCACCGGCGAGGGCGCCCAAGAAAGGGCACTAGGCGAAATGTACCGGGCCGGCAGCGACGCCCAGGCCCGGGGAGAAACGTTCAGCGGTTGCGGCATGAGCCTGCAGAATACTTCGGCCGAAGAACAGCACGAGGCTCTGGGCTATGGCAACCAGACCGACAAAGAGTCTGGAAAATCGGAAAAGCTGGTCTGGAAAGACGGTGTCTGCCGGATCGAGAACTGCCCGACCCGGCCGGGCAAGACCAAGGTGGCCCAATGCAGCGTCTGCCGCGGCTGCCAATGGTGGTTCGACCGCGGCCGCGATCCGGCAAAGCTCTACAAAGGTCTTAAAACTTTGCAGAAGACCGCTCGCAGGAATATAAAAGATAAAAAATCCTCATGAGCAAACTAACCAAAGAACAATACGAACACCAGGCGGCCGAGTGCGACGGCTTATGCGCCATAGATCATGACCGTATAGCCAGTGACAACCCAAATCTTATGCCGTGCGTGACCTGCCCGTTCTGCAAGGCGCTGGTCGATGCTGTATTAACTGCAACAACCATCTCTTGTCCCAAGTGTAAGGTTACCGTAACGCGCTAATATGAATATATGAGCGAAGAAGAACAGGCCATACTGGAAGCCGTGCAGCAAGAGCGCTCGGAGGAATTTTTCTGCGACAACTGCGCCTTTTATCCGATAACGCCGGTCCACGGCCATTTCGAATGCCCTCAGTGCCATTACAAAAGCAAATGCTGCGAAGGATTGCCGCAAGATGGGTAGGATCGGAATTTTTGCCGGCACATTCGACCCGGTGCATGCCGGCCACATAACCTTTGCGCTTGAAGCGGCCCAGGCCGCCAATCTCGACAAGGTGTATTTTTTGCCCGAGACCGCTCCACGGCACAAGGATGGCGTAACCCATATCGCGCACCGCGTAGCCATGCTTAGATTGGCGCTTAAGCCTCATCCGGTCCTGGACGTTCTGGAACTGCCCGACAAACAGTTCAATGTCAGCCGCACGCTCGTTAAGCTGCAAAAAAAGTTCCCTGATTCGGAGCTTCATTTGTTGATAGGCGCGGATGTACTGAAAGGCCTACGGGCCTGGCCTATGGCCGAAAAGCTGCTTAAAAGCACGCGGCTTATCGTTGGTGTGCGTGATTCAAGCCAACCTGCGGTAGAGAGCCTGATCATGCTTTTGCAGCCGGAAGCACTGGTACTGCCGGGCAGCCGGCCAAAGGCCAGCTCGAGCGAGATCAGGACGGCTTTGATGAAAGGCCAGGATCACACGGAGCTGCTAAGCAGCCTGAAGAAATATATCCAATCCAACTGGCTTTACGTATCGGTAGCCGGTTCGCCGGTGAACAATTCGTGATGCGACTGCAAATATTCCAGGTGTTTTTCGCGGAAATGCTTGAACTCAGTGCGGTTTAAGCCGCTACGGCGGATGAAGCTGCTGATTTTTTCAGATCCTATGTAGTGCGGCAGCATGACATAATCACAGCCTTCTTCATAAAGTTCGGCGGCCTCTTCGGCGCTGTCGGCCGTGGCGATGAAGACCGCGTTCGGAGCATGCTTCTCCAGCCATTTGCCTAAATTCAGGTTTGTCGGCAAATCGGTGATAGTTGAGATTATGAGCCGTGAGTGCTCCAGGTTCAATTCTTCCAGCAGTTCCGGATCGGTAACGTCGCCGTACATGTATTCCTCGTTATTGCGCTCCAATACCTCTATGACGTTAGGATCGTAATCAACGACCACATAGGGCCGTTTAAGCTGGTGAAAAACTTTGAGGAACTCGTGTCCGCCCTTCTGGTAGCCGACCAATGCCAGCTCGTAGCGTTTGCGGCGCTCCTTACGCTCCTTTATGTGCTTACGTTCGAACATATTGATGTAGCGCTCGAAGAAGCCGTACAGGTTGTCGGAATAAATGATCATATAAGTAGAAATGGCGATGGTTATCAGCGCTACCATGGTGACTAATGAAACGGCTTCATGGCTGACTTGTCCGGACTTGCTGGCTAGCAGCAGCAGGATAAGCGAGAATTCCGACACCTGGCTTCCAGTCATACCAGTCTTGAAGCTGGTTTTTTTGGTATAGCCGCTCAGACCCATCACGGTCATCACAACTATAGGATTGCCGATGAGGACGATGAGCGACAGCAAAGACGCATGCGGCAGCACTGCGGTTATATCATGCAGTTCCAGATGCGAGCCCAGACCGATGAAGAACAACACGATGAAGAAGTCGCGCAGGATCTTAAGCCGGGACGAGATTTCCTGGGAATAAGGCAATGAGGCAAGCACGATGCCGGCCATCAGCGCGCCGATTTCCAAAGAAAAGCCGAAGTGCTGGAACAGAGCGGCGGCGCCCAGCGCCCAGCCAATTGCGAACAGGAACAAGAAGTCCTGGCTTTTGGCGATGATCTTCCCCATATGGTTGATAAAGACGGCGCGTATCAGGATCAGGCCGCCAATCAGGCCGCCAAATTTCAGCACCAGTACGCCTAGGTCTTCCAGCGATATACCGCCGCCGTTGGCCGAAGCGGCCACGATGACCAGCGCAAAGGTAGCGATTATATCCTCGACCAGCAGGAAGCCTATGGAAATCTTGCCATACAGACGGGTAAGCTCCTTTTTGTCGGCCAATAGCTTAAGGATGATGATTGTGCTGGAGAAGGATAGGGCGATACCTATGAACAACGCGGTTTCCGGGGTGTAGCCCAGGGCCTTAGATATCAAAAAGCCCAACCCTGTGGTAACAGCTATCTTAACCACTGCGATGCCGCCGGCGATCTTACCGACCTCTTTGATAATGCGCGGGTTCAGGCCAAGGCCGACGATAAACAACAGCAGGGCAATGCCGAATTCGGAGAACACGGTTATCGTCTCTTCGGATTTGATCAGGTTAAAAAGCGCCGGCCCAACTATAAGACCGGTCAGGATGTGGCCGATAATCATCGGCTGGCGAATAATGCGCATGAACAGGCTGACACCAACGGCAACAGCTATGATGACGCTTAGTTCAGCAAAGATGGAGTTCATATTTTTGTTATTCCTCTTATGATATTCTAGCCTTGAAGGGGATAATTCGCAAAATGAGAGAGCTGTTCAGAAGAACTGCCGCCAGAGTTTCGCAGGCCGCCGGCAGCGCCTGGGTGTTCCTGCTGGCCTTTACGCTTGTTATCGTTTGGGCCTTGACCGGCCCGATGTTCGGTTATTCCAATACCTGGCAGCTTATTATCAATACCGGCACCACTATCGGCACTTTTCTGATGGTGTTTCTGATCCAGAACACCCAGAACCGCGACGCCAAAGCCATGCAGCTGAAACTGGACGAACTTATCCGTGCTACGCGGGCCAGCGACAGTTTCATAGATATCGAAGACCTGAGCGATGACGAGATGGCTTATATTTCAGACGAGTTCCGCAAGATGCACGACAAGACGAACAACCCGGCACTCAAGAAGTTCCACAAAAAGCTCGAATCGGTGCACCAGAAACGCTCATTGGAGGGCGCTGAGAAGGTCGCCAGCCACGTCGTAGATATGCTCAACCCCTTTACCGGTCATTCTTCGGAAAATCCAAAAAAATAACTTGACGTTTAGCGTAAGCATATTTATAGTTACTTGCGTATCCATAGGCAGGTGCGAGCTGCTGCAAAGGAAAAACAAAAATTAAAAATCTACGACCTTTGAATTGCCTCTTCCAGGAGACTTAGGGGCATGTTCTTTGGTTTAAGCAGGGGTAAAAATGCCTATCAAAGTAAAAGTCGTGAACAGCAAGCCGAGCTCCGTAGCAGTTCGGATCAAAAGAGCGCCTTGGCAACAGTTCATCCAGTACTGAAATAAGATCCACCGCTAGGAGATTTATTGAGGCGGTGGATTTTTATTGAGCCGGTTGTTCTTCGGTAGGAGGCAGACCGGTAGGTTCGGTGCCTTCCGGCATGGTGGCGTCAGGCTGTGCGGCAGGTGGTTGTTCACCGGTCTTCTTGGAAATAGCTTCATCCAATATGGCTGTGAAGGCTTCGACGCTGCCGTCGGGTTCGATCTTTTGGCCGTCCAAGAAAAAGCTTGGCGTGGATTTAGGATGGCCGGTCTTTTCGAACTCATTGATGTCGGCATTGATAGTGTCGTTTACTGCCTGGCTCTTGTAATCGGCATCAAAGCGGGCGGCATCGAGTCCTAAGAGCTGGGCGTAAGAAGAAAAGACGCTCAATGGATCGTTGCTGCCTTTCCAGGAATTCTGATTCTCAAAAAGCATATCGTGCATCTCCCAGAACTTGCCTTGGTTGCTGGCGGCTTCGGCTGCCCGGGCGGCTGCCAGTGCATTGACATGGATCTCTACCAGCGGTAGATGGCGGAACTGGAAGGTAATACGGTCCTTATAAATTTCTTTTACTTCTTTAACAATAGGATAGTAAGCGCCGCAGCCGGGGCACTCAAAGTCGCCGTATTCCATCAGTACTATGCCGGTGCTGCCCTGGCTGTATTGATGATTGGTCGGGCTTGCGCTGGATTCAGGCGCTGGTTTGGTAAGCAGCATAAAGCCGGCTATTGCTAAGATAATTCCAACTACGATCAGAATGACGCGTTTGTTCACTTAATTCTCCCTTTCTGGTACCAACTGATTATAGCCGAGAATTAGCGCGAAGGCACGCTAAAACTACGGCCGGGCGGTGCTACAATACGCTCATGATAATTCTGCTGCTGGCTGGTTTTTTGCTGTCGCTGGCATTGACGGCAATGTCGCTAAGCTTACGTGATCTTTCAACTCCACATCTTCGTTATTGGGCGCGCAAGAACGAGCCGACAGCCCAGGCGCTTTATCCACTCAAGGCCCGCGGTTCATCCGTTCTACTGACAATCGAACTTTTCAGGGCGCTCTTGATCGCCGGAACCCTGACATTGCTGGCTGTCCTAATCCATGGGCTGCTGGCCTGGCTGATTGGAGCGGCGGTTTTGTTCTTGGCGTTCGTAATCCTGAGTGAAATCTACTTAAGGCCGCTCGGTACGCGCCTGCTGGCGATGAGCAGCGGTGTACTGCTGGCACTGTCTCATCTTTTGAGACCCGTAACCTATCCGCTTGGGCGGATGCTGGACAGGTTCATCGCCGAGCAGCCCGTTACGCTGGCTCGCTCGGAGCTTGACCATATGCTGAGTTCGGTCGCTGCGGCCGATACCGACCTAAGCGCCGACGAGCTGCGCATTGTCCGCCATGCGTTATCATTCGGCGATAAGAAAGTTCTGGACATCATGACGCCGCGCAGCGTTATCAGCAAAGTCAAAGCCGATGACGTGCTCAGTCCGGCGCTGCTCGACGAACTGCACAAAAGCGGCCATTCGCGGTTCCCGGTCTTCAGCGACCAGCCCGAAGAAGCCGTTGGCCTGCTTTACATCAAGGACCTGCTCGAGCTTAAGAAGCACGCCAAAGTATCGGAGCTGATGCACCGGCCGGTTTATTTCGTCAATGAGAACCGCGAACTGGACCATGTGCTCCAGGCCTTTATCCGCACCAAGCAGCATCTGTTTCTGGTGGTCAACAGCTTCGCTGAGATCACGGGGCTGGTAACTATTGAGGATGTCATCGAACAGGTATTGGGCAAGCCGATCATTGACGAGTTCGACAAGTACGACAGTATGCGCGATGTAGCCGAAGCCAAAGCCAAAGTTGTCCGCAAACAGATAGACATGGTAGAATGACCCCTGAAAGTTCGCGGGTGGAATAAGGAAAATCATGGAACGCATAACGATTGCCGAGACGCCGGAAAAAGAAGGCCAGAAAGTCAAGGTCCAGGGCTGGGTTCACAGCCGGCGCGACCATGGCAAACTGATATTCATCGATCTGCGTGACCGTTCGGGCCTGATTCAGGTCGTATTCTGGGGTGGCGACGACGCCGAGCTTTTCAATGAAGCCAACAAGCTGAGGAGCGAATTCGTAGTTACGATTACCGGCTCTGTCCAGAAGCGCGGTGAAAACCAGATCAACAAGGAGCTGCTCACGGGCAGCATCGAACTGGCGGCCGAATCTCTGGAAATATTGAATGAATCCGAAGTACCCGCCTTTGAAATCGACAAGGCTAGGGAAGTATCGGAAGACCGTCGGATGGAATACCGCTACCTGGATATGCGCAGCGAACGCATGCGTAATAACTTGGAAAAGCGCCACCAGATCATCAAGCTTATCCGCGACGAATTGGACAGCCAAGGCTTTTGGGAAGTAGAAACCCCGTATCTGACCAAAGGCACGCCAGAAGGTGCGCGCGAATTCATTGTGCCAGCCCGTTTGTCTCCCGGTAATTTCTTCGTGCTACCGCAGAGTCCACAGCAGTTCAAACAGCTGCTGATGGTAGGCGGCGTCGAAAAATACTTCCAGATCGCCCGTTGTTTCAGGGACGAAGACACCCGCGGCGACCGCCAGGCCGAGTTCACGCAGCTGGATATGGAGATGTCGTTCGTTGAGCGCGAGGACGTCATGGCTGTTAACGAAGCGCTGCTGATCAAGATAGTCGAGACGCTGTATCCGGAAAAACGCATCCAAACCGTACCGTTTCCGCGCATGACATATCAGGAGGCAATGGACAAATACGGTACCGACCGCCCTGATATCCGTGAGAACAAAGATGATCCAAACTTGCTGGCCTTTTTATGGGTGATAGATTTTCCGTTCTTTGAGCGTACCCAGAAAGATGAACACCACGGTGCTGTCGGCGAGTGGACGTTTACGCACAACCCATTTTCGGCGCCGATTCCTGAGCACCGCGAAAAGCTTATGAACAAAGAAGATATCGGCAGTATCCTGACTACCCAGTACGACGTAGTGCTTAACGGGCTTGAGATCGGCGGCGGCAGCATCCGTAACCACCGTCCAGAAGCCCTAAAAAAAGTCCTGGAAATCATCGGCCATGTGCCGGAAAACATCGAGCGCGATTTCGGCCACATGCTCAAGGCTCTAAGCTACGGCGCGCCGCCGCACGGCGGAATCGCTTGGGGTTTGGAACGCTTGGTGATGATTCTGCAGAACGAGCCCAGCATCCGTGATGTCATGGCATTCCCGAAGACCGGCGACAGCCGCGACCTTCTTATGCAGGCGCCCAATGTTGTAAACCCAAAGACGCTCAAAGAACTCGGCATCAAATCCGAGGCTCACGATGCCTAGATTGCTTCGGGCCGAGCAGGCTTATTTTGACCGCCGCCATTTCGATCCTCCAAAAGAAGGCTATCAGCGGCTTAACCGGCGAGACGCTAAGATCGAGCACATCGGCCTGCATGTCGGCAAGATCGCCGGCACTAAGATGCTGGATTTCATGCACGGCGGGCGGATGGAGGTAATGACGGGTGAAATAATTCCGGATCTGGCAATCTATTCCACCCAGCTAGCCAATCTGCTCCGTATTCCTGACGGAGCTTTCGAATATCAGCCCGGCATATTTTCGCTCGGAATAGCCGATGCCAATATCCGACGCGCTGCCGGCAAACTGTTCGAGTACAGTGAGCCTAGGCGCCACGGGCCTCAACCGGAGGATACGCGCGGCCCTGAGCAGGCCGCCCAGATGATGTATAACACCGCTTTGGACTTATCGGTTGAGTATGGCGTGATCGACCTGCCGTCCGCCCAGTTGGAGCGGCTCGAGGCCTTGATGGGCCATGCTTTTCCGCTTCTAG
Source organism: uncultured Candidatus Saccharibacteria bacterium (assembly GCA_946479835.1). The sequence goes on along the minus strand of CAMLHD010000023.1, from coordinate 4,563 downwards.
GCGTGGAAACCGTTGACACAGGGGCGTAGAATAGAAGTATGAGTAAATTAATTACCCCAGAGGGGTCTTATACTGGTTGGATTGAAGGATTCACTCCTCGAAGATATTGCACGCGCTTGCTGCTCAGCAGCAGCGAGGTTGTCCTATGCGAGGTAGAACGTCCCAAAGCGCAGGGCTTGACCACGGTAGAGGATCATCATCCGAGCGATACGGTAACCGTCGGGCACATCGTGGTAGAAGTAGATTCCCAAGGTGAAGCCGTACTGCACGGTGACTTTGTCGCCCCGCCAGCCGAACCCGAGCAAGATCCATCTCAGTGGCAGTAAACACGCCTGGCGGTCTAAGCTAGTGCCGTTTATTGATATATAATTCCTGCAGATGAAACCGACTGATAAACAGTTCCTGGCTGGAGCATGGGCCGTAACCGGAACCCTCTGCTTGCTGGCCATCCTGGCTGTCGGCCAAAGGCTGGATTGGAGCGCTGCCAAACTCGACAGCTACCAGCTTTTCCCGTTGCTTGGACTGCTGGCTTACAGCATTTTCCTTAGCCATTACATAGTCGGTACCGTCCGAGAAATCTTAGGCATAAAAAAATCCGTCATCAAGGATTTTTTCTCCATCACTTCGTGGGCGGCGCTTGCAATAGTGGTGGCGCACCCCAGCCTGCTGGTCGTTCAGTTGTGGCTGGACGGCTTTGGTTTGCCTCCGGGCAGCTATTTGGAAAATTACGTGGCGCCCACGCTTAAATGGGCGACTTTCTTAGGCGTGATAGGCCTGCTGATGTTCTTATCCTATGAACTGACGAAGTTTCGGAGATTCAAAAAATGGGTGCCTTATTTGCAGATGATCAGCGATATCGCGATGATAATGATATTTATTCACGGCCTCAGCTTAGGCTTGCACCTGCAAAGGGGCTGGTTCAGATACGTTTGGCTGGCTTACGGATTGATATTGCTGATATGCTTAAGTTACGCCTATATTGGCAAGGTGCGAGTAAAGCTGAAAGGGGAATGAAATGAACAAAGTCATTATCGCGGTCGTCGCCCTGTTATTGATCGGTGCTGGTATATTTTTTGTTATGAACCAGGGGGAAGAGGCTGAAGCGCCCACTAACACCCAGCAGACCCAAGAAAATAATAATGCCGACGAACCAGAAGAAACCACTCCGCCAACTGATAACACGACTCAAGTCACTATCACTTACACCGACGACGGCTTCAGCCCGGCCAGCTACACCGCCGCAGCCGGTGCGACCATAGTTATAAAAAACGATTCTTCGATGCCGCTGGACTTCGCATCAGATGAGCACCCTACCCACACCGAGAATCCTGAACTCAACGCCGGCGTTATCGCACCGGGCGGCGACGCCAGCATTGTTTTGGACGAGAAGGGTGATTGGGGCTTCCATAACCACCAATTCTCAACCCACGAAGGCTCAATTACGGTTGAATAAGTTGACCCTAAGGGGTTATAGTAACGTTAAAGCATAATTGTAATAAAAAAGGACCATAATTTTGCAAGACGACTCTATAAACAGCACTCAATCAGCGCCTAACACTCAGAACCCGCAGGCGGCTACCGAGTATCCGGGCGCATCCAACGCCGAGGATTTTCAAAGCACCGCTCCCACTGAGGCGCTTACCCAAGAAACAGATAACCTTAATGTTGAGACTACCGGCGAACCAATCGAAAACTCGACCCAAGCTCCCGCTTCCTCGAGCATCAGCACTGGCTGGATGATCGGTATCATCTTAGCTGGCGCAGTTATAGTTTACGTACTTTACAAGATGCTCAAAGAGGCGGCCGAAGATTCCAAGCTGAGCGCAAGGCCGCGCGCTGCTGCCAGCCGAGCCGCCGCATCCAAGAAGACCTCGGCAGTCAAGAAGGCTTCCGCGAATAAGAAACCCGCTGCCAAGCGTAAGTCAGCCAAAAAGAAAACCACTGCCAAAAAGAAGCGCTAAGCCTACGTCCCGCCTTTTCTGTTATGCTTGATCTATAATGAGCAGCGCTAAAAAAGCCGCCGATAAGCAAAGTGGCAAGCTGGACGATGCCGCCCGCGAAGCGAACGACGCTCTCAAGGCCACCGCGCCCGAACTGGAGGGCTCGGCCATTGAAGTGGTTGACGACGCCAAAGACACCCCTGAGGCGCCGATAGCCGACCAAATAATCGACGAAGTCGCCGAGGAGGAACCGGCCAAAACGACGCGGCCGGATTCCGATGAGGCAACAAAAGACGACCCCGTCCTGGACAAGGCCGTAGAAGAAATCGAAAAAGAAGATAGCGACGCGCTTTTAAAAGCCGAGGATGAAGAGCGTGAGATCGACGCCGCCATGTCCGAGGCCGAGACCAAAGGCTTCAAGACCTGGCTTAAGAACGTGTGGAACAACCAGCGCTGGCGCTGGACCATTATTATGAGCGTCATTTTTTTAGGCCTGGCAGCTATCTTAGTGCCGAACAGCCGCTATTTTATCCTTAACAACGTCGGCGTTCGATCCAGCTTGAGCGTCAAGATCATCGACGGCGGCACGCTGCAGCCGCTTAAGAATGTCAAGGTCCAGGCCGGCGGCTCTTCCGGGCAAACCGGCAGCGACGGCGTAGTCCGCTTAGAAAAAGTCCGCCTGGGCAGAACCAAGTTACAGATAGACAAACGGGCTTTCGCGCAAGTAGAGCGCAGCATTACAGTCGGCTGGGGCAGCAACCCGTTGGGTGAGCAAAAGATCGAGGCTGTTGGCGCCCAGTACACGTTTTTGGTAAAGGACTTCCTGTCCGGCAAGCCAATTGCTGGGGCTGAGGCGGCTTCGGGCGAAGGCAACGCCAGCTCAGACGAAGAGGGCAAACTGGTACTGACGCTTGATACCGCCGAAGCTGAAGACAGCGCCGAAGTCAGCGTGGACATATCGGCCGCCAATTACCGCACCGAAACCATGACCTTCACCGTCAGCAACCGCGAAACCCAGGAAGTCGCTCTGGTGCCGGCCCGCAAGCATGTCTTTGTATCCAAACGTTCCGGCACATACGATGTATATTCGGCTCATGTGGATGGCAAGAACGAGACCAAGCTGGTTAGCGGCACGGGCTTAGAGGGCGACGACATCTCTCTGGTGCCGCATCAGAAGAATGCTCTGGCGGCGTTTGTAGCCACCCGCGAAAACGTCCGTAACTCGTCCGGCTATCTGCTCAGCACACTTTATCTTTTGAATACCGACAGCGGCGAGCTGGTCAAGCTTGACCAGTCAGAGCAGATCCAGGTCATAGGCTGGTCCGACGAAGGCCGCTTGATTTACGTCAAGATCGCGGCCGGCGCCAGCGGCACTGATCCCAAGCGCCACCGTCTGATGAGCTTCAATAGCGCCGACTACACCGATACCAAAGAACTGGCGTCTTCCAACTCGTTCAATGACGTCATGCTGGCCGGCAACAAGGTGTACTTTGCGCCGTCGAACATATTCAACGAAAACAGTTCACCCGGCGTATTTGTTATCGATCCAAGCGGCGCCAACCAGCGGCAGATCCTGGACCGCGAGGCCTATGGCATCGTGCGCAGCGCCTACGATACCTTGAACCTAAGCTCGGCCAACGCCTGGTTCGCATACAACTTAGGCTCGCTTGAGAACGCCAAGCCCTCGGCCGCGCCCGGCAGCCAGACCACCCGAATCTATATCGACAACCCCAGCAACGATTTCAGCCTCTGGAGCGACAACCGTGATGGCAAAGGCGTGCTGCTGATAAACGACAGCAATACAAAATCGGACACAGTGCTGTTCAGCCGCAGCGGCCTGAGAGGGCCTTACTACTGGCTGAACGACAAATATGCCGTCTTCCGGGTCAACGACGGCAAGGAAACCGCCGATTACATCTTGAATACCGAAGGCGGCGAAGCCCGCAAGATCGTAGACGTGACCGATACGCGCGGCATCGGGCGGTGGTTCTACTACTAAGCCTTAATGAGACAACCATTCGCAGCCCCATCCTGACTAGTGTCAGGTGGGGACCCTCTGGATAGGTTTTCTCATTCGCTTCGCTTCTCTTTCCAAAATAAAAGATACAAATGAAACGGAAATAAATTCCGATTTCATTTGTTACTATTTTATTTATGAATGGCGCGCACAACTATTTGTTATGGGAGGACAACAACTTCATTATTAGAACTCCTTTGAATCCACATCAGCCATATAGCGAAGGAATGCATTTGGTCGTAGCGCCGAAGCAAGAAGTACCACAGGCTTGGGAGAATTCCGAGCTATCTGCACAAACATTCAAGCTAGCGGCAGATGCTTGTAAAATCATTGAAAGCCTTCAGTTGGCACCCTGGTTTAATATTCAAGCTAATGGCAATTGGGGCCTTTTGCCTGGAGCGGAACCATTTTTCCACATCCATATTTATGGGCGTAATAAGTCAAGTAGGTGGGGCAAGCCAATTATATTGCCAGAAGCACCAAAAACTTACCAGAATGAGCCAATGCCCGAAGAGGACAGGGAGAAACTCACGAAAGCTTTTCGCGAAAAGCTTAGTCCTTAAGTATACAAATGCGGATTTTGCCATCGGCGTGCAGGAAGCCGCC
>CAMLHD010000022.1 GCA_946479835.1 uncultured Candidatus Saccharibacteria bacterium | reverse complement strand
AGGGATTTGCTCATTTTCTGGCCGTTGACCTTGATGTGGTTGGCGTGCAGCCAGAATTTAGAAAATTGTTTGCCGGTTACGGCCTCTGTCTGCGCGATCTCATTGGTGTGATGCACCGGAATATGATCTATGCCGCCGGTATGGATATCGATCTGTTCACCCAGCAGCTCCTTAGCCATGACCGAGCATTCCAGATGCCAGCCCGGGAAACCTTTGCCCCATGGGCTATCCCACTCCATATCGCGTTTTTGTCCTTCGGAGCTGAACTTCCAGACCGCAAAATCAGTCGGATTCTTCTTGCCAGTGTCTTCTACCCTTGCGCCGAATCTCAATCCTTCTATGTCCAAGCGGGCTAATTGTCCATAGTTCTCAAGTTTTGATGTGTCGAAATAAACGCCGTCCGCCAGCTTGTAGGTATAGCCCTTGGTTTCTAGCGCTTCTACAAAAGCTATCTGCTGCGGAATATAGTCGGTGGCGCGTGGCATGTGGTCCGGGCGCGTAAGCCCAAGCTGGCTATAAGCTTCGTCGTCAGCGATGCTGATGTATTTTTCGGCTACTTCCCAGGCGGTCTTGCCCTCTTTCAGGGCGCTTTGCAGCATCTTGTCTTCGCCTGCGTCTTCATCCGATGTCAAATGGCCGACATCGGTTATGTTCTGTACGTGAGTGACTTCAAGGCCTGAGGCGCGGAGCGTGCGCACCAGCACATCCCAATAGATATAGGCTACCCAGTTGCCGATGTGCGGCTGTGAGTAAACTGTCAGACCGCAGGTATATAATCTAACCTTTCCGTCTTCCAGCGGCTGAAATTCATCCAAATTTCTGGTTAGCGTGTTATTGAACTTCATTTATCAATTCCCTGGCTTTAGCAATGCAGTTGTTCTTAACTTCCTCAAGATTCCGGCCTTCCAATTTGAAGCCGGCGGCATAATCGTGTCCGCCGCCGCCCAGCGTCTCGGCCAGCTTGGCGGCTATGGGTGCGCCTTGGTTGCAACGGATGGCACCGGTTATGCGGCCTGAGTCGTAGCTTTTGAGCACTATGCTGATCAAGATGCCGACAGTTTGCAGATGATCGTTTTGGATAAGCGGTGCCGGATTATAAAGCGGACTATATTCGTTGATTTCGTCTTGCGGCACAGTAACCATAGCGATAGCGTCATCATGGATTTCAGAACGCTCGATTAACCGTGCCTTATATTTTAGTATTTCGACCGGCATCTTGTTATAGGCGCGGCGCTGTTCCTCTAGTTTTGGACGATTTGCGCCTTTCTCAACCAGCTCTGCCATTGTCTTATAGGTTGCGGCCGAGGTATTTTCGGTGGTCAATCCCATGCTGTCGGCCAAAACAGACGTCATTATAAGCTCGGCTGTTTCGACGCTGAGCGGCCAGTCAAGCTGCTTGGCCAGATCATAAATCAGATCTCCGGTAGAAACTTTGCCGGTATCGTTTATGACTACCTTGGCGAACGGGATGTTGTTATCGGTAGTGCCATGATGGTCTAGTACGACAACAGGCTTTGCGGCCACCCAGCCTTGCCCGCCCGATTGGCTGAGTTTTTCCAGCAGCGACATCGTAGAAGTATCAACGATGATGGAAGCGTCGAACTGGCTTGGCAGTTCCGATTCGACCCGGTCCCAACCAGGCAGATACTTAAGATATTCCGGCATGTCGACTCCGCAGTACAAAATCGGCTCCTTGCCCATTTCGTGCATAATCCGCTCCAAAGCTAAAGCTGACGCCAAAGAATCGGCATCGGGATTATCGGCCTGGATTATAAGGATTTTATGGCTGCCATCAATAATTTCGGCAACCGTTTTTGTCTCTGTCATGAAGCTATTGTATAGCCTAGTTTCTTTCGGCGCCAGCTACTTGACCGTCTGCCGGCCCTCTAAGGCCCTGGAAAGCGTAATCTGGTCGGCATATTCCAAATCTACGCCTATCGGCAGGCCGCGGGCCAGGCGCGTCACTCTGACTTTACGCTCGCCGATCTGCTGCTGTATATATAGCGCGGTTGACTCGCCTTCCACGCTGGCGTTGGTAGCCAAGATGATTTCCTTGACCTTGTCTTCGTCAATGCGTTTGATTAGTTCGCTGATGCGTAATGATTCCGGACCGATGCCGTCGATCGGCGACACCAGGCCGCCTAAAACGTGATAAGTGCCCTTGAACTGCCCGGTCTTCTCTAAAGCCACTACATCAAACGGCTCTGCCACCACTGCCACTAATTTCTTGTCTCGGGCCGGATCGGTATAAAGCGGACTTAATTCCTGACCGGCCTCAACCAAAGCAAAGGTCTTTTTGCAAAGGCTGATATTTTTATGGAGATCTTCCAGGTTTTCGGCCAGCTTGCGGGCTTTGGCAGAATCTGCCTTGAGCAAATAGTAAGCGTAACGCTCGGCTGTCCGCGAACCGACGCCCGGCAAGACAGACAGCGCCTCAATCAGCTTGATCAGTGACGCCGGCAGTACAGACATTTAGTTCCTCGCTACAAACCTAAGTTGCCGAGCATGCCCATCATCGGCTGCATCTTTTCGGCAGCCAGCTTTTGGCTGGCCTTGATAGCTTCCTTGACGGCATCTTCCACCCAATTTTCCAACTCGCCGATGTCGTCTAAATCTACCCGCTCCGGATCGATATGGATCTTGCGGATCTTTTGTTCGCCGTTGATCTCGACGCGTACGGCGCCATCGCCGGCTTCTACGGTAATGATCTCGCGCTCCAATTCTTTCTGCAGTTTCTTGACTTTCATCAGCATCTTGGCCTGGTCAAACTTGCTCATTTATGAAAACTCCTTTTCCTAAGGCGTATTGTAGCAATTTTACCCTGTTAAATAAACAGCCTAAGGAAGTTGGTGGCTGTAGGCTTCTTTGGTGGCAGGAGCGTTCGGCCAAGCTACAAAATAACGCTGCAGCTGAAAATTCACGGACAGTGCTATGGCCACTGACATCAGCATGAAAGCCGTGGAGCGTGCGATCGGGTTGCGCGGGAAGACCTTTAACCATTTGCCGGTCAGGTTCTGTAGCCCCAGGCCCAATATTATATAAATGAATGGCAGGAGCATGATGATCGCCTGCAGGTTGCCGGTGATAGCGATCCAGGCGAAGGTCAGGACGGCGATCCCTAGCAACGCCATAAACCTGTCTAGGCGGAAGCTTCTGAACAGAGAAGAAATGCCGTAAATGAACAGAGCGGTGGCAAATATGTCCAAAATCGGCTGGCGCCCTAACCAGTAGGTGGGGTTGTATGGCGAGACTACGAACAATGACAGTATAGCCCGGGCAATGTTTAAACCGGCTTCTTCGAGCGTTGGCCATACGTTAGGTATACCGAGCAGTTCCTTATAAAGCGATGGTTCCCTGATCAAGCTGACAGCCAAAGGCGTTGCCAGCACGCTGAAGATAGCGGCGCAGATAATTATGGTCCTGGACGGCAGCTCTTCAAAAGAATTACGTACGCGCCGGAACTGCCAAAGTGCTCCGGCAATCACAAAATAAACCATGACTGGCGTATAAAGCGATAAAGCGATGACGGCGCTGGCTACCATCCAGCTTATCTCAACCCGGCGGCCGAACCGTATCAAAGCGCCTACCGCGAACAGAGCCAGCAAGCTGAGCAGCATAACGTTCGGCGAGGCATGCCGTGCGGTCTGCAAGAACATAGTGGTCGTGGCGAACATGACGGTGGTGACGCCGGCGTTGAAACCGGTCAGTATGCGCGAGGCCATCAGATAGAACAGAACTATGCTGGCGCCGCCGACGATAGCGCCGGTCAGACGTAAGCCGAGCGCATTATCCATGACTCTTGTAAAAAGATAGACGGCGAACTTATAAGGGCCGTTGACGGCATTCTCAACTATCAGCGATAATCCGTTGGAGCTGTGATAGGTAGACAGTTCGACTTCGGAAACACCCGGCGTCAGCGTGCCCAAGCGCCATCCTACCAGGCCGGCCAAAATCCCGAAAGCCAGCAGATACACCAGCACCGGACGCCACATAGCGAGCACGAGATTCCATGTTTTTCTCATAACTTCTGATTAAATTATAGCACTTCCCTTAGGTGCTGAAAGGCTGCTCGCGCTTGGTGTCTAAGCTGCGGAAACGCTGTTTCTCGCGGTCGAAATACAAATCTATATCGCCCGTCGGGCCGTTGCGGTGCTTCTTGATTAAAATCTTAGCGATATTCTTGTTCTCGGTGTCGGGGTTGTAATAGTCTTCACGGTAGATAAAGGCCACAACGTCGGCGTCCTGCTCGATCGAGCCGGATTCGCGCAGGTCGGCCAGCTGCGGTATCTGCGGGCTGCGGCTCTCCACTGACCTGCTTAGCTGAGATAATGCCAGCACCGGCACGTTTAGTTCGCGGGCAATGCCCTTAAGGCCGCGCGAAATCTCTGAGATTTCCTGGACGCGGTTGGCATCGCCTCCGAAGCGGGAGCCGCCGCTCATCAGCTGCAAGTAATCCACCACGATAAGGCCTAACTTCCGTTGATGGGCTTCGCGCCGGGCTTTGGTGCGCATGTCGCTGACGGTGATGCCCGGGCTGTCGTCTATGAATATCTGGGCCTCGCTTAATGTTCCCATAGCGTGGCCGATGCGCTCAAAATCGTCATCGTTCAGATTGCCGGTGCGCAGGTTCCAGGCGTTCACCCCGGCTTCGGCCGCCAGCAATCGGTCTACCAGCTGTTCCTTGCTCATTTCCAAAGAAAACAGCAACACCGGCAGCTCGGCCTTAAGGGACACGTTGTGTGCCAGGTTAAGCGCGAAAGCAGTCTTGCCCATCGACGGTCGGGCGGCCAGGATAACCAGGTCAGACGGCTGCAGGCCGGCCAAGATGTTGTCCAGGTCCTTATAGCCTGTCGGTACGCCGCGCAGCTTGCCTTTGTCCTTATGAAGCTCGTCCAGACGGTCAAAGCTGGCCGACAATACGTTCTCGATACTGGTGATGTCCTGTTTGATGTGGCGTTCCGATACTTCGAACAGCCTGGTTTCGGCGCTCTCAATCAGGTCCTGCAGGCTTTGGGCCTCGTCATAACCTAGATCGGCGATGGCCTGGCTGGCTTTGATTAGCCTGCGGCGCATCGACTTTTGCGAGACGATTTCTGCATAGCGGTCGGCGTGTGCGGCCGTGGGTACGAAGTTGGTCAGCTCTGTAAGATAGCTGGCGCCGCCGACCATATCGAGCATACCGGTGCTTTTGAGCTGGTCGGATAGCGTCAGAACATCAATCGGGCTGTGTTTTTCATACAGCTGCAAGGCAGCCTCGTAGATCCGGGCGTTGCGTTCATCATAAAAATCCTCCGGCCGGACCAGATCGGCGACTTTGACGATGGCGTCGGAATCAATCAGGATGGCGCCGAGCAAAGAAGCCTCGGCCTCGGTATTCTGCGGCGGCAAATGGCGCGGCGTATCGTCAGCCATCGTTTTCTAACACCTCTCCGCCGCCAAAAATATTGGTGATAGAACTCAGATCCGAATTTTCGGCCTTCTCAATCGCAGGCCTCTTTATCGGTTGGTGGCTCAAGCTTTTATCATGGACGGCCGTAATCTTATATGACTTGCCGGTAACTGCTTTGATTGCGGCACGGATCTTGGTCTGGGTTTCGGTATCGTCGGCTTTCTTCTTATGGAACCCAAAGCCGAATTTGAGCTGCAGATTATCATCCTCCAGCGATGGCTGAGCCATCCTTAAGATCCCGTAAAGCGTGTTGTTGGCGGCCTTGATGTTCTTCAGCACGCCACCCCACCACTCTTCGAGCGGACCGTCTATCTTAGCGGACGCCGTTTTAGGCTCGGCCGGCTTCGGAGCTTCATCTTTCTTGGTCTCAACTTTTATTACCGCCGGCTTTTCGATAGGTTTAACGGACTGGACGGATTTTGCGGGCGATTTTTCAGCCGGATGCGTGCTCAATTGGGCGCGGAACAATGTCAGTTCCAGCTGGGCGGTCGGTTCTGGGCTTGAGGCTACGTGCAGTAGGTCGGCCAGCAGCTGCAGAGTCGTATCATTGGCATTGCCGGCGACTAAGCTCTGTCTCAGGCGGCTCGAGAGCTGCTTGGCGGCCTGCGCCGGACTGACTCCGTCGCTCACCAAACTGTCCATGGCATCAACGATATCGGCCGCCGTACCCTTGAAAACAGCATGCATCAGAGCTTCAAGATGAGTGTCTGAAGCCAGGCCCACCAGCGCTTCGGCGTCGGCTTTAGAAATTGATTTTTTACTGTGTCCTACCTGGTCCAGCAGGCTGATACTGTCTCGGAAACTGCCGCGGCCATGCTCGGCCAAAAGCCTCAGGGCTTCGTCGTCGATCTTCATGCCTTCGGCTCTAGCAATGGTTCTTAGATGCTCAACTGCCTCGGATTCGTCGATCGGCTTGAATGTAAAACGCTGGGTGCGGCTAATGATGGTTTCGGGCAGTTTATGGACTTCGGTGGTTGCAAGGATGAATATAACATGCGCTGGCGGCTCCTCCAGGGTCTTTAGAAGCGCGTTGAAAGCCTCTTTGGTCAGCATGTGGACCTCGTCGATTATGTAAACCTTGTATTTGGCGCTGGTCGGAGCGATGTGGACCTTTTCGCGTAAGTCCCGGATCTCATCAATGCGGCGGTTGCTGGCGGCGTCTATCTCGATGATGTCCAAGTGGATTGACTCATCAGTGTATGGCAGCTGGTTTATCTCGTGCGCCAGAATCCTGGCAATCGAAGTCTTGCCGACACCGCGAGGGCCGGTAAATAGATAGGCGTGGCTGATCTTGCCGGTTTTGAGGGCGCGTTCCAGCGTGCGGGTGATATGGTCTTGCCCGACAATTTCAGATAACTTCTTAGACCGGTATTTCCGGTAAAGCGCCTTCCCCACAACACACTCCTTTACGAGTCTAAGTATAGATATGTTGTAAGTTTGAAGCTACCCCTGTTGTTGATAACCCGTGGACAAGCTGTTGATTATTTACAAGGCTGCTTCGAGGGCGGCCCATTCGGCGTTGCCGTCTTCGGGAACATTTACACTGACTTGGTCGCCTGGTTTAGCTTTGAAATAAGTGACGCTTGCGAGCAGTACCCGGTAATCTTTGCCGTCGAAGTTGACTATATAATGGCCGTCTTTTTGGGTGAGAGTGCCAACCACCTGCTTGCGCGGGATCGGGCCTATCTGCTTATAAAGGAATGAGCCGTCCTCAGCTATAGTCAGTTTAAGGATATCGCCTTGGACCAGCTTGGATTTGCTGGCGTAGTTGGCTGGTACCGGATAAGTCTTGCCGTCCGAACCTACCATATTCTGGCCGTCGAACACGCCTTCGATGACTTTGCCGATCTGCTCGTCTTTTGGCGTGACAACTACGGCTTCGTCGCCCACTAAACTCACCAGCAGCTCTTTTGCCGCTGCTAAGTTTGTCTCTGCCTCCTGGATAAGCGCTCTCAGCCGCTTAACCTGTTTCTCCGGTAAATCCGCCATTTCCCTAGTGTCTATTTCCTCTATTGAAGTAATGTTTGTATAGGTACACTTACGCCGAAGCGTAACACGTAGGCACTGTCAAGTCAAAGTTAAGCGGAATGCCCCTCTGTTGCCTGTGGATAAATAAACCGCCCCTGAGAATCCAGGGACGGTTTATGATATCGGACTGGAACTTAGGCCAGTTCGACGGTTGCGCCAGCTTCTTCCAAGACTTTCTTGGCGTTTTCGGCGTCTTCTTTCTTAGCTTTTTCTAAGACGGTCTTTGGAGCACCGTCAACGATAGCCTTGGCTTCGCCAAGACCTAGGTTGGTCAGGTCCTTGACGGCTTTGATGACGGCTACCTTCTGAGCGCCGGCATCCTTAAGTACCACGTCGTACTCGCTCTTGCCTTCGTCGGCTGGAGCGGCTTCACCGCCAGCAGCGGCCGGGCCGGCTACGGCTACGGCGGCAGCGGCAGGTTCGATTCCGTACTCATCCTTCAAGATTCCCTTAAGTTCGTTTACTTCCAGTACAGTCAAGCCGGTCAGCTCTTCTGCAAGTTTTTTTAGATCCTTAGCCATATAAATTCCTTTCTTAGATTTAGGCGGTTGCTTTGGCTTCTATGCCGTCGAGCAGCGCGTGCAGATTGCCGCTCAAGCCGCTGACGGTGTCGTTCAATGGTGATGCCAGGGTTGCGATGACCTCGGCGATCAGCTGAGCCTTGCCAGGCAGGGTTGCCAGGCTCTTGACATCGTCGGCACTCATGAATTTGCCATCGGCAGTTATAGCGCCCACGAAGACAATGCTCGGGTTGGTCTTGGCGAAGTCGTTCAGCGCCTGTGCCGGAGCTACTTCGTCTTCGGAATTGAAGGCGTAGAGCAGCTGGCCGTTAAGGGCGGCCTTATCAATGTCTTTGAACTTGTCGCTGCCCTCAAGGGCTTTGATGACAAGACGGTTCTTGATAACGCTGACCTTGGTGCCGTTTTCTTTGGCCTGCTTGCGCAAAGCCTGGATAGCTTTGACCGTCGTGCCCTGATATTGGGCCACAACTGTCAATTTGGCATCGTTCAAAAGTCCGCTGACTTCTTCGACGACCTCGTGTTTCTTTGCTTTGGTTAAAGCCATATGAATTTCCTCTTAGCTTTAATTGCTTGGATTATCGACCCGTCCAGTCCAAGCTTGATTACCGGACAAATAAAAAATGTCCCTGGGGTTACCAGAGACATATGAAAAACAAATAGTTTGTCGTTCACCTCGGCGACATTATCAAGGCTTACAAGCCCGTCGCTGTCTTTGGTAATCAGTAAGATTCTATCACGAACAGGGGTGGCTGTAAAGTTATTCTTCGGCGCGGACAATGTTGGGATGAAGCTGGTCCATCTTGTCGAACTCGCGCTGGAAACCGGTCCGGCGGTGGATGGCGCCTTTCGAATTCGGATCCATATGGCTGTACTCGCCGAAGGCCCGGTTTGATATGGCGTTCCAATATATCCTTGGGACTTCAACCTCGACGGCCTCGGGCTTGGACTGTTCCCAATCGGCCTCGAATTCCGTCATGTCGCTGCGTTGGGCCGGTTCGCTTTCTACTACACTCATCTTTTTGTCTCCTTTGTTAATTAAAAAACGGCTCCTTGTGAAGCCGCCTGCTTGGTTTTATCGGTTTTACTGCTATTTTTTGGCTTCACATCGCGCAATAAAACCTAGCTCGCCAATCACGAGAATGTCCAGATTCTTTGCGCTTAGGATACTTGCCATTAGATTGATGATAAACCGGCTTGGGGTGTAAGTAAAGCCTCTATTGACAAGCAACATATTAAGGGCGTAAAGTTATAGCCGTTATGAGTTTTACCTGCCGGTACTACGATGTGAAGACAGCCAAGCCAATGCTCGGCTTCATTCTCATTGCAGATTAATCTGCTGCTGGACCGGCTCTATAACAACCAACTAAATCAGAAATCAGAACCGACTCCAGCCAGCCAGGAGTCGGTTTTTTAATAACTTGGGACGTCAATCAGCGGTCTTTTAACAAGAAGATTGCAAATTGGTGGCTGAAAGTTACCAAAATTTCACCCTTGATCGCCATTCGTGGCCAGGGGACGCACCGCTGCCTTAAACAAGCAGCACGACAAGTTAGGGGAAATATGAAAAAGGCCTGCACCGTAGAGGCAGAAGTCCTGACGCTGCTGCGCAGATCCAGCGACCGCCGTGTCACTGCCCGGGATATCCCGGATTTCCGCAGCAAGCTCCAGAGCAAGGGCATACCCACACATCTGCTGGAAGGCGTTCTGCGCGGCATGCGCAACAGGGGGCAAATCAGGCTCAAGAAGCTGCCAGGGGGCAACGGAACAGAGGTTCGCCTTCTCGCCGCCTGATCTCGCCAAGGATCAAAAGATGTGACGATGTTGGTGCCCTTTAGCGCACTTGATCGCCTATACGCGGTCGACCACGCCAAAGCGGCACCAAACATCATCCTCTCTCATCAAATACCCCTAACTTGTCAAATAAACTAAACAAGAACCATGTGTAGAGAAGCAAGAGAATATTTAGCAACCATAGATGGCCTGAACGGTGAAGAAGCCAGGCAATGGATGGAGCGGCTTGCCCGCGAAAAACCGTTTGTATTGGCCGAGTGCAAGGGCATGAGCATTGCCCGGGCCGTGCTCGTGCAGTTGGGCGAAGGAACTGTTCCGCGGCCGCCAATCTTAAGCACGGAAGTCGCGGAAGTCTCAGCCTGGTACATAACCAAAGGTTTCTTAGACCGTATCGGCGTGGCCAGCGTCGAACAGGTGCCGGAATCTGTAGCCTTAGCGCAGATTGGGGCTTCGGTGGAACCGGAATCTGTCAATTACATGAAAGATCTGATGGATCACGAAAGAGCCTTCCCTGTCTCGGATCTGACTTTGCCGGCAGTCCGTTTTCATATGGTTCCGGCCGAAGTCGCCCTAGAAACTACTTTAGCTGTTTCAGCTTGAATTGAGTGTAGCGCTCGGCGGCTAGGCGCGTAAGTTCCGGATCTTCATCTTTATTGACGAATTTCATGGCGTTGGCCAGCATCGGGTGGACTTCAGCCAGCTTGTCGTGCATCTGCTTGACTAGCCGGCGATAACCAGGATGGCCCTGGGGGCTGGTGCGCAGCTCGTGCAGATGAAAAGCCTCGCGGGCGTTGTATGTTATCTTCCAGCGCATCCGATGGCCTAAAAGCGTGGCGTATTGGGCTTCTAGCTCAAAGCCCTTTGATTGCAAAAGGCTGTACAGTGCGGCCGATTTGTCGAAGCATTTTTCGAACTGGTCGGCCAGGCCGGCCTTTTCTACCAGTTCGGGTATATCAAAGCCGTAGCGCGGCGTCAGCAGCTGCCATTCCAGGCTGTCGACGATACGGTGCCGCTGCAGATCGCGGAAAATCCCGTAGTCGCAGATAAGATCCCAGGAATAATGGGCGATTTCCAATGCCCGGCCAGGCCGGTGGCGGCGGTTTAGGCGTTCGCCCATGTAGGTGTTGAAGGCTTCCAGCTTCTGGTCGTAGCTCCACTTGTCGAGGGCTTTTTCTATTTCTTTAAGGCTTAAGGAGCTGTGCTCGTAAAGCATATGCGGCAGCAGGTCGAGCTCGTTGCGCGGCCAGACATCTACCAGCTGTACGTCGTCGTCTAACTTGCCAAGGTTATTCGGCAGTTCCTTGCTTGCAAGCTTGGCCATGGATTTTCGTGTGTTGGCTCGGTAGGCCACCATAGCGCCGCCGCGCTCCGGTTTGTCGGCGCGTTCCAGGAAGGTCGGTATGACTTTGCGGGTTTCGTCTAAAATAGCCTGGCCGGTGTCCCTGGATTCCGGCAGTTCGTCGCTTTGCAGGTGCATAATCAGGCTCTCCAGAGCCTGACCCGAAGCATAGATGCCCACAGTCGATTTGGTGGCCACCGGCAGCACCGGCCGGATAGCATCGCAGGCCTGAGCGCGGGTAGCGCCGTTGAAAGCGACATCTCGCTCTTTCTTGGGCACTGAACTATTGTCGCGCACGTAGTCGGTCAATTTATGAACCATGTCGGAATATTCATCGAAGATCTCGTCCATCGTCTTGTTATAGCTGGCCGCTAGCTTTTTTGGCAGATTCTTAGGTGTAAAGTAGCGGTAGCGTCCGTTCCTGTCTTTTTGGTCGAAATAAATGTAGCGGGTGGATTGCTCCAAGTATGCTGCCAGTCTGCCCCACTCCAGCTTCTTAGTCAAAAGGTTGCTGGCATTCTCTACCACGAAATGCTGGCCAACAAGCTGCTGAACGGAGTCGTCGCCGTAAGCCGTAATGACGCGCTGCAGCAGCTTGTCGTCTTTGCCTTGCGCTCCCGCGAATTCGTCCAAAAGAGTGATGCGCATGTCGTCCCCTCGCCGGCTCAGGCGGGCCATAGCGGCAGCTATGGTAGTGGGGCTCAGCCTATCTGTAAAAGCGTAGACATCGCCGCGCCGGTTCGTCACAGAGCGCTCCAAGAATTCTCGTCCGTCTTCGGTTAAACGGTAGCGCCCCTCTTTGTTCTTGGTTATGTAAGTTATATCTTGGCTTTCGTCCCAAGTTTCTTTCTTTTGCTCAAGCACTTCTTTGATCGGCGTAGCCGGACGGGCCAGGCTTGGCGCTTCGGCCTTCTCGTTGGCGCTTTGATTCGGAACTAACCGGCCGTTCATCAGCTGCCAGATGGCATCGGCTACTTTTTCGGGCGCGTTGTTTGCAAACACCACCGGAAAGCCGCGCTGTTTTGCCTCCCATAAGTAACCTGCCCTGACTCTTTCAAGGAATGAAGAATCCAGGTTATCGAACCTCTCTCCGGCCGAGCGCTGCTTGGTGCGGCCTCGAAGCACCTGCACCGGCGCATCCAAGACAATAGTCATGTCCGGCTCCATATCGGCTACAGCGAACTTGACGATGCTGTTAATGGTATCGTAATCTGGCACGTCGCCTCGGCCATAATATTGGATTGCCAAGGTAGTCAGATAATTGCGGTCGCACAAGCATATAACGCCTTGATCCCGGGCCCGGCGGATTACTTCCAGCGATTGGCTGCGGGCGGCATTATAGAGTAGCACCTCGGTGCGGGTGTTCATCGGGTAATTAGGATCCTGGGTCAGCATGCGGATGGTACGGGCCGTCAGATCGGTCTGAGAGTCCGGTTCGCGGAACAATCTTACCGGATAGCCGGCAGCTTCCAGCTTCTGGGCGATAAGTTCCAGCTGCGTGGTCTTGCCCACGCCCTGTGGTCCTTCCAGAACTATGTAGCGGCCTTTATTCATAACTCATCCCTGCTATCGGTTTGGGCATGGTCCGCTGGTCGCGGTAAGCCCTGGGCAGCATCAGCGCCGGCGACCAAGTGGCAATCAAAGTATCCAGGTCCGTGCCGGACTGATATTTGCCGCTGAAGCCTTCATCACGGCCTCTGCCATAGTTGCCATCTACCTCGCCGGTCTCATGAAATATAATCTGGGCGATGCGTTCGCCTACCGGCAGAAGGATGGTCTCGCGCTGGTTTAGGTTGAAGATTTCCAGCGTCAAACGGTTGATGTATCCGGGATCAATCCAGCCGGCGTCGAAACAGACGGCCACGCCGTTGCGGCCCCAAGATGAGCGGCTTCTGACCTCGCAGGCGCCCGGCGGCTTGATGCCGAAGAACTCGTGCGTGTGCGCTAGTATGCGTTCGCCCGGCTTGATGGCGATGACCGGATGATCTTCGGGGATGTTTTTCTGTAGCTTAATACCGTTCAGATTGCACCATTCCTTGTGCGGCATGGCTTTGTAGGGGCCATCGAAGTACCGCTCGACATCCTCGCGGTCAAACGGGTTATAAATGTTCCGCTCATTCGCTCGTTCGACCCGGTAAAAGTGATAACCGAGCGTTACGTCCAAAGACGCGTGGCTGACATGCTTAGGCTCAAAGGGCGTGCAGACAATATGATTATCATCGATCGCCTGACGGATCTGAGTGTTGCTATAAACCCCCAAAGTTTGCTCCCTTTTGTTTGGTTAACATCAGTTTACAGGCCACAGAGTTGCGCCACAAGCATAAACATGTTGT
>CAMLHD010000021.1 GCA_946479835.1 uncultured Candidatus Saccharibacteria bacterium | reverse complement strand
GCACCAACGCACGCACCCGCCGGGGCAAGAAAGTAACTGTCGGTGGCACGGCTAAGAAAGCTCCAAGCAAGACCTAAAGGTATAAATTATGGCTGAAGACAAGACAACTACCACACCAGAGACAACCGAGACCGCAGCAGCCGAAACTGCTGCCGTTGAAGCCGCTCCAAAACCAACCGCAAAGAAGCGCAAGGTCAAAAGAAGCGTGCCCTACGGCCAAGTCCACATCCTGGCCACCTTCAACAACACCATCGTTACCGTTACCGATCCTAAGGGCGGCACTCTAAGCTATTCCAGCGCCGGCGCCTGCGGTTTCCGCGGCTCCAAGAAGGGCACGGCTTACGCTGCCCAGGTCGCCGCAGAAAAGGCTTTAGAGAATGCCAAGCAGAGCTACGGCCTAAGCAAGGCGGATGTATATGTAAAAGGCATCGGCATGGGCCGCGACGCGGCTATCCGGGCACTTTCTGCCAGCAATATCGGTTTGGAGACCATCTACGACGTAACAGGCGTGCCGCACGGCGGCGTTCGGCCCAAGAAAGCCCGTAGGGTCTAGGAGCAATCATGAGCAAAGTATCTATCGTCAAACAATCCCGCCGCGAAGGCTACGCCCTGCACCCCAAGGCTCACAAGGCATTGGTAAAGCGCACGGCATTGCCTGGCAAGCAGCCTGGCTACTCGGGCCGTAATAAGCCGAGCCAGTATTCCTTGCAGCTGCGCGAAAAGCAGAAGGTAAAGAGGCTTTATGGCCTGCTGGAGCGTCAGTTCTCCAAATTGATGGCTGAAGCCAACCGTTCCCAGGGCCAATCGGGCCAAGTATTGCTGAAGTTCTTAGAACAGCGCCTAGACAATGCCGTTTACCGGGCCGGTTTTGCCAGCTCGCGATCCGGCGCCCGCCAATTAGTAACGCACGGTCACTTCATGCTGAACGGCCGCCGCGTCGACATACCATCCATCCGAGTAACCGCCGGCGACGAAATCACCCTGCGTCCGCATTCGGCCGGCAACAGCTATTTCAAGAACCTTGACGAACTAAGCCCGGCCGGCAATTCCAGCTACAGTTGGATGACAGTCGATCGGAAGAAGCGTTCCATCAAAGTAACCGGTGAGCCGACGCGAGAAGAAGCAGAACCGGATATAAATGAACAACTAATCGTAGAATACTACTCGCGGTAGAAACATTAGGAGATTTAACAATGAGCAAGCAGATCCACACACCATCCCTCAGCACAATCGAAGACCATAGCGCATCGTCCAGCACCTTCGTGGTAGAACCGCTGCACAGCGGCTACGGCATGACCTTAGGCAACTCGATCCGCCGCGTCCTGCTGTCCAGCATCGCCGGCGCTGCCATCACTTCTTTCAAGATCGAAGGCGTCAGCCATGAGTTCACCACCGTTCCAGGCGTCAAAGAAGATGTCGTGGACATCATGCTGAACCTCAAGAACATCCGTTTCCGCGTTTACTCGCAGGAGCCGCAGACCCTTCGCATCGTCAAAAAAGGCAAGGGCAACGTTACCGCCAAGGATATTGAGCTTAATGCCGATGTCGAAGTAGTCAACCCCGGCCAGCTGATCGCCACTATCGACGGCAGCAAAGACAGCTTTGTCATGGATATTATTGTCGAGACCGGCCGCGGCTATCGCACCATCGATGAGTCCGCCGCCAAGAAGCCAAGCGACACGATTGCCTTGGATGCTATCTTCAGCCCGGTACTGCGTGTCCGCTACAAAGTTGAGAACACCCGCGTCGGCCAGATGACCGATCTGGACAAGCTGATCATCACCGTAGAAACCGACGGTTCGATCACGCCTCGTGACGCCTTTGAAGAAGCCAACGCCATCTTGGTAAACCAGTACACCGCACTGGCCGGCCAAACCCGCGTTGAAGCTCCTGCGCCACTGCTGGATACCAGTACTAAAGAAACCGACCACGCCGACGAAGCACCGGCTTTGATGACCCCTATCGAAGACCTTAACCTAAGCGCCCGCACCACCAACGCTTTAATCAACAATGAGATCCATACCCTTAAAGATTTGTTCAGCTTAAGCGATGCTGAACTGCGCGACCTCAAAGGTTTCGGCAGCAAGGCGCTTGACGAAGTCAAGGAAAAGATGGCGGAGTTGGAGCTCTAAAGATGCATCGCCACGGATATAAAGGCCGCAAATTCGGCCGCGAACGAGACCAGCGCGAAGCCCTGATAAAGGGCTTGGCCGAGAGCCTCATCAAGTATGAGAGCATCGAGACCACCTTGCCAAAGGCCAAGGAACTCGTGCCATACGTAGAAAAGCTGATCACCAAGGCCAAGAAAGGCGGCTTGCACAACCGCCGTCAAATTTTGAGCAGCCTGGACACCGTTGAGAACGCCCACAAGCTGGTTGATGAAATTGCACCCAAGCTGAACGGCAGAACCTCGGGACACCTCCGCATCGAGAAGACCGATCTTCGGCGCGGCGATCAGGCCCAAATGGCCCGCGTCAGCTTTGTAGATGAGCTTAAGGGCGCACCGGTGGCCAAAGCCGCCAATACAGGCGCCAAAGCTAAGCAGCACCACGAATCAGACAAGCAGGAGAGTGAAGAGCCCAACAAGGCAGCCCGCACCTCCAAAGCTGCCAGCAACAAAAGCGCCAAAGTCGTAGCCAAACGTACCGGCGTAAGAGGTAACCGATAATGAATAAGACATACTCCGCCAAACCGGCTGACGTAACCCGCAAATGGTATCTGATCGATGCTTCAGAGGCACCTTTGGGACGGGTCGCTACCCGTGCCGCCACGCTTCTGACCGGCAAAGAAAAGCCGATGTTCACGCATCACATCGATACAGGAGACTTCGTGGTTATCATCAACGCCGCCCAGACAGTCGTAACCGGCAAGAAGACCACCAAAAAGATGTACTACCGCCACAGCAATTTCCCAGGCGGTTTGACCGAGCTGACATTCGAGGAAGTAATGGCCAAGGATCCGACCAAGGCAATGTTCCTAGCTATCCGAGGCATGCTGCCCGTCAACAAGCTGCGCGACGGACGCTTGAAGCGCCTCAAAGTATACGCTGGCGCCGAACACAACCACGCAGCCCAGAAACCCGAAGCAATTAGTGTGAAAGGGAAGAAATAATGGCTAAAGATAAGTATTTCTACGCCTTAGGCCGACGCAAGAGTGCAACTGCACGCGTTAGATTGCAAGGCGGCAAAGGCAACATTGTCATCAACGGCAAACCGGCCGCCGAGTATCTGGCTGGCTCTCAGTTCCTGCTGGGCGAACTCAATAAGCCCTTCAAGACCATAGATAAGTCAGATTTTGACGTATCCGTCGTAGTAAACGGCGGCGGTATGACCGGACAGGTCGACGCCATTGTACTTGGCATTTCCAAGACCTTGGTAGCCTTGAATGAAGATTTCAAGGGCACGCTGAAGCACGCCGATCTTCTTAGCCGCGATCCACGCGAGCGCGAGCGCAAGAAATTCGGCCTTAAGAAGGCCCGCAAACAACGCCAGTTCACCAAGCGTTAGAGCAAAGAGCGTCCGAGAGGGCGCTTTTTTGTTATATACTGAAGCTTAAGCATGAAGATCATCTTTATCAGAAGGGAAGATTATTGGATTTTTCCACTGAGCATAATTGGCGTATTAGGGGTGGTGTTTTTCCTATATGCCGGCGTCTGGGTTATCCGGCTATTCTGCGGCTTGATAGGCTTCAGCACGCTGTACTTTATGCTCTACATCATCCGCAAGAACTACAGCCGCCGCTTGGCGGCGCGCTACTTGTTCATATGCCTTTCTTCGGCAATCCTGGCTTCGGCCGGCTTCTACTTTTTGACAAACTAAAATTAACGGAGTAGCATAAACTCCGTGAACAGATTGAGCCAATTCTTCTTTTTCTTTACCCCCCGCACCCTGGCGGTTTGTTCCGTGCGCATTTAGAGCGAGAGTGAACATAGAAGGAACCGCCAAGAGGCGGTTTTTTAAATTTAAGGAGAGAAAATGCAAAACCAGGCAATGATAGAACATGAGCGGCAGACCATCGCTCCGCTCGTAAACCAGCTAACGGAAGGCTTGGATGCGGAGGCGACCGCTGTCCTGGAAGGAACGGCGCTTAATACCGCTGTAAACCTTAGGCGCGGGCTGCCTTGCGGCCGCGGCGTCACTGGAATGTGCATTGACTGCACGGAAATCGGTACAACTACGCCCATCTGCGAATACAGGGAAGAGCAGGGTCTTCCGGGCAGGCCAACCAAAACTGCCGGTACCACGCTTTACACTGTCGACCTTTAAACCAAGCGCTCATGGCTATGAATAAGGTATACTAAAACCAACATGGCTAAAGAGGTAATCCTAACCGGTATTAGGGCCAATAACGACCTTACGCTGGGCAATTATTTTGGCGCGATGCTGCCAATGGTTGATATGGCCGCCAGCAAGTCTGGACAATATCAGATCAATATGTTCGTGCCCGACCTGCACAGCTTTACGACCCCGACCGATCTTGGCAAGCTACAGGAGCAGATCCGGCACAATCTGCGCCTGTTCGCGGCCGCCGGCCTGCCTTTGGACAACCCGGATATCCATATATACCGCCAAAGCTATATTCCGGCTCATTCTGAGCTGACTTGGATCCTGAGCTGTTTCACAGGCTTTGGCGAGATGAGCCGGATGACGCAGTTCAAGGACAAGAGCTCCAAGATCGCCGAAGACCGCATCGGCGTTGGCCTCTTCAGTTATCCGATACTTATGGCCGCCGATATCCTGCTTTACAATGCTACATATGTGCCCGTGGGCGACGATCAGACCCAACATCTGGAGTTTGCCCGTAACATCGCTGAGCGCATGAACGCTATGGCCCAGAAATACGGCCATGAGCCGGTTTTTACCGTGCCCAAAGCCGTCAAAGAACAGCATGAATTCTTCGGCAAAGACCAAGGCCTGCGCATAAAGGACCTATTGGATCCCACCAAGAAGATGAGCAAGAGCGACGAGTCCGGCAAAGGCGTGATTTTCTTAGGCGATAATCCGGAAGAGGCCGCCAAGAAGATCATGGGTGCCGCCACCGACTCAGAGGGCAATATCAATTTTGACTGGGAAAAACAGCCAGGGGTAACTAATCTGCTGCAGATACTCGCGCTTCTGACTCACCGTGACCAAACAGAGGTGAACAAGGAGTGGGCAGGCAAATCCAGTTATGGCGAGCTTAAGAAGGCCGCATCCGAGGCCGCCAGGGGCTTCCTAAGTGATCTACAGGCCAAACTGGCTCAAGTAGACGACACCGTAATACAAGCCAAGCTGGAGGCCTCTGAAACAGCCATGAACGAAATTGCCGGCCAAACTCTACTTAAAGTGCAGAAAGCGGTCGGCCTTCGCTAGATGTATCAGATAAGCATCACCGAAACGATGGTGGGCAAACGGACGGACAAGCTCCTGGCGGAGGAGCTGCCGCAGTTTCCGCGCGCCGCTCTGGCCAAGCTGTTCGATAAAGACCTGGTTTGGCTCAACGGCAAGCTGACCAAACCCGGCATCAAAGTCCGCCTGGGCGACAAGCTCAAGGCCGACCTGTCCCCATTGGATATTAAAATTGCCGATATTGAACTACCGGTGATCTTTGAAGATAAAGACGTCATAGTTATAGATAAACCCTCGGGAGTTATTAGTCATGCAAGGGGCAGATACTTCGATGAGCCCAGCGTAGCTTCTTTCGTGCGCCAAAAGACCCGTCAGCAAGGCGAAAGGGCGGGCATAGTGCACCGGCTCGACCGCGCTACCAGCGGCGTCATGGTTACGGCCAAGAACCCAGCAGCCTTGAGCTGGCTGCAGCAGCGATTTTCAAAGCGGCAGGTTAAGAAGACTTATATGGCGGTCATCGAGGGCAAAATGCCATCAGATGAAGGCGTAATCGACATGCCGATCATGCGTAATCCAAAGGTGCCTAAAAAATTCGGCGTTTATGAAAACGGCAAACAGGCTTTGACGCGCTACAGGACCCTTAGTACCAATGATAAATACAGCCTACTGGAGCTAATTCCCGAGACCGGGCGGACCCATCAGCTGCGCGTACATTTGAGCGAACTGCATCATCCGATCGTCGGTGATGAGCTTTACGGCGGCAAGGAGTTCAAACGCTTGCTCCTGCATGCCGCCAGCTTGGAAATTACTTTGCCGGATAACGAGCACAGCGTCTTTACAGCACCGCTGCCGGAGGAATTCAGGGAGGTGATAGATGTTTGAACCGCTGCTTCTGCATCCGAAGCTTAAGAAACAGCTGAATGTCATTGCTGCCAATCCGCCGCACGGCATACTGCTGGCTGGGCCTACGGGCAGCGGCAAGCGGACTGTCAGCCGCTACCTGGCCGCGTCTATCCTAGGAACAAATCAGGAAAACATCCACACCCATCCATACGTGCTGGTTATCGACCCGGAAGGCGATTCCATAAGCATCGACGAGATCCGGGCACTGCAGCAGTTCCTTAAGCTGAAGGTACCGGGAGAAAAGAATAGGATCAGGCGGACGATAGCCATAAACCGGTCTGAGCGCATGCGCCGTGAGGCTCAGAATGCGCTTTTGAAGCTGCTGGAGGAGCCGCCGGCGGATACGGTGATCATCCTGACCGCAGCCAGCTCAGACAGCCTGCTGCCGACGATTGTCTCAAGGGTGAATGTAATTACCGTGCTGCCGGTAGGTTATGAGCAAGCCGCCGATTTTTATTCAAGCAGTACGACGGATGCCGTCCGACGGGCGCATGCTCTTTCGCAGGGCCAGGCCGGTCTATTGAACGCGCTGCTTTTGCAGGACGAACATCCACTTATCGGTCAGGTCAATCTGGCCAAACAGCTTTTGTCCGAACCGTCTAAGGACAGGTTGCTGCGCACCGACGAGCTGGCCAAGGATAAGCCGGGCGTAATCATGTTATTGGGAGCGCTGCAGCGGATCTGCCACGCCGCGCTTGTGGCTTCTTCCAAGACGCCCGATTCCAAGGCTGTAAAGAGCTGGCATGACCGACAGGCCGCAGTGCTCAAGACGACGGAATCCCTGAGGAGCAACCCCAACCTCAAACTGCTTTTAGACGACCTTTTTTTAAGCATTTAATGTATAATTGAACTCACATATGTATGCGTTAGCATTGGTGGTTGGCTTTGGTCTGTTGGCATTACGAAACTCTCGAATTAAGGAGTCGGAACTGTCCGAAATGTCGCAAAGAATCTCTGATAGATTGAGTAAATTATGGGATATCGCGCATCAGGGAATGCGTGAGAATCGTTTCCTTAGAGCCGAGAAGGCTCTTTTGACGATCCTCAAGATTGATCAGAAGAACGCAGCCGCCTATAACCGCCTGGGTATTCTTTATGCAAAGCAGAAGGAATACAAAGACGCCATCGATTGTTTTGAAATCGCCAGCTCTATCGACCCTTCAGCCTCCAGTTTGCATAATCTGGGGCTGATTTATTATGAGACCGAGAATTATGAGAAGGCCGCGCTGGCGTTCGAGCAGGCTATCAAACTGGAAGACGCTCTGGCAGCCCGTCATATCGCTTACGCCAAGGTGCAGGAGAAACTGGGCAACGACCGATTGATGATCATCCAACTGGAAAAAGCGACTGAGCTTGAACCGAACCCCGAGACCTTCAACCTGCTTATCAAGGCTTACGAGTCAAAGGGCATGCAGACCGAGGCTGATATCTTAAAGGCCAAGCTCAACAAGCTCATCATGCCGGCTGGCAAGCCGCGGCGCGTACTCCGGCCCCGCAAAGTCGTTATCTGAAATCCGCCTGTCAGGCGGATTGTTTTATAGGGGTAATTTTGTTAGAATACTTCGGTATTTGACATGCGCCGCCTTAGCTCAGTGGTAGAGCACTTCCATGGTAAGGAAGGGGTCTCGGGTTCAAGTCCCGAAGGTGGCTCCAGCAGGGTTAGTGAAGCGGTCAAACACGACAGACTGTAAATCTGTTGGCATTCGCCTTCGTAGGTTCGAATCCTACACCCTGCACCATGCCGACATAGCTCAGTGGCTAGAGCGGCTGTTTTGTAAACAGCGGGTCGTGGGTTCGAATCCCTCTGTCGGCTCCAAGTATTGCTTATCTTAAACTAATCTGTTAAACTTATAATCCGATATGGCAAAAAAAGGAGATAAACGAAAAGTCGTCGGCTTAGTCTCAGAACTAAGCGGTCATCGCACGTACTACACCACCAAGAACACCATGAACACGCCGGAAAAACTGCGCCTGCGCAAATACGATCCGGTTGCCCGTACCCATGCCTGGTATGAGGAAACCAAAAAGAACCTCGGCCGCAACACTGTAAACCCCAAGAAATAAAACCGCTCCCAA
Organism: uncultured Candidatus Saccharibacteria bacterium; assembly: GCA_946479835.1. Next base: position 6,233 of record CAMLHD010000021.1, on the reverse strand, counting down.
AAAAGAGCGGTTTTTTTATGTAAGGTCTAATGCCGTATTTATATATTCGGCGTGACTCCACACCAACGGTGAAACACCTACCTGCTCGGCCGTTTCCGGATCGATCTGCTCGCTCATGATGCCGCTTGGCAAAGTCTTATCAGACGCCCAGCCCATGATAGCTTTGGCGCGGTCAGGCTGCTTGGTCTCGATGTAATACTGGGCCAGCCAAAAACAACAGATCAGCCACGGATTGCCTAGGTACTTCTCTTTGTTGCGCATGTAGCTGTCGTTTTCGTAGCGGGGAAGGCCTTCGGACGGCGATTTGCTAAGAAGTATGTCTTCGACGGCCTTAGCGGTAGCGGCGGTCATTTCTTCGGAGCTCTTGGGTCCGAACATCATCATGCCATACAGGCTGGACATATCGAGCGTCTTGTCGGCCTTGAGCGAGCCATCCGGCTGAAGAAGAAAGCCTTTTATGAAGGCGCCGCGCTCCTGATCGAACAGTTTTTCTACGTTATTTGCGATCCGTTCCGACGCAGCCCTGAAATCAACGGCATCGTCCGGATAATTGAATATGTCCGCGAACTGCGCGGCTATCCGGAGCGCCGCGTAAGTGACGGCCGTGGTGTAGGTGGAGGTCATGAACTTTTCTTCCCAAAGATCGTAGCTGGCATGGGGCAGGTCCGTGGCTTCATCTATGAACTTGGACATGAACTGGGCGGCCGGCCGTACCAGCGTGTTATACAAAAGCTCGACATAATCCTTATCGCTGGTCTGTTTGAGGTATTCGCCGAGCATTATAATTACGACAGCCGTCTCATCTTCTTGGATAGCCAGCTCACGGCGGTTGTTATGTATCAGCGGATGCCAGGTGCTGCCGATGGCACGGTCCGGTTGATATTTGTGCATCAGATAGCCGTTCGGATGCAGGATGTCGCGGCAGAATTCGAAGAAGTTGCGGGCTTCGTCGTAAAGCCCCATCCGCATCAATGGCCAGATGGCGTAGGCGCCGTCACGCGGCCAGCAGTAACAGTAATAATCTTTGCCGTAGTTGAAGATGCTGGAATCACCGCTTGCTAAAATACTGCCGCGCACATCTACATGCGCTTTGACTACCAACAGGGATTTTTTAGTCAGTTTCTGATAATTCTCATCGATTTTCTTCAATTTATCGTGGGCGGGCTCAAACCAATTGGCCCACCAGCTTCGAGTGTCGCGGATCCGGGCCGCCAAGCCCTTATCTTTAAGTTCCAGATGCAGTTTTTCGGCGTCCTGCTGGGAGCTTGCTGCCACTACCCAATAATCAACCGCTTTAGCCTGATTGCCGCCGATATCGAGAGACATCCTGAGCACCGAGTCTACGCTGCCGTGCTCGACAGGATTATTGGACAATTCTCCGTCTTCGGCGTCGACGTGCGTGCCGTGCTTGCTTTCGATACTGTAATTGCCAACCGCATATTGGTCGAAAGGCGTGCCGTCGGATGTCTCGCCGTAAATCAGCAGCATGCAGCGGCCCTTGTAATCCAAAAGGTAATTGCCTGAGGGCTCATAAAGCACCGTATCGGCCCGGCCGGCGCGCGAAATTTGGAATACCTGGTGCATGAACAGGCGGATCTCGCGCTGATGGTCGTGCTGGTTTATTACTTTGATATGGCGGCACAAGGCGTTAGACTCGGGATCAACGAAGTCCTGGAACTTCAGCTGGACTCGCATATCCTTGCTGGTCATAGTGATGTCGCTGATCAGGGCATCGGCCTCAAAATCGACCGACATCTCCCAGCTGCCGTCGTTGACCCAAGAAAACTTGTTGTCGACCCACACGCCGATCTTGTGGCGCTCGCTCCGGGAATTGGTCAGGTTGTCCAAGCCCACGTACGGATAATAAAAATCGTGCACCAGGCCGTGTTTGTTGAGGCCTACGAACAACTGCCCATTGCTTAATACGACTGGTCGGCCCATAGCTTAGACGCTTACACCTCGCTCGCTCAGCCGGTATTTGATGTCATGCCAAGCGTTCATGTAATTGATGAAGGCTTCGTATGGCGAATCATATGGACTGAAATAGGCGTGGACGTCGCCGTCTTGGAACCATTTGGTGCACATGTAATAAAAGTGGTCAGAGGTTGTCAGGCGCCGCCAATCGGTGATCAGCTGCTTATCGTCGGTGTTGAGGACATGCTCCTCAAGGTCGTAAAGCGCGGCAGTGGCCTGGTGCTGCATTTTGTTGCCTAGCCAGGCGGAAAGATCGCGTTCGGAATCTGCCCAAGTTACGGTCTGCGGCATATCGATCTTGTCGGCCGGTTCGTAAGCATCGATAGCCTCAGATAAGGTCATGAACGTATGCTCGTCGTTCTTCAGCCATTCTTGTGGCAAGTGCTTCAAGAAGTCGAAGATACCAGTATCTTCCCATTGGTGTTCGCCAAAGGTCTCGTAATCCATGAACAGGTTGAAAACATCGGCGTCGCCGCTTTCAGACAGCCAATGCGTATATTTGTCGGCGCTCAGCGGCCAGCCTTCCCAACTTCGGTTGCCAAAGCGGAAGGCGATGTCATCGCTCAGCTTGTAGTTCTTAAGCAGCAGCCTGATGTTTTCGGTGTAGCTCGGCTGGTATAAGAAGTTAGGGCTGCGCCAGCCTAAAATCGGATCCCAGCCTTCGGCCAATATACCCTTATAGCCAGCTTGGTCGGCCCAATAAGCCAAATCGTTGTTGTAAGCGAACTCGGTGTTCCTAAACACCTTAGGCGTTTGATCAAACACTTCCTCTACCTTGCGGCGGTGCATTTCTACTTGGCGCTCAAACTCAGCCCGTGAGTAGAAGAAGGCGAGGGAATGGTAATAGGTCTCGGCTACGATCTCCACACGGCCTGTTTCGGTCAGCTTCTTGAAAGATTCCAGTACTTCCGGCGCCCATTTTTCCAGTTGCTCAATGACAGTGCCGGTTATCGATAAGCTCAGCTTGAACTCGGGGTGTTTATTTAAAAGCTCAAGCAGAGTGTGATTAGTCGGCAAATAGGATTTTTCAGCTACTTTGCGGATAACGCGTTCGTTGTTCTCGTTGGCTTCGTACGGTGCTTCAAAATAATTGTGATCGTGGCCGGCATCAAAGATGGTGTAGTGGCGCACCCGGTACGGCTGATGGACATGCAGGTAGAGCAGGATGGCCTTTTTGCTCATGCCATTACCTCATTGAGCGGGCTGGAGTGGTGGTTGTACCAGTTTATAAGCTTGTCGGCGGCCGGATACCAGCTCAGGCGGTCGTATTCGGCGTAAGCGTTGTCGCGCAGCTCGGCCTGCAGGGCATCATTTTCCAGTACCGCAGTTATTTGATTGGCCATCTCGTTGACGTCCCAAAAATCAACCTTGAGGCAGTTGCGGAAGACTTCGGCCACGCCAGATTGCTTGCTGATCAGCGACGGCGTGCCATAACCGGCAGCTTCGAGCGGCGTTAATCCAAAAGGTTCGCTGACCGAAGGCATGACGAACAAATCGCCGATGGCAAAGCTGTCGCGCCAGTTCTTGCCGCGCTGGAAGCCGGTAAACAGGATGTTGCGCGAGATTCCCAACTCGGCCGCCAATTCGATCAGTTCGTGGTATTGTTCGCCGGCGCCGACGATCAGGAACAAAGTCTTGGGCCGTTTTTCTATCACGGCTTTGGCAGCGTAAAGCAGGTGGGGCAGGCCCTTTTGGATGGTCAAGCGGCCGATATTCACCACCACTTTGTAACCGTCGGACTTCATCTTTGACAGATAATAATGGGCGCTGTGCGGATCAAGCGGGCTGATCATCTCCAGATCAAGGCTGTTGTGGACCACGTCTATCTTGTCTTCAGGTATGTTGTACTCGCGCTGAATCGCTTCCTTGGTGAATTGGCTGACGGCTATGACCCGGTCGGCCAGCAAGAAGCTGATGCCTTCAATCTCCCGCACTAGAGGATTGCCGCCGCCAGGGCGGCCGGCCCGGTCTGACTCTATCGAGTGGACATGCAAAATTAGCGGCTTGTTGCTGAGATGCTTGGCGCGCAGGCCAGCCCGGAAAGTCAGCCAGTCGTGGGCGTGGATGACATCGAAATCCAGCATCGTAGCCAATCGGCCGACGCCGGTCTCATAAATGGCCTGCTGGTCGTGCATGTCGTGCCAGATAACCTGGCCGTCCTTGAATACATATTTGAAGCTGTCGTAGGCATTGCCGCTCTTCTCAATGGCATCTACCCCTTGCGGGTGAGCCGAGTGGATTTTCATAAAGTCAATCTCGGAGTAGTCGGCGGTGTAGGGAAGGATGAATTCGATACCGACGCCTTTACGCGAGAGGGCCTTGCAGAGCTGGTAACAGGCCACGCCTAAACCACCACTGTTGTGGGGCGGGAGTTCCCACCCGAGCATCAAAATTTTCATCGCCCTCGATATAAATGTTTTTAGTTTGTTTGAATTTTATTATACCGAGCGTAAGCGTTATTCCACAACCCTTTTTAGTAGGGTTTATCCTCTTATTGGACCTACAGGGGTTCAGGCCGCCAAGATACGCTTTATGGCCACCCTGAACGCCGCTTCTTTCAGGGATATCGACATTTCCTCCGACAGTCCGTGGATTTCCTTAGTCGCTGTTTTCAGGTATTCCTCAAGCTTCTTGTTGACTTCTTGCTCGGTCCAATGCTCACCAGCCTTGTTCTGCCGCCACTCCAGGTAGCTGACGATCACGCCGCCAGCGTTGGCCAGTACGTCAGGCACTACGATTACGTCCTGATTGCTCAGATAATCGTGCGCCGTCTCATCGACCGGCCCGTTGGCAAGCTCCAAGATGTATTTGGCCTTGATGTCTTTCATGTTGCCCTTGGTGATTACATCACCCAGGGCGGCCAGCACCAAAACATCGACATCCAACTCCAGCAGCTCCTCGTTGCTGATCTGCTTGCCAGCCTTGTAATCTATCAGTTTAGCGCGGCCTTGCTTGTACTCGTCTAGTTTGGCCGCGTCCAGGCCTTTTGGCTCATAAATGCCGCCGCTGGAATCGGTAGCGGCCAGCAGCCGCCATTTCGAGTGATCTTTGGCGGCCACAGTACCGAAGAATGAACCGACATTGCCGAAGCCCTGTACGGCATAGGTCAGCGGCCTATCGGCCTTGCTTTGCAGTTCAAGCAGCTCGGCCAGCACGATCACGCCGCCCCGGCCGGTCGCGGCGTCGCGGCCTTCCGAACCGCCGCCTGCTATGGACTTGCCGGTAAAGCTGGCCCGGCTGTTATCTCCGGTCTGGGATTCATATTCGTCCACCATCCAGTCGATTATCTGAGGATGAGTATTTACATCCGGGGCCGGCACATCCTTGTCCGGACCGATATGCGGCGCCAAATGGCGGGCAAAGGCTCTTGATAATTCCTCTAGCTCGGCGTCGTCCAAATCACGCGGGTTGACGGCTACGCCCCCCTTGCCACCGCCCAAAGGCAGGCCGACCGCGGCCGTCTTAAGGCTCATCAGCGTCGCCAATGCCCGCACCTCGTCGCGATTTACCTCGGGGTGAAACCTAATACCGCCCTTGTAAGGGCCTAGGCGGTTGTCGTGCTGTACCCGATAAGCCTTGAAAGATTTGCCGTTTTCGAGCGTTATGTCAAATTCGTGTTCTTTGTCGGTCTCTATGAGAGTCTTGATTTCAGCGTCGGAAAAACCCAGGTCTTTGCCGACCTTGGCTATCAGGGCATGTACGGTTTGCAGCATATGTTCTCCTTATTTTGATTCGGCGGGTTCAAGTTCGGCGGAACCGTTCTTATAGGCCACCATTCCGTTGTCGTTCTTGGCCCATTCGTCAAGCACATTATCCACTATACGCCAGGTTTCAAGTACTTCCTGGCTGGTCGTGGTCAGGCTGTGGTCGCCGCGGATGGCATCTACCAGCACGCGCTCATAAGCGTCGGGTTGGGCTTCTTTTTCAAAAGTGCGCTTGTAGTCGAACTCCATTGAGGCGGTCTGTAGAACGCTATCGAATCCCGGTTTCTTGACTCTCAGGTCAAGGTCGATACCTTCGTTAGGCTGCAGGCGGATAGTGAGCGTGTTGACCTCCTGGTTGTCCATTTTTTGGGCATGGCGGAAGACCACCACTACTTCGGTGCGTTTTTCTTTCATGCGCTTGCCGGTTCGCAGTTTGATCGGCACGCCGCGCCAGCGGTTGCTGCTGATCTGAACGTCGATCTCGGCGTAGGTCTCGCTCAAAGAATCGTGGTTGTCTACCTCTTGGCGGTAGGTCTCATACTGGCCGCGGCGGGT
>CAMLHD010000020.1 GCA_946479835.1 uncultured Candidatus Saccharibacteria bacterium | reverse complement strand
TAGCCGTGCCGCCGATTGAGTTCCTGCGCACTGCGCATCATATACTTTCCAATCTGCCGTTTTCTGAGGGCAGGCAGGTCTTTGACGAGTCCCTGGCAGTGATGCTAAGAGGTGAGGCCGGCAACAATGTCCAACGCGTACTGGCCGAAGCCGGCGTTACTCTGGACCGCTCTGCCATGGCCGCTACTTTGCCGACGGCCGCCAAAGGAATTATTTATGACTTTGAGTCCCGTGCCTTCAAGGCATTGGCGATGAGTGGCATGTACGAAGATGCCGTTATGGTACTGAGCGAACGGCTGCAGGGCCCCGAGGGCGTAGTAATTATGGCTTCGGAAGAGTTCAAGTCTATAGCCGCCAACGTACATCATCTGGCTGATCCGGAAAGTGAAGAGCAGGCCATGTACTGGCGTAAGCGGGTAAAGGATTATAAATACTCTTTGCTCAAAGAACTTAAAAGCTATGTGCAGGCGGCCTTGGAGGCGGCCAGGGGCAGCGAAGACCGCTTTAGCGAGACTAGCTCGCATCTTATGAACAAGCTGCTGGAACTAAGGCAGGCGGCCGAGGCCCAGCAGGAACTCATTATTAACCTGAACATCAGCAGCGATCTGGCCGGATTCAAGTACTTAAAAGACATCGATCAGCAGCTGCTGGGCGATTTTTTGCGCGAGGCAGCCGCCGGCTCGAACGCTGTGGTGTTTGCGCGCCGTCTTCAGGCTCTGAACGCAAGGCGCATACCTCTAAGCGTGTTTGAAGATGCCTACGCCCGGCTGCAGTCCAGTTCCGGCCTTCACTGGAGAGGCCTAAAAGAAACATACAAGAACTTCGAAAAAGACAGTGCGGCGGCGCTTAAGAACAGTCAGGATTCTTTGGATGAAATTATAAATGTGATGGATTTTAAGAATCTGCCGGCCGAACTGGATGTAGGGAACCTTGCCACTCCGCTGACGCTGATAACCAAAAACGCCTTTGAAGCCATGCGGATCCATACCGATACCTGGCTGCAGGACATCAGAGATACCATAGATATGGCGAATGTGGCTTTGAATCCTGAGAATATTACTTAACGGTAACTTCGGTGCGCCAAACAGTCTTGCCGGTAAAGGTTTTGACTTTGCGCTTTTGGAAGGTTACGACACCGTCACGATTGGCGTGAATGGTATAGTTGCGGCCCAATTTGGTACCGTCGCCAGCTCTTTTGGTAAGGCCGACCTGACGTACTATGACCTGGCCGGTCTTTACTTTTTCACCGCCAAACAGCTTAACGCCCAGGCGCTGGCCGGGATTGTTGTGGATATTTTTGCTGGTACCGCCAGCTTTGACGTGTGACATTGGGCTTAAAGTCCTTACTTCTTTACTAATACGACAAGTTCACGGGCAACGATTTGGTCGGGCCGATGATAAATCAACCCCGGTGTTTTAGCGTGAACAAAACTTAAGCGAGTATACCCTAGATCGGCCAAACGGTCAAGCGTTTTAAGGTGTAAAAAGGCATTCTTGGTACGCCAAGCCGGCACCGCCAAGCACAGGCGTGCGCCGCTTGGCAGCTGCTTTGCGATGTTAGCTAAAAACTTAGCGTGGATGTCGTCGCAATCCTTGGCGATCTGGTCCATGACGCGCCGTTGCGGCAGGGAGGCCAGGGGTCTGCCCAGATAGGTTTCGCCGGCGACATTGTCAAAGGGCGGTTGCCACGTGTGCGTGCGTGCGTCGGCGGTTTCCAGCCGCCAGTCAGTCGCGGGGAGGTCAAGCCACTCTAAATTGGCGTTAGCGTATTCGGTCATGCGCGGCTCAACATCGGTGCCGTAAGCCTTAAAGCCCATCAGCAGAGCTTCCTGAAGCAGTACACCGGTGCCGCAGAACGGATCAAGTACCGTGCCGCCGGGTGAGGGATTGGCAAGATTGATGATGATCTGCGCCAGCTTGGGCGGCAGCATGCCTACCCGCGCATCGCGCTTGGGGCGGTTCTGATCACGACGAGCGTAGGCCTCTATGTCTTGTTCGGCTACGGTTAGCGCCAGCACGGTCTTTTGGCCGAAGCGTACGGCCACCAGCTCCCAACCGGTCGGCGAAGCCAAATTATTATGCAGTACCTGAGCGCTGTTTAAGGCGGCGGATTTGTTAGGTACGATACGCACCGACCGCCCCTCGGCCTTAATGATCTTTTTAAGCCTCAGGCCGCTGGCATTGATTTCTGCCGGCCGTACCTTCAGGCCGTAAACGCTCAGACCAAGGCGGAATTTACCGGCGGGAACATGTCTAAGATGCTCGGGAATATGCTCGCTCAAATGCGCCTCAACATCCGCCCAGTCGGTTCCATCAATTATCGTCAACGTCCTGGCAAGCTTGATGCTGCCGCCCAAGCGCTTGAAATCAATATCTTTGGAATCTACATCAAGCAGGGCAGCACCCGAAGCCACCGGTTTCATGACTGAAGCGCCATACAGGCTCTCTAGTTCCGCTAGGCCAAGGGCCGGCTGGCGGCCAAGAATCGCTACGCTTTTCATCTTGTTAAAGTATACCTTGGTTTTCGCGAACTCGGCGCGAAGCTATATAATCTTTTAGGAATGAAGAAACCCGTCTATAAAGACTTTAAATTTTGGCTCAACTTCATCACTTTCGCCGCTCTGGCGTTCCTGATTTATATCACCCGCGACCAGATTGTCGGCGCTCTGAACGAATTGACGGGCCTGAACTTAAGCGCGCTGTTCATGATCATTCCGATTCAACTGATCAGCTACTACGGCGTCGCAAAGCTCTACAAGGCATTCTTTGATTCACGCTCCGAGCGCTTGAAGTTCAAGACGCTTTTTAAGATCTCCCTGGAGCTTAATTTCGTTAACCACGTCTTCCCAAGCGGCGGTGTCAGCGGTTTCAGCTACTTGAGCGTAAGGTTGAAGAACCTAGGTATCAGCACGGCCGAAAGCACCTTGGCCCAGCTCATCCGGTTCGGCATGACTTTTATTTCGTTCCTCGTTCTTCTGTTAATAGGCCTGTTGATGCTGTCATTGGGGCATTACGCGAACGGCCTGATCATTATGATCAGCTCGGCGCTGGTGTTCGGCACCATCTTCGGCACGGTGGTAGCCGTCTTTATCATCAGCAAACCGTCGCGCATCAAAGCATTCGTCAGCTGGCTGCCGAAGTTCGTCAACTTCCTGCTCAAATGGCTTAGGATCGGCCGCAAGCGCGACATAATCGACATTACCAGAGTGGAGGCTACGCTTGAGGACCTGCACGAGAACTACGTGGTACTGGCACGCAACAAACCGCTGATTAAGCGGCTGTTCGCCTGGGCGCTGGTGACTAACATCGCCGAAGTACTGACTATCTACGTGGTCTACATCGCGTTCGGGCAGCTGATAAACCCGGGCGCGCTGATCATTGCTTACGCGGTAGCTAACTTCGCCGGTTTGATCGCTATCCTACCGGGCGGAGTAGGCGTTTACGAAGGCCTGATGACAGCCGTGCTGGCTTCAGCCGGTGTTAACAACGCCCTGGCACTGTCGGCCACGGTGGTTTACCGCGTTCTGACCATGATCTTCTTCCTGCCGATAGGTTATTACTATTACCACAGGGCGCTTACGCGCGGCGGCGAGGAATTCAAGCAGGAACTAAAGCACATGAGCCATGAACAATCAGATCCTCAGCCCCAGTGATCTGGTAGCTCTGCTCAATCAGACTCTGGAATTCGCCTATCCGCTAGTGGATGTAGAAGGGGAGGTGGCCAACTTCAAGGTCAGCAAGAACCGCTGGGTGTATTTTGACATCGTCGATGAAGGCGCGCGCTTACGCTGTTTCGGCACGGTCTATAATCTGCCGGCGCCGGTCGAAGACGGCATGATGGTACGCATTACCGCAGCGCCGCGGCTCCATCCGCAGTTCGGTTTCAGCCTGAATATCCAGTTGCTCGAATTCAGTGGCGAAGGCAGCATCAAAAAAGCCGCCGACCTGCTGGCTCTGCGCTTAGAAAAAGAAGGCCTGTTCGCGTCCGAACGCAAACGGCCGATCACGTATCCGCCCTCCAAGGTTGCGTTGGTTACTTCGGCCGAATCAGCCGCTTACCGCGATTTTATAAAAGTGCTGAATGGCCGCTTGGGTGGCATAGATATCGAACTGGCCGACGTGGCGGTGCAGGGCGTCAGTGCGCCGGGCCAGCTGGTAAAAGCCATTGATTGGTTCAATTCGCAGGCGGATATAGCCGACGTTCTGGTGATCATCCGCGGCGGCGGCAGCGCCGACGACCTGCAGGCGTTCAGCGCCGAGCCGGTCGTTAGGGCAGTGGCTTCCAGCCGGATTCCAACCATGGTGGCCATCGGCCACGAGATAGACGTGTCTTTGGCGGAACTGGCGGCCGACCAAAGGGCCAGCACGCCTTCGAATGCCGCCGAACTGCTGGTACCTGATAGGCGGGACGTTCTAAAAAGGCTCGATCTGCGCCTACAGTCTTTGGATGCGGCTTTTAAGACAGGGATGGCCGAAGCGTCGTCCGGCCATAAAGCTCTGACCGAAGATCTGCATCGCTTGGCGGCTCAGAGTCTGGAGGCCGCAGCCAACACGATAAAACATCTTAGGCGTACACTTGAAGCGCTCAGTCCGGCAGGTATACTGAAGCGCGGCTACGCGGTGGTCCGCAGAAGCGGCAAAGCAGTTTCCAGCGCGCATCAGCTGAAGGAGGGCGACCTTCTGGACATCCAGTTCGGTGATGGCAAAGCCTCGGCTGAGGTACAATAAGATGATGAAAAAGACTTTTTCGGAACTGCAGGCGGAGTTGGAAGGCATCATCGACTGGTTCGAATCCGGCAACCCAGACATTGACCAGGCAGCTGAAAAATACGAGCAGGGCCTGCGCTTAGCCGCCGAACTTAAAGACCGCCTGGAAGAAACTGAAAATAAAGTTACCAAGTTAAAGCAGCGTTTCGACGAATCTTAGCCTATGATCTGGCTTGTCTTGATACTTGCTATCGTTTTTTTCCTGTTCAGCTTCGTGATCCTATTCGGCGCGCCGTATCTGCCGACGCTAAAGAAGCAGCAGGAAGAAGCGCTGGTTCTTTTGGATCTCAAACCCGGCCAGACCTTGCTGGAACTTGGCTCCGGCGACGGGCGGATGCTGGCGGCAGCGGCAAAACGCGGCATAAGAAGCATCGGCCTCGAGCTAAATCCTTTACTGGTCGTCTACAGCTGGCTGGCTACGCGCCGCTATCGGGGTCTGGTAAGCGTCAGATGGCGTAATTTTTGGAGCGGACGATTGCCTGAATGCGACGGGATCTACGTGTTCCTGCTCGACGCTTACATGGCAAAGCTGGACAATAAAATTACCCAAGAAATACATAAACCCGTCAAGATTGTGAGCTATGCTTTCAAACTGCCTGGCCGTAAGCCCGTAACAGATAAGAACGGGCTGCATTTATATAAAATAAAGTCTCAAACAAAAGCTTAAATCCTATTTACTCGCGCCCGAAAAATAAGTTACTATTAACTGGATATGCATAAGCGCTCTACGCAAGAGGGTTCGCTGCTCCTGCCATTTATCTTGGTGCTGGTATTGCTGCTGGGCAGCATCGGTTTCGGCGCTTGGGCCTTCATGGGCCGCCAGGACTACAAGAACAACGTCGATGGCAAGATTGTAGAAGCAGTCGAAGTCGCCAACGAAAAACTCTCGGCCGAAAAAGAAGCCGAGTTCGCCGAGCGCGAAAAGCAGCCAAATAAGACTTACCAGGGACCGGTAACATTCGGGACGCTGAACATAACCTATCCAAAGACCTGGAGCGCTTACGTGGAGGAAAATGCCGGCGCCAATCGCGATATGGCCGGTTATTTCCACCCTAACTTCGTGCCGGCGGTAGAATCCGACACATCGTTCGCGCTTAAGTTTGAAGTGGTGAGCAAGCCTTACGACCAAGTGGTCCAAGATTTTGACGGCTTCATCAAGGGCGGCCGGGCCAAGCTGTCGGCTTACCGAGCTCCCAAGGTGCCGGACGTGCTGGGTGCCAAAGTAGAAGGCGAGATCATTGCCAAGAAACAAGGCGTCATGGTGGTGTTGCCGCTAAGGGACAAGACCATCAAGCTCTGGACGGAAGGCGACAGCTTCCGGGCCGATTACAACGCTGTTTTGGACAATCTCACCTTCGTGCCCTAAGCCCCGATTCATGGTATTATTAGGCCCATTGAAGTGAGGGTAACTTCTGGTTATGGGTCAAGCACGGCGCGCTGGCGTAAAGCCCGCATTCAATGAGGACAAGCTGTATATCAATCTGGCCGAGCAGCTGAAGCTGCCGTTCGTTACTATTTTGCATGCCGCCCAGAGCATGGAAGGCGTGGCCGATGCCGCCCAAATCGAGCGCACGATATCCGATATAGCGCTTTCGGCCGAGGCCGCGCTTCGTCTGATAGATGGCTATGTCCTGAGCGCGGAGCTGCAACGGCTTTCCGAGTTGGAGATGGAACCGGTCTCGATCAGCTCCTTGCTTTACGACACTGCCGAATCGCTCAGCGGCTACGCCAAGGCTCACGGCTGCGCTCTTAAGCTCGAAGTCGGCGGCAAGTTCACGCCGGTCATGGCCAACAAGCGGGCGGTTGCGGCGGCACTTACCAGCCTAGGCTACAGCTTTATCGAGGCGGCCATGCAGACCGATGATTCAAAACCGGTAGTAAAGCTGGCGGTGCGCAAAAATCAGAACGGAATCAGTGCCGGCGTTTTTTCTAACAACCAGGGCTTAAGCAGCATGCTTCTGAACCAGGCAAGGCACCTGAACGGCCGTGCCCGACAGCCGCTGGCGGCCTTCGACAGCGGCACCAGTGCCGGCGTTTTTATCGCCGATGCGCTATTTAATGGTCTTGATACGCGCTTAAAGGTAGCTCGTTCCGGCAGCCTGCAAGGATTGGCTGCGACGCTGCTGCCCAGCCGGCAATTAAATCTGGTCTAGTAGAGCATGGGCCATATATTATTAATCGAACCGAACCGTCTGCTTTCCAAACAGTATCAGGAATTCTTAGAATCCCAAGGCCACGATGTGACAGTGGTACAGAACGCTCAGGCAGCCGTGAACGCTGCCGACCAAGCAAGGCCTGACGCCGTAGTGATGGAGTTGTTGCTGGCCGGACACGGCGGAATCGAATTCCTGTACGAGTTCCGCTCGTATACGGAATGGCGCCAGGTGCCGGCGCTGCTATTGACCAGGCTCGCGCGCGCCGATGTGGCCGTCAACGACCAGACGCTTGCCGACCTGGGCGTAGCGGATTATCTTTATAAGCCCGAAACTTCCCTTAAGCGCCTAAGTCAACGTTTGGATGCGGTCCTGAACCAAGTGGCACGGTCAAAATGAAGCGGCTTAACTCCAGCGGCATAATTCTGCGCCGGCTGGATTACGGCGAGGCCGATCGCATCATTACGTTCCTGACCTCCGACTACGGTAAGATCCGGGCAATCGCCAAGGGCGTACGCAAGCAAAAGAGCAAGCTGGCCGGCGGCATCGAGCTGTTCTCGATATCCGAAATTCATTTCATAAAGGGCAGGGGCGATATCGATACTTTGGTATCAACCCGTCTGATCAAGAACTTTGGCAATATCGTCAAAGACCTTAACCGTACCGAAGCCGCTTACGATATGCTGAAAACTTTGGACAGGACACTGGAGGACGAAGGCGGCGGCGAGCTCTTCAGTCTGTTGGAAGAATCGCTGGCGGCTCTTGATGATGACCTGCCGGTGGTACTGGCCGAGCTGTCGTTCACAATGCGCCTGCTGCAAAGCCAAGGCCATCTGCCGGATTTCCGGCTGGGTTCGGACGGCAAGCAGCTTAGCGAGGAAGCCCGCTATCAGTTTGATTTCGATAAAAATCTGTTCGCAGAAAACCCTGATGGCCCGTTCGACAAGAACCATTTGAAGCTGCTGCGCCTGCTGGCTCATAATCCGCCACAGAACCTTAGGAAGGTGCAGGGCATTGGCGAGTACTGCAATCAGCTGCTGCCTCTGGGCCGGGCGCTCGCCGGCCACTCCTTGCCAGCATTGACTAAGTAGCTTAAGCTTATTATGATTAAGTAACTATCAAATAAAACAAAAAAATGAGCAACGATTTACCAGCATTACAACCAGAACCAAACAAGGCCGCCGAAGATGCAGCCACAGCTGCATGGAGCGATCCGGACAAGCTTAAGGCGGTCGGTGTTGATGAGTTCACGGCCCATCGCGTGGCTGCCGGCGTAGCCAAAGAAGACGAAATCAAAGACAGCGGCATAAAATCTTTCAGCGATATCATTCCCGATGAAGACGTGGCCGAAATCGAAGAGCTTGAAGCCAAGGCCAAAGAAGTCGGCGAAATGGTAGTCAAGCAAGCTGAAGCCGCTAATGATGCTGAAAAACCGACCGCGCCCGATGACGGCCCAAACAAGGGCACGCGACATCCGGCCAGCGATATACAAGAGATAGCTTAAGACTGTATAATCTCAGTAATGAGCGAAGTAAAACTCGAAGATATTGTTAGTCTTGCCAAGCGCCGCGGTTTTATCTACCAAGGCTCCGAGATTTATGGCGGTTTAAGCGGCACATGGGATTACGGCCCCTTAGGCGTGGCCCTGAAGCGCAACATCATGAACCTGTGGTGGCAGATGTTCGTAGAATCGCGAGATGACATGTACGGCATAGATGCCGCGATATTGATGAACCAGAAAGTCTGGCAGGCCAGCGGCCACACCGAAACGTTCACCGACCCGCTTGTGGAGTGCAAAGAATGTAAGGCTCGCTTCCGCGCCGATCAGATTGATGCGTCAAAATGCCCAAACTGCGGCAAGGAAAATACTTTTTCCGAACCGCGTCAATTCAACATGATGTTCCGAACCAATGTCGGACCGGTTGATGACGAAGCCAGCATTTCATATCTCAGGCCGGAAACCGCGCAGGGCATCTTCACCAATTTCCGCAATGTAGTCGACAGCTTTTATCCTGATCTGCCGTTCGGCTTAGCCCAAACGGGCAAGGCTTTCCGTAACGAGATTAGCCCCCGCGACTTCGTATTTCGGGCCAGGGAGTTCGAGCAGATGGAGATCGAGTACTTCGTGCATCCAAACAAGTGGGAAGAGGCTTTCGAGCAGTGGCGCAAGGCGGTCTGGGAGTGGTGCAAGGCTTTGGGTCTGCCAGATGATAAGATCCACGAACTGGAAGTACCCGAGGAAGACCGGGCCCATTATTCCAAGCGCACAATTGATTTTGAGTTCGATTATCCGATCGGCCGCAAGGAACTGCTGGGGCTAGCGTACCGGACTGACTTTGATTTACAGAATATCCAAAAAGCCACCGGCAAGAGCATGGAATACGCCGTGAAGGGCACCAATGAAAAGTTCATTCCGCACGTTATCGAACCGTCGTTTGGCGTCGAACGTGCTGTCATGGCTGTACTAACCAGCAGCTACCGTGAAGACGAACAGAACGGCGAGAGGAGAATATTCCTGGCCTTGCCGGAACATTTGGCGCCGGTGCGTTTCTGTGTGTCGCCGCTACTCAAGAACAAACCGGATTTGGTTGCTCGCGCCCGCGAAGTCTATGAAGGGTTGAAAAACAAGTACAAGTTCGTCATGTGGGATGACAACGGCAACATCGGCAAGCGCTATCGCCGCCAGGACGAGATCGGCACGCCTTACTGCGTAGTAATAGATTTTGAAACGCTCGAGAACGGCACCGTTACCGTCCGCAGCCGCGATACTACCGAACAGAAGCGTGTCGCCATAGCTGAACTCTAAGCCGCTCGTGCTTGCTACAGGTCATAGTTTAAGGTGTAATAATTGACGTTATGGACTTTTTGTTGCCCGGTGGCGAGGATTTTGACCAGCACTACACGGCCGCTAATCAAATCAGGACCTTAGCGGAATATCATTGCGATGCCGAGACCGGCATTCTTGAGATTAATGACCCCGTCTGGGGCCGGTGCGAGATTGGCGATCAGCCTGGAGACGAGATATTCATTGACCTTTTTACTAATCCACTGGTCCAGCGGCTGGCAGGCATCGAACAGCTGACGTTGCCGAAGCACTTCGCGACCATGCCGGGCTCATTCGATCTCAGTCGGTTCGAACATGCCTGGGGCAGCGTGGTGTTCGTGCGCAAGATGGTCGAGCGGGCCAGGGAACAAGGACAGGATATAGACGACCGGCAGGCGCTGGTCTGGCAGTTGCGTACCTTCGTATCAGACATCGGTCATACGGCATTCTCGCATCTTGGCGACTGGCTTTTTCAGGGTTTCGGCGGAACCGAAGACCAGCACGATGACGAGCTTGACGAGATCTTGGAAGTCGGCGGTGTAAACGACATCTTGAGACAGCACGGTTTTAATCCGGTAGACATCATTTTTCCTGAAGTAAATGACTGGATAGAATGTCCCGGCCCAGACCTCTGCGTCGACAGGGTGGACTACGGCGCGCGAGAAATCAGCCGTTGGGTAAGCAACTATGAACCGGTCGATCATTGGCTTGACCGCTTCGTGCTTGACGGCGATAAGCTGGTTATGAAAAACCAGGCCGAGGCCAAATACTTCGGCGTCAGGTTCGGCTTGCTGGCAACCGAGCACTGGGGGCACCCAGTCCATCGCTTTCAACTGCAGGCGTTCGCCGAGCTGGTGCGCAGCGTCATAGCCGACGGCGATGTGCCAAGGGCAACGCTGTCGAACGTTTATCATCCGCGCGACATACTCTACACCGTAGATTCAGACATCATCGGTGCCAGCCGGGCAGTCGGCTCGCTCAATCACGACCTGTACAGCGTTATGCTGGATATCGGCCGTTCGCAGCGCAAAATTTTCGCCCACGGCCGCAACCAGGAGCTGGAGCGCTTCCACGATATGTTCCGCGAGCCTGAGCATGCATACCTGTATGAAAGCTACCCCAAAGAATTCCCGCATCCGCTTAAGCCGACCACTTGGATGAACGAATATACCGGAGTCAAGCCATACCAGCTGCAGTTTGTTGAGGTGGAACAGCAAGCCGATGTGGCCGATTTCGACCAGCTGCCGCATACCTATGATGTTTTTCTGCCGGCGCTGAAGGCGCGCTTCATAGACCCGCTGTTCTATGACGAAGACGGTCAGGTCAGGCGCTTGAGTGAAGCCGACCCGGAATACAAGCGGCTGATGGAAGAGCAGGCGGCCGTGCAGAAGCAGGCCTATGTGGCCCGCTGGTACGGCGACCCCGAGTTTATATCTTCGCTCAAAAGCAAAATAGCCGAATCAAGGGCCGAGTGGGAGAGCAAGCTGAGGTACGAACGGGCTGATCATTCGCGCATGAGGGAAGTGTTCCGTTCGGCCGGCATGCTGGCCATAGGCATGCGCGGCGTTAGAATGTCTTATTACTAAAGCGCTTTGTTGTCAAAAATGTGTCAAATTATAGCAATGCTTATGCTGCGATAGTATACTGTCGTCTAGCGAGTGGGCAGATGTAATCTTTAGGAGTTGCCTTGTATCTGTTCATTGCCGGATTCTTCGCTAACATGTGGATCCACTACGGCGCGATTATCTTCAGCTGCATCATCTGGGGAGGTATGGGGGCAAGCCTGATTTCACCCTTGTTTTTTGCCGAGGCACTTTATAATTCCCATAAAACCTTCGGTCGGTATCATTTCAGGCGGGCCAACCATCTGATGTACCGGCAGTACCAGCGCGAGACCATAATATTCGGGCTTTTATCGCTGCCTGGACTGACCACATTGCTGTATCTGGCTGTTTACTAAGGCCAAAAACGCTTGCCACCCTAAGGGAGCAAAGCGCATAATATCAGCAATAATAACTTCGGGAGAAAATAATATGGAAGTGCAAGTAAACTACCTGGCAGTCTTTCTGGCAGGCCTGGCATCGATGGCCGTGGGATCGGTCTGGTATGCCCAGGGTGTGTTCGGCCGGACTTGGGCTAAACTAGCTAAGGTAGACATGAACAAGAAGTTCAGCGGCTCAGAAATGGCCGTCCTGATGGGCGGAACATTCGTAATCTCGCTGATTACGGCCTATGTGCTGGCGCATGTCACATATCTGTCCAATACGTTCTATTCCGGCAACAGCTGGCTGAGTTCGGCTTTGCAAACGGCCGGCTGGGCGTGGCTGGGTTTCACGGCCGTGCGTTTTGCTACTCACGATATGTTTGAAGGCCGCCCGCGGCAGCTGACGCTGCTCAACATCGGCAACGAGCTGGTAACTTTCCTGGCCATGGGCCTGGTCATCGGATTGCTTAAACCGTAAGGAGAGTGAGTGAAGATTCAAGCCGTTGACGACTACATCGCAAAACAGCCTGGGTGGCAACAGACCATTCTTAAGGGGCTGCGCTCCGCCATCCATAAAAGCGACCCAGAGATCGAAGAAAAGATAAAATGGGGCGCTCCGTCGTTCGAGCATGCCGGTCAGGTAGCTTGGATGTTCTGTGCGCGCGAGTGGGTGCACCTGAGCTTCCGCCAAGGCGCTTTGCTTGAGGTGCCCAAAGCCACCTGGGTGGAGCTGGACGATACTCCCAGCAAGGCTAAGCGGACGATGAAGTTCGAAAAGGGTGCCATAGTACCCAAAGACCTGATAGCCGAACTGGTCCGCCAGCATGTATCCAACAACTTGGCTGGCAAAAAAGTTGACTTCAACGTGCCAAAAGCCGGCAGCCGCCAGTTCGATCTGCCGGCGGAATACGAGACCTGGCTCAAGGAAGCCGGCAAACTGGAAGATTTCCTGGCCCGGCCGTACTACCAGCAGCACGGCTGGATCGAGTGGGTAGGGGATGCCAAGACAAAAGAGACCAAACTGAAGCGTATGGACCGGGTGCTTATAGAAATCAAGCACGGCCAGTACATGCCAGACAAAAAAGACCGATTTAACAACTAAAAGACGGGAGAATAATGAGACCCTTCAACAGAAAAAAACCAACACAAAGGGGCAACTATGCTTTCATAGACAGCCAGAACCTTAATCTCGGCACCCAAAAGATGGGCTGGAAGATGGACTGGAAAAAATTCCGCGAGTTCCTGCGTGACAAATATAATGTCGAGAAGGCCTTCATGTTCATCGGCTACATGCCCGATTATGAAAAACTCTACGATCAGCTGCATTCTCAAGGCTATCTGGTGGTATTGAAGCCGACGCTCGAGATGTTCAACGAGCCAAAATCCGAAGAAGCCGAGAGACCGAAGAACGAGAACGACAAGACGGAAGAAAAGAAGACCGTCAAAGGCAACATTGACGCCGATCTAGTGCTGCATGTTATGAAAGAGATAAACAACTACGACAAGGCCATTATCGTATCCGGCGACGGAGATTTTTACAGTGTTATTGAATTCCTGGCCCAAAAGGGCAAGCTGCTGCACCTGCTGACGCCCAACTGGCAGTATTCCAGCCTGCTTAAGCCGTTCGAGAGTTATATAGTGCGTTTGGATCAGCGCAAGCGCGAGCTCAGGTACCCGGATTTTAAGAAAAAATCGCGGCAGAAGCCCATCAACCAGCAGTGACGATTTGGCGCTTTAGCCAATCAACATTAAAATATTGCTAACATGCCGTCAAAAAATGGCCGACCGACCAGTTACAGTTTTCCGCGGGACTTTTTGTGGGGGGCATCAACCGCCGGCCACCAAGTAGAGGGCGGCAATTTCGACCAATGGACTGTGTGGGAGCTGGATAACGCTTCCGAACTGGCTAATTCCGCCGCTGACCGTCTGCGCTGGCTGCCGGATTGGATGCGTGTTCGGGACGAGGCTGAAGATCCCGACAATTATGTCTCCGGCAAAGGCGTGGATCATTTCCGGCGCTACCCGGAGGATTTTAGGATACTTAAGAAACTGGGCCTCAACTCTTTCCGGTTCGGCATCGAGTGGAGCCGGGTGGAACCGGACCAGGGTGTCTGGGACAAGAAAGCCTTCGATCACTATCATAACTATATCGCCGAGATGAGGCGTCAAGGCATCGAGCCGATACTGAACCTGTGGCACTGGACGCATCCGGTCTGGTTCGAGGAGCAGGGCGGTTTTACCAAGGGCCGCAACATCCGCCACTTCATCCGTTTTGTCAAAAAGGTTACCCAGGAGTTCGGAGATGAAATAAATTTCATCCTGACCATCAACGAGCCGAACGTCTACAGTACCTTCAGCTACTTAACGGGCGAGTGGCCGCCGCAGCAGCGCAATATCATCAAGGCTCACTGGACCTGGTACAACCTGGCGCGCGCCCATCGCAAAGCTTACGATGTCATCAAAGACGTGTTTCCGCATATCCGCGTAGGCGTGGCTACTCAACTTAGCAATGCGCGGCCGAAACGGCCCGACCATTGGCTGGACAAGCGTGTCGCCCAGATTTCTGAATATTATTGGAACTGGTGGTTCTTGAACCGTATCAAGCATTATCAGGATTTCATCGGCTTCAATTATTATTTCACCGACTACTACCAGGGGTTCAAGAAAGTAAATCCGCCCAGTCCGGTCAACGATCTGGGATGGTACATGGAGCCGGCAGGTTTGAGCGAAATCATCATCAAGGCCTGGCTGAAATACCACAAGCCGATCATGATAACTGAGAACGGCGTGGCCGACAGCAACGACAAGCACCGCAAATGGTGGCTCGAGGAAACCATGGAAGCGTTGCTCATAGCCCGTCAGGCAGGAGCCGACGTAATCGGCTATCTGCACTGGAGCCTGCTGGATAATTTTGAATGGAAGTACGGCTGGTGGCCGCGTTTCGGCCTTATAAAGATAGACAGGGCAAGGGACCTCAAGCGCCTGGTAAGACCCAGTGCTGTCTGGTGGTCCAAATACTTAGCCAAAATCCGCCACGACAAGTAATTTTAGCCATAAACTTGACAAAAGCTTAAGCATAACGTATAATGTTTAGCGTTATGACAAAAGA
>CAMLHD010000019.1 GCA_946479835.1 uncultured Candidatus Saccharibacteria bacterium | reverse complement strand
CGGGGCTGTTTTGATACTGGCGGCCGGCGTTTTCGCGTTTGGCAGGCAAAATCAGCCTGTCTGCGAGACTAATCCGGAGCTTCAGCAGACCAAGATTAAAACTGGTGATACAGAACTAAAAACTGAAGTTGCAGCTAGTCCCGGTGAAAAGCAACAGGGCCTATCCGATCGGGCATGCCTTGGCCAAGATAGCGCTATGCTGTTCAATTACGACACCCCGGGTGATTACTGTTTTTGGATGAAGGACATGAACTTTGCTATCGATATGATCTGGCTGGACCAGGATAAGAAGGTTGTCTACATCAAGGATAAGGTTACACCGGATACTTATCCGAATGTATTCTGTTCCGACGAACCTGCCCAGTACATCGTTGAAACGAGCTCCGGGCTTGCAGCCGAAAGCGGCTGGACAGACGGCACCAAGTTCGACTTCTAAAGCTTAAGCTTTTAGATATAATAAACGCATGGCCGAATACATCCTGATGGGTGTAATGGCAGCAATGGTCCTATTGCTGCTGATCCTAAAAACCAACACCGCCGTCTGTTTCTTGGCGCTTTGCGCCGGCAGCGTATTGTTAGCTGCGTCCGGAGAGAACGCCGGATTGATAGCTACTTCATTGACCAGCGGCAACGGTACCTCGTCAAATGTTGTCAAAGTCGTGATGCTGCTGGTGCCGCTTGCCGTATGCATGATATTGCTCAGGAACCAAATGCCGACGCATCTTATGCCGCTGGCTTTTATTCCTGCCGTAGCTACCGCGCTTTTAGCCACCCTTTTGACCGTGCCGCTCCTGCCGGATAACATCCGGCAGCCGATTGTTGTGACCGAAACCTGGGAAATATTACGGCAATACCAGGAGGCGATAACCGGTATCGGACTGATTTCCAGCCTTGTGCTGCTATCTATGAGTTTGAAACGCCCGCACGGAAAGCATAAGAAACACTAGCCCAAATTGTCTTCTGGCGGCTCCATCGGTTGATCGGGCTGGTTCTGCGGCAGCTTGTTATACATGTCCTGCAAGATACCCATGCCGATACTGCCTACCAGCACCAGCAGGACGAAGCTGAGGGCTGTTTGGGCTTTGTCGTGAGTGTACTTTTCTACTGCGGCGCTGTAGCGCCACATCCACCAATAGTTGGCGAACGGAATTATCAGCAGCAGGGCGATCGGAATCTTTTCGTTGGTGGTGCGTCGTAAGACTTTGGCGGTATCTATCAGCCAATAAAAGGAGTAGCCGAGGCCGATCAGGGCTATTAATACGGCTCCCAGCAGCGTCCAGGCAGCTCGGCCGCTTAATTCGTCGCTTTCACCGGTAGTCGTTGCCAATACCCGGATCGAAAAATAACCGATCAGGAACAGAACGTAGGGAAAACCGGCTACAAATAGGGGATTGCGGTTTTTCATCTTGATTTAAGCTGCGGGCGGCGTTGGCGCCGGAGCAGCCGGTTCGGTTGGTGCTGCTGGAGGTTCTGCAGCGGTTGGTTCGGTCGGAGCTACCTCGCCAATTTTATTGAAGCTGTCCTGGATGATGGCCTGGCCGATAAAGCCAAGCAAGAATACTAGTATAAATGCCAGCACGGCACTCATCTTGCCGCCCGTAACGTGATCGACGCCTTCCGAGTGCTTCCATATCCACCAGATGTTGACGACCGGTACGAGGATCAGTAATGCGCTTGGAATATTGGCGCCAAGCTTGTTCATTTCGCCTTTGGTCTTGACTGCCCAATACAGGCTGTAGAGGCCGAAGGTAACAAGCGGCAGCACCAAGACTATTAATGGACTTCTTTTTTTCATTAGTTTCTATCTCCTGACTTTAGTGTTGATTTAAGCTTACGTTTATTCCCTGTTTATAGCAAGATTGGCACCTTCTATTGCCAGCGCTTAGATGTGCGCAGCCAGTACAGAACGCCGGCAAAGACTAGGGCCAACGTAGTCGATGCCGCGATCTGGTAGGTGGCATAAGATTCGATGTAATCTGGCCCGTCGCTTAAGAAGATGGTCGGAGGAATCGTGCTGAACAGGGACCAGGCAATCGCACCGCCGGTAGCCAGCAAGATGCTTTCAAAAGTCTTTTCTGTGATGCTCAGCTTACGTGGATTCAAGGCGTACGCGATCAAGAAAAGCAGCAGCGGCAGTACGTCCATTACGTAGAAGAAACCGTAAAATCCGCCGACATTAGGATTCTGCTGGTACTGGCTAAATCCCTGCCAGAGCAGGGTAAAGAACTGAAGGCTGAACAGGCCGCCCACAATGCCGATAAAAAGCAGTTGAATGCTCGAAGGTACATAATATTTTGAGTTTTTGTTTTGTTTCATAACTCAAATATATCACAGCTGAGTTCGGCGTAGCTCTATGGCTGGCCGCTGATATACTGCCGCGGATCTACCACTTGGCCGTTCAGCCTGATTTCAAAATGCAGGTGCGTGCCAGTTGAGGCGCCGGTGGAGCCCTCTAAGCCGAGCGTAGTGCTTTTATCTACCGGTTGTTTTTCTTTGACTGAGATCGAGTACAGATGAGCATAGACCGAAGTCAGGCCGCCGCCATGATCCACTACCACATGGTTGCCCAAACCAACCTTCGAGTAGACGACTTTCATGACTTGTCCGGGCTTGAAAGGCTTGACTGCCGTTACACCCGAGCGGGTGCCGCTGCTGATATCCATTCCGGTGTGAGTCTTTTGATACGGCCAATGAGGCACGCCGAACTTGGTGGTTATCCGACCGTGGATCGGCCACATGGCCGTCGCATCGATTTGCGGTTCGACTGGCGCGGGTTCCTGTTTGGCGGCTTCAGGTTGCTCCGGATACAAGGCCAGAAGCTGCGAATCGATTTCCGGCATGGATGTCGCATCATCGGGCCTGATAAGGGTTCGGACTCCAGGGGCCTCGGTAACCAACCCCATCGCCTTTACCGGCAGCTGCGCTACAAACACGATGCCGTTGCCAGCTCCGCGGGCTGCAAAGGACACTCCTTTATAGGCGCCCAAAGCAGCGAACTTGGTACCGTCTGCTACCCCGTCTGCCGCCGATTTGCTGACAGAAGCTACCGACCTGAAGGCGGAGCCGAAAGTGCCGACCAGCGCCCGCTCGGTAGTATTTAAGGATTTGGCAAAGGTATCGGCCATGTTGGACATGCCGATGGCTACAACATTGGGGTTGCCGTAAGCCTTGGCTTTTTGGGTGGTGGCGGGAGCGCTGGCCGCTTCGGCATGTGCGGTTGAGTCGCGGGAACCGATAGTACGTGCGGCGCTAAAAATTTGCAACAACAGCAATACGCTCGCGATCATCAAAACCCCGACGAATATAAAACGCAGCTTGGATATAAGCATTTCCAGATGCTCGATCATTCCGCCCTCACTAGTATCTAGTGTTTTTAAAACTTATACATTATACACTATATTTGCGTAAATTGCATGCATAAGTGTAAATAGTTATCCACCTATTGAGAGCTGCGATTTTTAGTATTTGTGTGGCTCGGAAAAAGCTAAACGCAGGAAAGGTTGTAATCCAAGTTCTTGGAGACGAATTGCGTCATGACTATCCTACCGTCAGTGGTTAGCGGTGCCGCGCTGCAAGCCTGCTGCGCCGTACGCTGGCTGGCGCCGCCTGGCCGCCAATTGTCTAAACCATTGAGATTGCTGCCAGTACCGACTGAGCTGCCTACAATCTTTCCCCACTGTGAAGCGGTTGAATACAGTCCGACCCGGCCGCCAACTGAATTGAAGTAGGCGGTCATGCCTTCCAGCACAGCAACATTGCTCTGAGTGTCGAACTCGCTGCCGGATAATTTCCAGGTGTTTTCGGTTTCTACATCCAGCCACCATATATAACTGGCTGGCGAAACATCAATGCCGGCCTGAGCTGCCGCCGGCTGAAAACGATCGCGTATATCCTCGAATGCCCGGTTCCAACCGTACTGCCAGGCGCAGGCCAAGCTGTCGCTGCCATCGCAAACGCCAAACGGATTTTCCGGAGTGCTGGCCTGCGGCCAGGAAGGCGTGTTCAATCCACCAGGATTAGCGGTGTTCACATAAAGCTGAATTTTATCTTGAGCTGTACCACCCAGCGATTTGCTGGCCCATACCAATTGGTCTTTCAGGCAAGGGTTGGTAGTCGTTGCTATGCCGCCGTTGACGCCGACGATTCCAAAAGCCTGATCGGTCGGGACCCGCTTGCCACACTGCGGCCATGAGATGTCTATTCCAAGGGGCGTTTTAGGAGCGGAAGAGCCACCTCCACCTACCGGTTTAGCCGCCAAGGCGGTAGGGGTAGTAACCATAATAGTTGCAAAACTTAATAACGAACCGATAAGTAATTTCTTCATGCTGACTATTATACCTTCAACGCACAGCATAAGGCTAACTGACGGACATTCTAGGCTGCGGTAACTTTGTTTTTTGTTCTTAGGAGGGCGTATCCATACCACAGAATTATGCCCGCGCTGAACAATGAGGCAGAAATGAGCAAGGCAATTGTCGTATCAACCGATATGACCTTGGCCGCAACATATAAATTACCCACGACCGACAGTAGCAAGAAGAGCATGGCAATACTCAGCATTTTCTTCGTGAAGTTCAAAAATCTGTTGGTGGCCTTGCCGTCCTCGCCAATTTGCTGAAACGCTACGGGAGCAATGAGGCATAGCGAGCACAAGATGCTTAATATCAAAGTTATGAAATGCAAAGTTTTTAGGGACGTGGGCAGGCCCTGAAACACCGGATTAAAAAAAGCTATGAATTGAAAACCCATCACGGCCTGTGTACCCGGCAGCACGATCCGTATCCCTTGCAGGATCTGATCCGTGTTCCTCCTCAGCTCCTCAATGTTCTTTGGCATGCGTACATAATAACAATCCCATCGAGCCTTGCCATACAAAAAGCCCATCCTTCCGGATTGGGCATTTCGTATGGAGGGCCCAGTGGGACTCGAACCCACGACACTCTGCTTAAAAGGCAGATGCTCTAACCGACTGAGCTATGGGCCCTCGTGTGGCTGTTCTTGAGACGCGGGGCCAAAAACAACAGGGGTTATTATCTGTTATTTAGTAAAAAAAGTCAATCAGTTAACGGCTATGCTTTGAGTTTGCAAATTTAGCCCGTATATTGCCCAAGTATGGAGAGGCGTACAGTCTATCGCCGAACGACCCGCTATATTTTGGGCGCGGCGGCGATCTTGGCGGGGCTAGGGTGGGCCCGCTTTGGCTTGCCGATCAGCGGCTGGTGGCTGGTTGCTTTAGGCATTTTGGCAATAGTTAGCTTCAGGCAGGCGCGGATACTCTCCGTTTACTCGATCATAGCTTTCGGTTTTGTGCTCGGCTGGTGGAGGGGCGGACTATTCATGGGCGAAGTCCGCTATTTGGAACAGATCAATCACGAGAAGGTAGTCATTGTCGGCCGGGCTTTGACTGACGCCGTATATGACGACGGTGGAGCTCTAAGCTTCGACATGGACTCGTTGCAGTTGGCAAGTCCGGAAAATAGGAAGCTGGTAGGCAAGGTCGGTGTCTCGGGTTTTGGCGAACGCATGGTTTACCGCGGCGACCAAGTGCAAGTCAGCGGTAAATTCTACCCCGGACGCGGCAGCTACACCGCTTGGATCAACTATGCCGAACTAAAGGTAAATGCACGCTCCAAGTCAGTCGCTTACACAGCTACACGCAATTTTGCGGCCGGCATGCAGTCTTCTTTGCCTGAACCGCAGGCATCGTTCGGGCTCGGACTTCTTATAGGCCAGCGCGATACGTTGCCGGAATCGACCAAGGACATGCTTGCTATGGTGGGACTGACGCATATCATAGCGGTCTCGGGTTACAATCTGACAATATTGGTGCGTTTCACTAGGCGGCTGCTGGCCAAACGCTCCAAGTTTCAGGCTTTTGCATGCGCCAGCATTTTGATTTTGTCCTTCCTGCTTGTAACCGGTGCCAGCCCCTCGATTGTCAGAGCTTCAATCATCAGCTTCTTGAGCCTAGGCGCTTGGTATTACGGGCGCAGCGTACGTCCTATGGTACTGATAATGCTGACGGCTGCCGCAACCGCGCTTTGGAACCCTTTGTATCCTTGGTCCGACATCGGCTGGTATTTATCATTCCTTGCGTTTTACGGCGTTCTGGTAGTCGCGCCGCTGGCAAAAAAACGGTTTTTTGCAAATCGCAAAACCGGTCCGTTCACGGAGCTTGTCTTGGAAAGCATGGCAGCCCAGGTCATGACGCTGCCGCTGATTCTGCATATCTTCAACGATTCAAGCTACATCGCACTCCTGGCAAACCTGCTGGTAGTACCGCTAATACCTCTGGCCATGATGCTTAGTTTTGTAGCTGGCCTTGCAGGCACATTGATTCCGGCCGCAGCCGGCTGGTTATCTTGGCCGGCCAGGTGGCTGCTGACTTATCTTTTGGACATAGCCAATCTGGTTTCGCACATTCCGCACATGCAGTTCAGCGTGTCTATCAACCTGCCTGCGATGCTGGGCATTTACGCGGCAATGGTTGCTCTAACGCTGATCTGGTGGCAAAAAGCAGTAAAAAATAGTAGAATAACAGATATAAACGAATCAAACGTGATAGTGTAGCGAGGAATAATGAGCGGACATTCGAAGTGGTCTACGATCAAACGTCAAAAAGCGGCAACCGATGCCAAGCGCGGCGCGGTGTTTACCAAGTTAGGCAACCAGATTGCCATTGCTGCCCGTGGTGGCACTGATCCGAATATGAATTCCGCCTTGGCAATGGCTATTGAAAAAGCCAAAGCCGCCAACATGCCTGGAGCCAACATTGAGCGTTCCATCGCTCGTGTGGCCGATAAATCGGCCGCTCAGTTGGTTGAGGTTATGTATGAAGGTTATGGACCAGGCGGCGTGGCGATTTTGGTTGAGTGCGCCACTGACAACATAAACCGCACATTGCCAGAAGTCCGCACGGCTTTTTCTAAGCATGGCGGCAGCATCGCCGAAAAGGGTGCTGTGGCCTTTCAATTCACGCGTAAGGGCGTGATTGCCGTAAAAGCAACTGGCGATGATGTCATGATGGCTGCACTGGAAGCTGGAGCCGAGGACGTCGAAGAGCAGGATGGCGAATCACTTATCTACACTGCACAGAACAATCTCGCTAAGGTTAGGGACGCTCTGAAAGACGCAGGACTTGAATTAGTTTCGGCAGAATTATCATACGAACCCAATAACACGGTTGAAATTACTGACGAAGCGACGGCTGGCAAGGTCATGCGCCTGATGGACGCGCTCGATGATCTCGACGACGTCGTCAACACCTACACCAATTTCGACATCAAGGAGTAATAATGCGGATAATCGGCATCGATCCGGGCACGGGAATCCTGGGCTTCGGCGTAATCGAAATCGTAAAAGGCAAGCCGCAGCTGGTAGACGGCGGGGTTATTCGTACCCCCGTCAAAGAAGATGACGCTGTACGTCTGGCTACCATATACAAAGAACTAAGCGGCATCATCGCCGAGACTAGGCCTGACGAAATGTCGGTCGAGAAATTGTTTTTTGCCCAAAACGTAACTACTGCCATGACTGTAGCGCAGGCCCGCGGCGTGGTGCTTCTATGCGGCCAGCAGGCGGGTCTGAAGATTGCCGAGTACACGCCGCTGCAGATCAAGCAGTCTTTGACCGGTTACGGCCGGGCCGACAAAAAACAGATACAAGAAATGGTGCGTGTAATCTTAAATCTCAAAGCTGCGCCCAAGCCCGACGATTGCGCCGACGCTATCGCCTGCGCTATTACGCACTCAATGACTATGCGATAATAGTCAGGATGATTGCGACATTAAGTGGAGTGGTTAGCGAAAAACTGTTGGACCTTGTAGTCCTGGATGTCGGCGGTGTCGGTTATGGCCTAAGGGTTACGGCCGAGGATTTTGGCCACCTGCAGAATGGGCATGAAACCAAGCTTTATGTTTATGAGCATATCCGCGAGCAGGCCCACGATTTGTTCGGCTTTATTTCCATAAATACTAAAGAACTGTTCGAACTGCTGCTGGAAGTAAAGAATGTCGGCCCTAAAGTTGCCATGGCGGTGCTAGACACCGGTCCGGCCGACAATGTCCGGGCGGCGATTGCGAACGGCGACGTCAAGCTGCTGCAAAGCGCCAAAGGCGTTGGCAAGCGAGCTGCGGAACAGATCGTGGTTGAACTCAGGGACAAGGTCGGCATATCGGCTAGCGGAATGGCCGAAGGCATTGTTACACGGCCGGGCATCGGCACGCAGGACGAGGCCACCGAAGCTCTGGTTGCTCTAGGTTACGCGCCGCAAGACGCGGCCTTGGCCCTGAAGGATATAGACAAAGCACTGCCAACCGAAGAACGCATCCGCATGGCGCTGAAGGGCAGGGCGTAATGGCGGTTGAAAGATTGCTGCATACAGCTACCGATGATGACGACCCTAAAGAAGTCGAACTGGAAATTACGCTTCGCCCCAGGGACTTTACGAGCTACATCGGCCAGGAGCGCATTAAGCAAAATCTTAAATTAGCTATAGACGCGGCTAAGAAGCGCGGCGAACCGCTCGACCATATCCTGCTGTACGGGCCGCCGGGACTGGGCAAAACCACCATGGCCAGCGTGATTGCCAACGAGATGGGTGCGCAGATCCGCGTCACATCAGGGCCGGCGATTGAGCGGGCTGGCGATCTGGCGAGCCTACTCACCAATCTTCAGGACGGCGACATACTGTTCATTGACGAGATACATCGCCTACACCGCTCGGTCGAAGAAGTGCTTTATAGCGCTATGGAGGACTACAAGATCGATATCATGCTTGGCAAGGGTCCGAGCGCCCGTAGCCTAAGACTTGATGTTCCAAAATTCACGCTCATCGGCGCCACGACCCGTACCGGCGCGTTAGCGGCGCCTCTGCGCGATCGCTTCGGCATGATCCATCGCCTGGAATTTTATAAACCTGATGAGATCGCCAGCATCATCAAGCGGGCCGCCAATATCCTGGATAGTTCGATAAACGAAGAAGCGGCCGACATATTGGCCACGCGTGCGCGCCTGACTCCGCGCATCGCCAACCGGCTTTTGAAGCGGGTGCGGGACTACGCCGATGTCAACGGCGACGGCATAATCGATACCGAAATTACGCGCTCGGCCCTCAATCTGCTTGAAATCGACGAACTTGGGCTTGATCCGGCCGACCGCCACCTACTGGACAAGATGATAGAAAATTACCAGTCCAACCCGGTAGGGCTCAACACGCTGGCGGCCCTTACTGGAGACGAAACTACCACTATCGAGGACTTTTACGAACCGTATCTGATGCAGATCGGGCTTCTGGAGCGGACGCCTAGAGGGCGCCGCGCCACAGACAAAGCCTATAAGCACTTGAATAAAAAACCCGGTAAATCAGATAAAAACCAGACTTCGCTGGTGTAAAATATTAGGCATGCACGAGACTGAAGCCGACATCCAACACCGTCAAGCCGCCGGCGAAAAACTATCGCACGAGGGCCGTAAGTACTTCAAGTTCGTCGAGTTCGACGCCAATGAAGAGTTAGTATCAGAAATCCGCAAGCATTTTTTCGGCCTGTTCCTAGTACTCTTGGGCGGGCTGGTCGTCATACTAGCTATTTTGGCGCTTGGCTTCCTGCTGCTGGCAGTTGATCTTAACAGCTTCTTCGGCACAGACGGCCTGGACGGCATCAAGCCAGCCATCGGCATGGTTTTCTTCCTGCTCTTGATCCTTGCGCTGATCGGCATATTCATCGCCGTATTCCTGTACCGTAGCAATGTTATCTTTGTCACAAGTGAGAAAATCGCCCAAGTGGTATACGTTAGCTTATTCAACCGTAAAATTTCGCAACTGAGTATCGGCGATGTCCAGGATGCTTCCGTCCATCAGCGCGGTATCTTCGCGCATATATTTAATTACGGTACGCTGGTTATTGAAACCGCAGGTGAGCAGCAGAACTATACTTTCACCTACGTCCCCGATCCGTACACGCAGTCAAAGCTCATTGTTGGTGCTCACGAAGAAAACTTAAAAAAGTACGGCAACTAAAGCACTATTCTGAGAACGGATTGTTACGAGCTTGGTCAAACAGGGCTTTGACTTCGATGTTCTGATCTTCAAGTTCACTCAATTTGGCAGCTGCGGCCTTATCAATCTTAGGGCGTGCTGCGCCCTGGTATTTTTCGCTAACTTCGGCTTCCGATGGCTCAGCTTCGGCCAGCTTGCCGCTGGTATAAACCAGGTAACCGCACATTGAACCGATGATTACGATTACGATGATGGCGATGTAGCGCTTAATGTCTATGCTGAATTTTTGCAGTTGGGCTTGCAGCTTGTCTTTCATCTCAGGGCCTCACATAACTATTTAAGGTAAGCGTAAAAGTCACCAGGTTGCGATTCCTTTCGCTGGGGGTGATGCTGAGGCTGGTAACTTGGGCGGTGCGGCGGTTGCTTTCAAGCCGCGTCAAGAAATCTAAGAGCTGAGCGTAGCTGATTGGCTTGGCCTGGTCGGATTGGACATTGATTTCCATGACATACACCCCTTTTAGTTCCTTGACGGGCGTCAGCTGCGTCGTATTGGGATCGGTGCTGGCAGTAGCCTTGCCCTGCTGTTTTACTTCGCCTAGGAGCGATTCTGGAAACTGGATCGAGCTGATCGCAACACCGGATTCGTCAGCCAGCTGGATGATTTCCAGCACCGTGACTGCCTGGTCCTTTTCCTGCGGTACGATCGACTTGGCAATCTTCTCGAGCTCCTCGTATTCGGCTATGTCCTTCTTGGCCTGAACCAGAGCATCGCTTTGCTTGTCCAGCACGGCCTTTTCAAGCTTCTGCTCGACCAGCTTATCGCCCTGGGAGCTCAAGAGTTTATTGGCAAAGTAAGTGCCTGCGCCGCAGAGCCCGATCAGAAGCAGGATGGCGCCGAGCATCACGAAAAAGAATTTGCGCGCGTTCATTTACTGGCCCTCCTTGTTCAGGAATAGGAACGGATTGTTATCTTCTTTGAAAAGGGCGCGGATTGTACCGGTGCATGGATAGCGCGGATCGGTTGCTTCAGCGCTGCAGCTCAGGCTGACAAGGTCGGCCTTTTCAAAGATACCGTTTTCCGGATCGGCCAGGTTGACTTGGGCTTGGGTGCCGGCTTGGTAATTGGCAGCGCCTATGGTCAGGCTCAGGCCTCCCTGCAGATCGGACGTCAGCCTAAGGTCCTGCAGGATCGTGCCCGAAGGCATGACCAAGCCGATGTGCTGCAGCAGCTTGGAAAACAGGACTTCGTCGGATAAGACGTCTACCACCAGCTTGATATTGCCGCTGATTTCCTCGACCCGTTTTAAAGTAGCGGCTTCGTTCTGAGCGACCAGTTCAGCCTTGGTGTCGTCAATTTCTTTTTGCAGGGCGCTGCTGTCTTGTTTGAGATAAAATAATCCGCCACCGGCTATAAGTATCAACCCAAGAGCGGCTAGGCTGATACCGCTTATCCATCGTACCAGCGACGAATTACGCCGGGCATACATGATGTTTTGCTTGCGGTCCGGCGGCATCAGGTTGATCATGCTCATGCCCAGATCTCCTCAGGCTTGGTTATAGCCGCGCCGGCTGCGGTGATGTAAAGCGATCGTTCGGCTTCATGCGGCGGCTGCAGCTTGCCTAACTCCAACTCGCTCCAGAAATTGCTTAGACGGGTAGGGATGCGCAAGTTGTCGGTCAGGTAATCAACCAGGCCGGGCATGTTGGCGCCGCCGCCCATGGTGATGATCTGGCCGATCGAGCTTTTGCCTTCGGTACGGTCTTCGTAATAACGCACTACACGGCGGATTTCTTTTATCAGCGAATCAAGCTGCGGTTTGAGGGCTTCGCGGATCTCATTCTGCTTCTTGCTGACACCCAGGCCGTACTTGGTCTTGAGGTTGTTGGCCTCTTCTTTGCTGACGCCGAGCTTTTCGGCTATCCGGTTAGAAAAGTCATCGCCGCCGCCCGGAATCGTACCGTTGACCACCAAAGTCTTGTCGAAGACCGTCAGATCTACCGAGAGTGAACCCAGGTCGATCAGGATTGTAGGCACATCGCCGTTGTTCTCTGTAGCCTGGATGATGCGGCTGGCAGCGGAAATCGTGGTTTCGAGCGCGCAGACCTCAAGGCCCAAAAGGTCAAAGAACTTCATGTATGAATCCACGATGGATTTGGGAACCGCAACTACCATGACCTCCTGCTCTTCGCCCAGCTTCTGGGTAGTTGTGTAATCGATATACAGATCGTCAATCGGCAGAGGGATGTATTGCTCGGCTTCAAAGTGTACGGCGTCGTGCAGTTCTTTCTTATTAAGCTTGGCCGGCACGGTCATGATACGGGTGTAGGCCTTGGTGGCTGGAATTGTGGCTACCACTCGCCGGGTGGTGATTTCGCCTATTATTCCGTTACTGAAGAGATCCAAGGCCGATTTGGCGATGGTCTCGTAATCTATGATCACGCCGTCCTTGATGGCTTCGGAGGTGAATTTGGCCACCCCGTAGCCGGTTACCACGCCTTTTTTTTCGGCATGCTCGATCTGCAGCACCTTGATGGTGTTGAAACCGACGTCAAGCCCGAAAAGAGACTTGTCTTTATAGAACAGGTTTTGATTACTAGTTTTGCCCACGATTATCCAGCGGCGCCCTTCAAGATATATTCAGGGTTAAGTATAACAAAATGCTTATGCAATACATATCCTTTCAAGAGGGCACTAGTCAAAATTGTACTGGTAGCTGCGGATCGTCCAAGTGCTCTGTGTTTCGGACGCCAGGTTGTCGCCAAAGACCACAGTGCCGTTGCCTGAGAGTTCTACCGTATGGCCGACTGCCGAAGCGATGGTACCGCTGGCGCCGACGTCTATCCTGCCCCAATAAGACTGCATGATGCTGCCTATAGCGCCGTCGGAAGATTTGGCATCGACGGTTACGTCATTGCGGGTCTGATACTGCGCCCCATCAGTCAGGCTGGAGCAGCCGTTTACAGCTACGCCGCTTTCGTTCTTGCACTTATAGCTGATGAAGCGGCCGCCGATATTCTGGTCGTTGGCTATGATAGATAAATTGTTCCTAGTTGTTATCATGCCGTCGACGGCTATTACAGGCCGGGTTGTCAGGCCGTCGGCAATACGCACCGTGCCTTTGCTTAAATCAAGATTGCCCTGGATATAGACATCGCCGGATATGGTCAGTTCGCAGGAGTTGCTATTTATTGTGATCGAGCCGGTAATAGTCGTGCCACCCAACCAGTTGGTGTCGTCGCCGTTGCCGCATTTTACCTGGGTAGCAGTAGGCGAATATACCTTAGCTGGATCCATGCTGGCAATGTGGGCGTCACGGTCGTATTCGTAAGGATTAGGACGGGGCAAAACCGCGCAAGTAGGATCATAAGAAGTAATGCCGGTATCGTCGATCTGCCCGTTGGCGCAGACATGCCCGTAAATCGTAGCGTTGTTGTTAAGAGTAATGGGCTCAGTGCCAGCCGGGCAGGGTTCGGGGTACGAGCCGCTGACCATGCACCAGGCATTACGGGCCTCAATCTTCCTCATATCGTCTGAGGGCGAACCAATACTGGCGGCGGAGTTATTGAGGTGTATAAAGCCCTCTACATAAATATCGGTGTTGGATATGTTGACGTTGCCGCTAAGTATCAGGCCGCCGGCACCGGCATAGACGTTAGGAGACAGCGACTGAGTGCCGACGGTTGTAACTCTTATGCGGCGCTCTTTTTCAAGAACGCCCTTTTTATTGTAGGCGCGGCCGATGCTGGTGATAACGCGCTCACCCTCAATTGAACCTGCAACCACCTGGGTCTCATAAGTCGCGCTGCCTTGATCGGCATTGTTGTAATACTCCGTTGCGCTAATGCCGCTGAAGGGGCCGGATTCATTGAACAGATAGATGGTGCGCTCGATGCCGGCTTCGGCCGCCAGTATGGCGTTGCTGATGTATACGTTCTCGTTAGTGCGTTTCATCTGCACCAAGGCTACTTCGGCCAGGCTTAGGCCGATGAATGTCAGCAGCAGGCCCACGAACAATACGGTAAAGAATACGACGCCGCGTTCGTCCCGGTTTAGTAGTTTACTCATTTCTAAATACCATCCTCGTGCTATAGGTTACGGATATATCCCGGCCGAATTTTGTCTCCTGCAGCGTCAGCAGGGCCTCCACTGAACGGGCATTGGCGGGAGCGACTTCTGTGTTGGTAGCATCGAAATACCTAAAGACTAATGATTGCACATTCTCTACGCTTAACCGGTCGGCCGGGCAGACGGACGTGGCTAATGTTGGCGGACAGCTTGTGGTCATATCATTGTCTACTAAGCCGGCTGCCAAGGTGCGCTTGTAAAGCGTATTGTCGCTGACGTAATAGATAATATTGTTCTTCTCGGTGGTGTAATGGCCGGCATCGGCGAAGATAATATTGCCGCTGGTATCCTCAGCGGCGGTTGCTAGGATCAGAGTGTCGGCATCCGATTCCCAGCCCAACCCGCCGGTACTGCCGGCGTTGGGCGAGTTCACGTCCACGATGCGGTTGTTGGGGTCCACGTCCGCGCTGAGGCGTACGTCCCTGAGCATTACATCCAAAGCCAACTGAGCTTCCCGTAGCAGATCCGCTCGGGCAGTACGCACACTGTTGCTTACAATGGCGTTAATCAGGAAACTGAACATGCCGATCATAATGAGAGACGCCACAACTACAGCAACCATCAGCTCCATCAGCGTATAACCGTTCTGATTCAGCTTTTTCATTGGCCTATACCTATGATCCCAATAAACGAACTTTGCTTGACGGTCTTGGTGCTGGAGCCATCTTTGTAGGTGATGGTAATGTCAACCCGGCGCAGGCCCAGCTCTGGTTCGGTTACGTATACGGTGCCAGTCTTGGGATCCGGCAGTTCGGCTGGCAGGTCGGCGCTGAAGTCTATGGTGCTGTCGGGCACCAAGCCGCCGTACTGCGAGTTGCGCAAAGATTCTATCTGTTTTTCGCCGGCACGGACAGCCATGCCTAAATCATAGCTTTTGCGCTGCGAAGTCTCGATGGTGATGTAGAGGTTTGCCACGCCAACGATAG
This sequence comes from uncultured Candidatus Saccharibacteria bacterium, assembly GCA_946479835.1. Next base: position 95 of record CAMLHD010000019.1, on the reverse strand, counting down.
TCAGGCCCATAAGCGCAATGGCGGCCAATAGTTCGACTAGCGTAAAGCCCTGCTGGTTCTTACCGATCATGCTTATGCTCCAGTATAGCAAAACC
>CAMLHD010000018.1 GCA_946479835.1 uncultured Candidatus Saccharibacteria bacterium | reverse complement strand
TTTTGATACCATAGCTTCATGACTGGGATAATAGGCATTGATGAAGTCGGCCGTGGCTGCCTGGCCGGCCCGTTGGTGGTAGCGGCCGTCCGCCTGAATAACCCGATAAACGGACTCAAGGACTCCAAGCTTCTCAGCAAGGAAAGGCGTGAATTATTGGCCGTTGAAATCGAGGCAAACGCCGATGTTTCTTTGGCGTGGATCACAAGCGCCGAAATCGATGATTTAGGGATGACAAAAGCTGTTTCTTTGGGCATGAAGCGCGCGATTGAAAAATTTGATCATAAGGGTCGGGAAATTATCATCGACGGCAACTTCAACTATCTGCCGGGGATAGACGGGGTAAAAACTATCATCAAAGCCGACCGCAGCGTTCCGGCGGTCAGTGCCGCCAGTATAGTAGCCAAGGTTGCCCGTGATAAATTCATGGCAGATCTGCCAGCCAGTTATGCCATCTATGAATTTGCTGCCCATGTAGGCTACGGAACACTGAGGCACATGGAGCTGCTTAAGCTGCATGGTGTCAGTGATCTGCATCGGCGTTCATTCAAGCCAGTCAAGGCCTTGCTGTGAACACAACTTCCACTGGCAGCTTCGCCGAAAATGCCGTAGCACGCCAACTTGCCGGGCTTGGCTATAGGATCATCGGTCAGAACTGGAAAACCAAGTTCGCCGAAATTGATGTTGTCGCCGAAAAAGACAAGATACTTTATTTTGTCGAAGTTAAGTATCGCAAGACCGACTTAGCCGGCGACGGCTTCGACTACATTACCAGCCAGAAGCTGCACCGCATGCAGCGGGCCGCCGAGGCTTACGTATTAACGAAGGGTTGGGCAGGGGAGTACCAGCTGTTAGCCGCTTCGGTCACCGGTGATCTAAGCAGCCTGGAAGTTGATATCAGGGAGATTTAATTCTCAGATAAGAAATCAAGCACTTTGTTGAGATCGCGTTGTTTCCAGGCGATTTGCGCTTCCATCATCTCGCGGCCCTGGTTGATGCTGCGGTCTAGGGCTGGTTTGCGCTTGGGCTCGAAGAATTCGTCATATTCTTTCAGGATAGCCTCGTCACTAAAAGATCGGCCGGCGTAGATCGGCGTGCGGTAAAAGCTAAGGTCCGATCCTAGCTCTTTGTCCAGCCACTCCCAATTAACGCGCATCCAGTCCCAAGCCGTCCGCTTGGCATAGCGGTTCATGAAACTATAAGCCAGCCAGTACATGGCGTCCTGACGGCGAACATTTTTGGTCATGATCTGCGACAGGGCTTTTTCTATCAGTTTGGGCGCTTCAAAGGCCGTAAGAGCGGCAGCAAGAGTAGTGCGGTCTTCGGAATTGCCGGTATTGTTATGAAAATCAAACAGTTTATCAAAGACGGCTTCATCGCCCGCGACCCGGGCGGCGGTAGTAAAGACAACGCCCCTTAGGTCGGCCGGTACGGCTTCGATGTCCTTGGCCGAATTAAAGCGTTCCAGGCAGCCCTTGACCACGTCCGGCTCATCGGCGGAAGCGCTTAGTCCCAGAATGGTCGGCCGGAGCAATTTATCGAAATGGCTGTCGGATTTGGCCTCTTCCCAGCCCAGGCGGGCCAACTGCTGTGCCGTCAGCTCGCGCACAAACGGCTTAAGTGCGGCCCGGACAGTCTCGTCATCCATGACACGTTTCACATCCGAAATAGCGGCCGCGATGATGTCCCAGACGGCTGCGTTATCCTCGCTGCCGTAGGCCGAAAGCAGCGCAAGGCTGTCGGCGGCCGAGCTCATGCCGGCTTTGGCAATCTCGAAACTGTCGGCCAGCAGGCCCAACCGGTCGAGCGGCTCTAATTCAGGAAGCTTGGCGGTAATCGCTTTCAATGATTCAGTGTCATACAGGGTTCGGTAAAATCCACTTTGGCCGACATTTATCTTGGCGGGTTGCTTAGCTTTGAGGCTTGCTTCGGCCGTATTGAAGCTGTCCGCACCCTTAGCACTGCCTAAGATCGGTACCGGCCAGTGCTGGTTGTCGGGCTTGTCGGGCCGCTTGGTATAAAACCGCTGCTGGCTCAATTTGGCCGTTTGGCCATGCTGAGTGTAAGAAACAAGCGGAAAGCCTGGCAGGGTCGTCCAGGCGTGCATGAATTTCCTGACCGGTTTGCCACTGGCTTTCTCAAGCGCTGCCCATAGATCCGAAGTCACGGCATTGCCGTATTCGTGCTGTTTAAGATAATGCCGTAAGCCTTCTTTGAAGTCGTTGGCGCCCAAGTAGCCGTGCAGCATATGTATGACGCTTGCGCCTTTGTTGTAGCTGATAGCGTCAAAGATGGTGCGGATTTCGTCCGGATGATTGATAGGTACCTCTATCGGATGTGTGTTGTCGAGAGCGTCTAACTTAAGCGCCGGCTGTTGCTCGTTGGCGATGAACTGGGTCCACATCTGCCAATCGGGGAATAATTCGTCAACTGCCAGATATTCAATCCATGAGGCAAAGCCTTCATTAAGCCACAAATCGGTCCACCAGCGCATAGTCACTAAGTTGCCGAACCATTGGTGCGCCAGTTCGTGGGCTACAACCATTGCAACGTACTGCTTGGTCGGCAGGCTGGTGTTCTTAGGATCGACCAAAAAAGCCTGTTCCCGGTAGGTGATAAGTCCCCAGTTCTCCATGGCTCCGGAGGCGAAGTCGGGCAGGGCGATCATGTCGCACTTTTTTAGCGGGTATGGGATGCCGAAATAATCCTCATAAAACTCTAAGACCTTGACGGCGGTCTCGAGCGCGAAGCCGGTGTGTTTTACCTGGTCGGGCGTAGCGTAAGTGCGCACAAGCGTACCTCGCTTGGTCTTGGCTTCTTTGAAGCCGATGTCGCCATACGCCAGTGCCAGCAGGTAGGTGCTCATGACGGGCGTAGTCTCGAACATGACAGTCTGCTTAGCGCCTTTGGTTTCAGACTTGGCGGCCGGCGTGTTGGACAGCAGGCTGCCGGTCTTGGGAGCGGTCAGCGCGAGGTCGAAGGCAGCTTTGGCCTCGGGCTCGTCGATACACGGAAAAACCTCGCGGGCGTGATGGCTTTCGAACTGCGTGGCCAGCAGGAATTTGTCTTTGCCATCATGGCTGAAGTAACAGGGGTACAAGCCGTTCATAGGGTCAGTTATCCGGCCGCTGAATTTGAGCTTGATGGTGTAGTCGCCGGGGTAAATCATTTTGGCGGCATGCAGCCGCAGCTCGTCGTACCCGGCATGCAGATTGATGCGGTCGATCCTTATAGCCTCTTCGCCGCTTTTCTTGTCGTGCTTGATAAGCTCGGCGTGGGTCACTTTCAGGCCTTTGGCATGCAGGGTGATGCGCTGCGATGGCCGTCCTGTGCGTTTGGCTTGTATCTCAACCGAACCGTGAAATTTCTTGGCGGCCGGTTCAAGCTCAATCGCCAGCCTGTAATTAACAGGCTTAAGGCTCTCGAAAAGACGTGTCACGGACTTTTTCACCATTTTATTGTAGCAACCTTAAGTTTTGTGATAAATTGCTTATGTCAAAGCAAAAACAAAAAGGAAATAAAAATGTTCGGATGGCCCAAAGAGCGCGAATCGCGCCAGTTGAACCGTTAGTTCCCGCAGGCAAAGACCGGCCGGGTGGGGCCGGTTTTTCAATATATCGTTTACTTTTTAGGCGTTTTGCGCTATTATTCATGCAGTTGCCCGGCCAAAAGAGGTCGGGTTTTTTGATGAGAAAAGGAGAAAAACTATGGATTTTGATCTAAAAAGCCTCGGCGCAGCCATAAAGGTTATCGCCGAAGAAAAGAATCTGTCCGAAGAAGTCGTGCAGGACGTGGTGGAGCAGGCCCTGGCGGCGGCTTACCGCCGCGACTACGGCGATCGTGAACAGGAAGTCCGCGTGACCATGAACCTCAACAGCGGCGAAGTCGATGCGTATATTTCTAAGACTGTGGTTGAAAAAGTCGAAGACGAATTTATCGAAATCAGCCTGAAAGACGCTGGCGTCATGAAAAAGAACGCCAAAGTCGGCGATGTTATGGAAGTCCACCAGAAGGTCGAATCCTTCGGCCGCGTGGCTGCGCAGACTGCCAAGCAAGTAATCTTGCAGCGCCTGCGTGAGGCCGAGCGCGAAATCGTTATGGCCGAATTCGAAGACAAGATCGGCACCGTCGTGAACGGCATCGTTTCGCGCGTTGAAGGCAACATCGTGCGTATGGAGCTTGGCAAGGCCCAAGCCATCATGCCCAGGAGCGAACAGATCCAGGGCGAGCGATACCACCCCGGCCAGCGCCTGAAGGTTTATCTAAAAGACGTCGAACGCGGCTTCCGCGGCCCGCAACTGGTAGTATCACGCGGCTGCCAGGAATTCATCGAATGGCTGTTTCGGGCTGAAGTGCCCGAGATGGACAGCGGCGCTGTGCAGATCAAGGCCATCGCCCGTGAAGCCGGCGTGCGCTCCAAGATCGCCGTTGCCAGCACCGTGCAAGGAGTGGATCCGGTCGGTACCTTCGTCGGCGGCCACGGTACCCGCGTAAACGCCGTTATGTCCGAAGTCGGCGACCAAGAGAAGATTGATATCGTCGTTTGGGACGAAGACACCAAGACATTCATCCAGAACGCCCTAAGCCCGACCAAGGTCAATTCCGTCCGCCTGGATGAAGCCGCCAAGAAAGCCATCGTCGCTGTTGACGAAGACCAGCTCAGCATCGCCATTGGCAAGGCCGGACAGAATGTGCGCCTGGCCAGCAAGCTGACCGGTTACGACATCGATATCGCTGCTGATACGGCCAACCAGCCGGCACCCGAAGCCAATGTCGAGGCCGTCAAGCCGGTCCAGAAGCTGAAGCGCAAGGACCAGCTCGAGAACTCGCTGCTCGAAGCCATCGAAGAACACGGCGAGTAAATTTCTAAAAAGCAGGTAGATAATCATGCCTGAACAAGTCCCCACGGAACCAAAAGCTGTAATTGATCGGGTAATGCCGCTAAGGCAGTGCGGCCCGATCAGTATGAATACGTCATTAAGATTTGAGGACGGCACATTCATCAACTTGGATCCTAACGAATTCGTACAGCCGCCGCCCGAAGTTCCCGAAAGATGGCAGACTATCCGGCGGCTAGTTGAAATCAGCATCAGCCCCGAAGAACGGGGCATACGGCGCCGGGCTGCGAAGATGGTGTTGGCTCAGAGCATACGCTTGGCTACTCTTAAGTTCACCGGATAACATTTGGCACTCTTGCACCCTGAGTGCTAAATGTTATTATGTATGTAGCGATTTATTTAAAACAGTCGCTGAACGAGTGGGGTAAAAAATTATGATGCCTGATTCACCTGACTTTCAAGAATTTTTGAATCATCTAACTGATAACGCGCTGCAAAGCCTGAAGCATGCCGATGCTATCGCACGGTCCTTCAACAGTGCATACATCGGTACCGAGCACCTATTGCTCGGGGTCCTGGCACAGGAAAGCTCTATGGGCGCCAAAGTATTGGAAGGCGCTGGCGTAACTTTGGAGCGGGCTCGGCTGGCGCTCAACCTCACGCCTAAGAGCATAGTTATCAATATGGGGGCCAAGGGCTTAAGCGAAACTGCCAAACTGACTCTTAAGATGGCCTACGAGCTGGCCCAGGAGTTCAGCCAGGAATTCTGCGGCACCGAACACATCCTCTACAGCATTCTTAGCCAAAAGAACGCCCGCGCCACCACGCTCCTGCGCGATATGAACGTCAACACCGATGCTTTGACCAATGAGCTTGAACAGTTCCTGAATAGGCAGCAATACGAAGACAACAGCGGCCAGGAGCCGGGTACCCGGCGCCGTGGCAAGCGCGTACGTGGCAAGACGGCACTCGATACCTATGGTACAGACCTGACCGCGCAGGCTAGAGCTGGCAAGCTGGATCCGGTAGTCGGCCGCGAAGCGCAGATCGCCCGCGTCATTACTATCTTGAATCGTCGCACCAAGAACAACCCGGTTCTTATTGGTGAGCCCGGTGTTGGCAAGACTGCCATCGTAGAGGGCTTGGCCCAACGCATCATAGCCGAAGACGTGCCCGACAGCCTGATCGACAAGCGCATCATCACGCTTGATCTGGCCGGCATGATCGCCGGCACCAAGTACCGCGGCGAATTTGAGGAGCGGCTCAAAAAAGTCATGGCCGAGCTTGAAAATGAGAATAAAAGTATTGTTTTTATAGACGAGCTGCATTTGATCGTCGGTGCCGGCGCCGCCGAGGGCAGTATGGACGCCGGCAATATCCTGAAACCGGCTTTGGCACGCGGCCGCATCCAACTGATCGGTGCTACCACCACCAGCGAATACACCAAATACGTCGAAAAAGACGCTGCCCTGGAGCGCCGTTTCCAGCCTATCCAGGTACCCGAGGCCACCGTGCCGGAAACCATCGCCATCCTGAAAGGCCTCAAGAAGCATTACGAAAAATTCCATGGCGTCAGTATTGACGACGATGTTCTGGAAAACACTGCCAACCTAGCCAAACGCTACATAAACGACCGTTTCATGCCTGACAAGGCCATCGACCTGCTCGACGAAGCCTCGGCGGCTCTGCGCGTCGGCAAAGGCAAGACGCCCCCGGCATTGCGTAAGCTGCAGAAAGAACTGAAGTTGTTGAATGTGCGCATCGACGACGCCGTTGATTCCGAGGATTATCAAAAAGCCGCCGAATACAAGCAGCGCGCTTCACAGATCCATGAGCAGATCGATAAGCTTCAGGCCGCTGGCAAGGGCATAAAGAGCCTTAAGCTTACGACTGAGGATATCGCTGATGTCGTGGCACGCATCACCGGCGTACCGGTGAATAAAGTCATCCGTTCCGAAGCCAAATACCTGCGCAATCTGGAACAGAACCTTGCCCGGCATGTCATCGGCCAGGACGAAGCTGTCAATGCTCTAGCGCGCGCCGTCCGGCGCAACCGCATCGGCATCGGTCAGACTTCTCGCCCGATCGGTTCGTTCATCTTTCTTGGTCCAACAGGCGTAGGCAAGACTGAGCTGGCCAGGGTCTTGGCCCGCGAATTCTTCGGCTCTGACTCAGCGCTGGTTAAGATCGACATGTCCGAGTTCGGCGAACACCACACCGTTTCACGCTTGGTCGGCGCACCGGCCGGCTATGTCGGTTATGATGATGGCGGCCAGCTGACAGATAAGATCCGCCGCCAGCCCTACAGCGTGGTACTGCTGGACGAAATCGAAAAAGCCCATCCGGATGTCTTCAACATGCTGCTTCAGATGCTGGAAGACGGCCGCTTAAGCGACGCCAAGGGCCGGGCCATAGACTTTACCAACACCATCGTCATCATGACCAGCAACGTCGGCGCTGAAAAGCTGCAGCAAGAAGCTAATCTCGGCTTCCATGCCTCCGACCAAAAGACCATCGAAGACCTCGACACTTTGCATGCCGAGAACAAGCACAAGGTGCTGGAAGAGCTCAAGAAAATCATGCGTCCGGAGCTACTGAACCGCATCGACAAGACCATCGTTTTCAGGGCGCTTACTAAACCCGATGCACTCAAGATCATGGACCTGCAGCTGGATGAGCTGCGCGGGCGCCTGGTCAAGCACGGCATCGGCCTGCATGTCATCAACGGTGCCAAGCAGGTCATGCTGACGAAAGGCTATGATGCCAAGAACGGCGTCCGTCCTATGCGCCGGCTGATCCAAGACGACATTGAAGACCATATTGCCGAAGGACTGTTGGACGAGCATTATCAGAAAGGCGATATCATCAATGTCAGCTCTGACAAAAAGGGCCTGGTATTCAGCCTGCAGCACGAGAAGCCGGTAGCGCCGGCGGCCAAGTAAATTTAGCCGACGCCAAGTCTTAGGGGTAATATAGATTAGGATGAAGAATTCGAGACTTTTCAGCCTGATCACCAGCCTCGGCCTGTTGCTGATATTGCTGGGTGGCCTGGTATTCCGTCAGGAAATCAGCGATTGGCTGCGGCTGCGGGGCTATACGCCGCCGGCGGAAGTCGCTGCTTTGGCCGACCGCACTACTATGGTAGACAGCTCGCGGCGGCTTTTTTACGTGCACCATCCCCTTATCGCCGACAAATCTACCTTTAATGAGCACTGCCGTGAGAACGAGCAGACCATCGTGCTCGGATGCTTCGTTAGCCGCGAAGGCATCTATTTGCTTGACGTAACCGATGAACGGCTGAGCGGCGTCGAGGAAGTCACAGCCGCGCACGAGCTGCTGCACGCGGCCTATGAGCGCTTGAGCGAGAGCGAGCGCCGCAATATCGACAGTCTGCTGCACGCGGCTTATGGGAATGTCACGAATCCGCGCGTCCGCGAAACCGTCGAGCTTTACACACAGCAGGATGCCAGCGTGGTGCCGAACGAACTTCACTCGATCTTAGGCACCGAGGTGCGCGATCTGCCGGCCGAACTCGAAACTTACTATCGCCGCTATTTCAGCGACCGCCTCAAAATCGTCGGATACTCAGACCAATACGAGCAGGCCTTTACCGAGCGCCGCGACCAGATCAAGGCGTTTGACGCTCAGCTGGCTTCGTTGAAGGCCCAGATCGAAGGACTACAGTCCGACTTGCAAGCGCGCGATGCTGAGCTTAAGAGCCAGCGGGCGCGCATGAACGATTTAAGAAACAGCGGCCAAACCGCAGCCTACAACGCCGAAGTGCCGTCTTATAACGCCAAGGTCAACCGCTTCAACCGCGACATCGACACCCTGACAGATCTGATTGCCACTTATAACGATATCGTCCTGCAGCGCAACGCCGTAGCAAGCGAAGAAGCCGAACTGGTCGAAGCCATTGATTCGCGCGAAGTCGTGCCTGAGCAGCAGTAAGAATAAGCGTATCTGGTAAAATAGGTCCAATGAGACTGCGTTTCAGCGCACTGCATGTGCGTAAGCATCTGCTCTCGGTCTCGGCCGGTACCGGCGCCATCTTGGGGCTGGCCGCTGTCTTGTCTTTGCTGCTTATCGAATCCAACCGCTTGAAGAATCTGCCCATGCCGGTAACCAGAACGGCCGTGGTGCATGCGAGTCCCGAGCCGGTTTTGCCGGAGCTGCCGTTCGGCGGCCGCACGTTGCTGCCTACTTACCGCCTGGTCGGCCTGTATGGCTCGCCAAACTTTCCGACATTGGGCGCCTTAGGCCAGCAGGATATGGCGGCAACTTTTGATCGCGCCAAGGCCGTAGCTGCCGAATATCAGCCATACAGCACCGAAAAAGTAGTTCCGATGCTGGAAATTATCGTTACGGTTGCGTCGGCCGGTGCTACAGCCGATGGCAATTATTCGCAGGAGCTAGACCCGGCAAGCTTTGACCCCTGGATCGCGGCCGCAAAAGAGCAGGGCGTGTATGTCGTTTTGGACCTGCAGCCGGGCCGCAGCAGCTTTTTGGACCAGGCAAAACTATTTGAAAGGCAGCTTAAAGAGCCGCATGTCGGTTTAGCTCTCGATCCCGAATGGCGGCTGGCGCCTAACCAAGTACACCTGAAACAGGTGGGCTCTGTATCAGCAACCGAAGTCAATCAGGTTGCGGCTTGGCTGGCAGACCTGACGGTGCAGAATCAGCTGCCACAGAAGCTTTTCCTGCTGCACCAGTTCAAACTGAAGATGCTGCCGGATCGCTCGGCCATCGACACATCGCGCACCGAACTGGCGTTTGCCATCCAGATGGACGGCCAGGGCTCGCAACCCAGCAAGCTGGATACCTGGCGTCACATTGTAGCTAATCCGCCACCCAACACATATTTCGGTTGGAAGAATTTTTATCAGAAGGATCCGGTGGTGCGCAGTCCGGCCGAAACCTTTGCGGTCGAGCCGAAACCCTGGTTCGTAAGTTTTCAGTAGTAGGTGTCGGCTAGCCCACAAGCTTCGCATTTGGATGCGGGGCAAGGAAGTTATGAGAATCAGAGCGAGCCGTATATGAATACGGTGAGTGAGACTCGCAAATAACTGACGACGCACCGCGCCAAAAACCTTGGCAGAGTTGCAGGCTCTGCTTGCAAGCATGCCAAGGTGATGCGAAACTTGTGGTATGGCAAAGAAGGGAAGTGTCAGATATGTATGCCAGAATTGCGGCGCCATCCATTCTAGTTGGATGGGACGGTGCTCTAATTGCGGCGAATGGAACACTATCACCGAACAGCTGGACGCGGTGTCCTTAAGCGCACCCGGCGGCCGTAAGCTCGAAGTTCAGAATCTTAAAGAAATTACCAAAGCCAAATCGATCAGCCGGCTGAAGGCCGGCATCAAATCGGTAGATGATACTTTAGGCGGCGGATTTGTGCCCGGCAGCGTAACGCTTCTGGCCGGCCAGCCCGGCATCGGCAAAAGCACGCTGCTGCTCCAGATAGCCTATGAAGTCGCCAAGCACTCGGACGTGCTTTATGTCAGCGGCGAAGAATCTGTGCAGCAGGTTTCATTAAGAGCCGAGCGCTTAGGCGTCAACCATGAGCGGCTTAAGCTGGCTGCCAGCACATCGGCCGACGACATTGCTGCTACCATTGCCAGCTCGGAACACCAGCTGGTTATCGTAGACTCCATCCAGACCGTCAGTGCCGCGGCTGTGGCTTCGGCCGCCGGTTCGGTCTCGCAGATTACCAACAGCGCCCAAATGCTGATGCAATCCGCCAAGACTACGCAGACCGCCTTGATGCTGGTCGGGCATGTTACCAAAGAGGGCTCGATTGCCGGACCGAAAGTTCTGGAGCACGTGGTAGATACAGTGCTACAGCTGGAAGGCGACCGCTATGGCGGTTTCAAAATTTTACGAAGTATCAAAAATCGTTTTGGCTCCACCAACGAATCGGCCATCTTCGAAATGAAAGACCAGGGTTTGATGCCGGTAGAAAACCCGTCGGCAGCGCTTTTGGAAGAGCGCCAGGTCAGTGACGGTTCGGTGGTATTGGCTACGCTCGAGGGCGTCAGGCCGATATTGGTGGAAGTACAGGCGCTAGTTAACCCGTCGTCCTACGGCTACCCGAAACGTACTGCCAGCGGCATCGATCTGAACCGCGTCAATCTGCTGATAGCTATGCTGGAGCGCCGCACCAAGCTCAATTTAGGCGACAAGGATGTTTATGTGAATATCGTCGGCGGGCTGAAAGTCACGGAACCGGCGGCCGACCTGGCCGTATGCATGGCGATAGCTTCGGCCGCAAGAGGCATGCAGCTAAAAGAAGATGCGGTGGTATTCGGCGAAGTCGGTTTATCAGGCGAAGTCCGGCGCGTACCGTTCGCCGAAAAAAGACTGGCCGAAGCCAAGAAGCTGGGTTTCAGCAAAGCAATCGTGCCCAAAAAAAGCGCCGCTAAGAAAACATCGCAGGTTTATGAAGTAGGCGATATCAGAAGCGCGCTAAACCAGTTCTTAAGCAAATAACTAGCTGCCGACGGTTTCGTCGCTGGATTGTTTGCCGGTGGTGTCGCGGGCATAAACAACCATGCCGGTAGGTGCTTGGCTGTGCAGGACCTGGCAGTTGTTGCCGCTGCTGGAGCAAAGGATGGCGCTGTTGTCTCGGCGGCGGATAGTTACTACGCCGGTGTGGCCGTTCCAGGTGAATCTGGTGAAACTTCCTGGCGTAGTTACATTCAAAGTCAGCGGATCACTGGCGTCAAAGTTGTTATTCACTGGGTTAGAGGTTGAGTTGTAGAGCACGCTGTCGATCACCTCAGCCGTAACTGAAGCGTTGCCGTCTTCCGTTGGGGTGTAGGTAACGCCGGCTTCAGCTTGAGCGATGCTGACCGAGCCGCCGCTGATTGTCTGTCCGTCAACCTTGAAATTGACGACGCCTGGACGCTCCGGGCTGTTGAGCGGGTGCGTTCCTGGCGATACTGTGGCCCTGAACGTATAGCTGCCATTACTGCCGGAAACACTGACCGAGACATTCGGCCGTGCATCGGTGCATTTATGGACATCGTCCGTTTCTTCCGAGTTGCCGCCGCCCACGAACGTATCGCCGGAGAAGTTTTCGGCTGAGCCGCCGGTGATTTCTTTACGGGCCAGATCAGGCGTGCATTCGGTGGCCAGCTTGTTGGACACGACATCGATGACACGCTTCTCGTTTGAGCTGGTCTTCTTCTGATACCAAGAGGGGTAAAGATCCTGGCTGGGGCTTGGTTCCTGCGAGCCAGTACCCACATGCGCCGTCACTACATAAGCCGGCGAAGTCTGGACGCCGGAAGGCTTGGTAAAGTCCTTCGGCTGCTGCCCGTCGTGCGCCCGTTGCATATAGCCGAGCCAGATCGGTCTGGTCATATTTTCCATGAAGCCGCTCATCTCCTTCGTGCGGTTGTAATAACCCACCCAGACGGCCGTGGCGTACTTGGAGGAATAGCCGGTCAGCCAACCGTCTTTGGCGTCGTTGGTGGTACCGGTCTTGATGGCGAACCGCCAGCCGTTATGAGAGTGGATCTTGCGCGAGAAATAGCTGGCACGCGGATCGGCCAGCATGTCGGAAATGATATAAGCGGTATCGGGCCGGACGGCTTGGGTGCCGCCTTCCAGCTTCCATTCGTCAATGGTGTCGCCGCTGGCGCCCTCGATCTTAAGGATATAGGTGCGCGGTAGGCTCAGACCGTTGCGTCCTAGTGTAGCCAATCCATGGACGTGCTCGTCCATTTTTAAGTAAGCGCCGTCGCCGATGGCCGATGAGGCGTAGCATTGCTCTTCGTTTTCTAAGGAGAAATCGGTCACGCCCGGTGAGTAGCAGTTATAGCCGTAGCTGTTCGGGTTGCTGGCGTTCATCAAGGCTTCCGCTGTCTCAATGGTCTTGTCGACGCCGGTAATCAGCATAGCCTTGACGGCCGGGACGTTGCGCGAACCGCCCAAAGCGTAGCGGATAGTTACCGGACCGGGGAAGCGGAAGTCGTAGTCCATTAGGCAGTTGCCGCCGTCTTTCGGCCGGGCCTTGTTCGTACACGGATAACCGGGCAGCGGCGCTTGGGTGTCGTAAAGTACGGTGCCGGCGCCGTACTGGTTCTGATGTTCTATCAATGCGGCGTAATCATAGGGCTTGAATGAAGATCCTGGCGGCAAGGGCTCACGGGCATAGTTGTTCTGGCCGTAGGTGGGGTTATTGAAGTCCGGTCCGCCGACCATGGCCACAATCTGGCCGGTCTCAACATCTTCGCTTGTCAGAGCAGCCACGTTGCCGCCCTGGCGGACGACCTGAGCTATGCCTTTTTGGACCTCTTCTTCGGCTATCTTCTGCAAATTCAAATCCAGCGTGGTTGTTACTTTCCAGCCCGAACGGTTGGCGGTTTCTGCACCGTATTCTTGCTCCAACTGCTCTTTGGCGGTCAGTACGAAGTGCGGCGCCTGGATGCCGGTGTATTTATTTTCCGGCTGCTTTACGGTCGACAATACATCTACCTGCTTGGTCGCATCGCGTTCCTCGGCAGTAATGAAGCCCATCTCGTGCATGATATCCAGTGTGTAATGCATGCGGTAAACCACGGCGTCACGGCCCAGCGTATCATTGGAATTCTTTTCATTAAAATATGCGCCATAAGGAGAGTAGAAGCTAGGAGATTGCGGAATGGCGGCCAGGAATACCGACTCGGCCAGTGTCAGGTCTTTGGCCGATTTATGGAAATAATCCTGGGCTGCGACTTCAGCACCATACTGGATGTTGCCGTAAGGCGCGGTATTCAAATAACCGGTTAGGATTTCTTCCTTGGTATAGCTGCGTTCCAGCTCGACTGACAATATCAGCTCTTTGATCTTGCGGGTGTAGGAGCGGTCGGTGCTCCAGTCCTGGCTAAGCTTGACCAGCTGCTGTGTGATGGTCGAGCCACCTTGGGCGGTGGTACCGCCGGTAAAGTTGGCCCAAGCGGCGCGCATTATGCCGCGGGTATCGAAGCCGCCGTGCTTATAAAAGTCTCGGTCTTCCACGGCGATAGTAGCCTGCTTTAAATAGTTAGAGATCTGGTCGCCCTGGACGGGGATGCGTTTGACGGCGTCGTAATCCTCCCAAAGCAAAGTCTGGCCGGTGCGGTCGTAGTAGCGGATAGAACCGCCGATGTTGTTGCCGGAGATATCGCGCAGGTTAGGCAGATCCTTGCGGAAATATGCGAACAGGCCGATCAGCAGTACGAAACAGACGATGATGCCGATGCCGGTAATCTTGAGGGCCATGATGCCGCCCTCTTTGGAAAACCAAAAAGCGGCCAGGCGTTTAGGATGCATGCGGTAAAAGAACCGACGAACGCGGCTTTTAGGCATGCCTTTCAGGCGCTCGGCCTTTCTCAGCGCTTTTTGATCCCGGCTGGCTTTTATCCTGTCGGTTAAAGAGGTGTGCAGTTTGATGGTTTTGCCGCTTTTTGTCACGTGAACGTTGTTGCGCGGCCTTTTAGGGGCCTTAAAAGACATAGAAGGCTTGTTGAATGCCATGGATAACTAATTACTCCTTATAGCTCACCAAACAGTATAGCAAAAGCGCTTAATTTCAACCACCTAAAAGATACGTTATAACCGAGTGTTTAACGAGGTCATATGCCGAACCCAAGAAAATCAGATCTTTAAAAAAACAGAGATTTTCTTGGCGTGAAGCTATATAATACGCCGTAAATGACCCTTTCCGAAGAACTAGCCTGGCGCGGTTTCGTAAACCAGACAACTTACCCTGACCACAGCGCCTTAGACGGTGATCCGATTACGTTTTACTTCGGCGTCGACCCGTCGGCCGATTCCATGACTATCGGCAATCTGGCGTCGGCCCTGATGGTACGGCATTTTATTGATCATGGCCACCGTGCCATCCTGTTGGTTGGGGGAGCTACCGGCATGATCGGCGACCCGGATGGAAAGAAGCAGGAGCGCGATCTTCTAAGCCTGGACGAGATTGCCCACAACAAGAACGCTATCGCCGAACAATATAAGACGGTCTTTGCTGGCCAGGATTTCGAGATCGTAGATAACTACGACTGGTTCAAGGACATGAACTATCTGACGTTCCTGCGCGATGTCGGCAAGCATGTGCCGATGCGCCAGATGCTGGGCCGGGAATTCGTCAGCCAGCGCTTAAGCGAGGATGGCGCCGGCATCTCTTATGCTGAGTTCAGCTATTCTTTGATTCAAGGCTATGACTTCCTGCACTTGCACCGCGAAAAAGGCGCCACGCTTCAGCTCTGCGGCGCTGACCAATGGGGTAATTCCATCGCCGGCGTCGAGCTGATCCGGCGGATCGCCGGCTCGGAAGCGCACGTATGGAGCGCGCCACTTGTCGTCAACAAGTCTACCGGCGTAAAGTTCGGCAAGACCGAAGGCGGCGCTGTCTGGCTGGA
>CAMLHD010000017.1 GCA_946479835.1 uncultured Candidatus Saccharibacteria bacterium | reverse complement strand
CCGCCGACTCCGACTACTAAAATCCTGGCAAACGTTTCTATAGAGGGATTAACCTGTGGCATTTGTCCTACTCACTCCTGTTTCTTCTTCGGACAGTATAGCGTAGGAAAGCCGGTCTATCAATCAAAAGAGTATAAAAAATGTAGCCAGCTTAAATTAGGGCTTGCGACGGAATTTTCCAAAGGCACTTTTGGCTATGGAATGCAGCCCGCCCATGCTTCCCGCCCCTGTTGCGCCTGAACCAGGATGTTGTCCAAGCAGCATATCGAGCCACATCAGGCCGATGGCAGCAGTATACGGTTCGTCGGCAATCGCATCGACGATGCCGGTTAACGGCTGCAACTGGCCGATACGGGCGGGCAGGCCCAAGGCCTCTTTGGCGAAGTCAGCCAGGCCCGGCAGCCGCGAAGTACCGCCGACAATGACTACTCCGCCGGGCAGTTTGCCGGATTTATGTATCTTCTTAAGCTCCTTGTCAACGAACTCGAACAGCTCCTCGACTCTTGCCTCCAGCACCATAAAGATATCGGCTTGGTTGAACTCATATTCGCGGCCGTCGTAGCGCACCTTGCTTGAGGCGGTACGCTTGGAATTTTCCTTGAGTGTGCCGACCTGGAGCTTGGCGGCCTCAGCGATGCCAAGCTCGGTCCTAAGCCCGATAGCCAGATCGTTAGTGATATGAACACCGCCAATCGGTATAACCGCTACATGTTGGACTTCGCCGTCTTCGAAAACTGCCAAGTTGGTCGTGCCGGCGCCAATGTCCAGCACCGCCGTGCCTGATTCCTTCTGCTGGCGGTCCAGGACGGCTTCGGCCGCAGCCAAAGACGATACGGTGTGATGATTCGCCCTGAAGTTAGCTTTGGTGAGAGCTGTGTCCAGACTCTTGATGGCTGGGGTTGAAACGGTAACGATGTGAGTATCTACTTCGAGTCTGACGCCATGCATGCCAACCGGATCCTTGATGCTCTCCTGACCGTCCAAGCGGTAGTTCTTGGCAAAGACCTGTATTATGTCGCGGTTCGGCGGCAGCTGGATAATGGTTGCGGCTTCCTCTGCCCGTTCACGGTCCTCAATGCTGATCTCTCGGTTAGCGGTTGAAATAGCAATTACGCCCCTGGAGTTAACGCCGGCTACATGCGAACCGTTTACGTTGACCGTACCGGACGATATACGTATGCCCGATATACGCTCGGCTTCGGATATGGCCTGGTCAATGGCAGCTGTTACGTCATCAACGTGCGAGACCACGCCTTTACGCATTCCATTATTAAGCGCTGAACCATAGCCGACAATCGATGGCGTGTTGCTGTCAGAGTCATCAAACATGCCCACTACGCAGCGGACTGCGGAGGTGCCAATATCAATACCGACAAAGTGCGGGAAAACATTATCGCGCATGCTTTGAAGTATAACGCTAGAGGTTTACATCTAGCAAATAGGTTGTGGGCTTATTTTTCAGTCAGGATTTCGTAGCCGCGTTCGGTTATAAGTACCGTGTTTTCGAAATGAGCCGCCAGTGAGCCATCGGCCGTCCTGATAGTCCATTGGTCGTCGTCTACCGTGACGGCATGTGTTCCCAGCGTCGCCATCGGCTCGATAGCAATAGTCATGCCGGCTTTCAGCACTGGTCCGGTGCTGGCAAAACCATAATTTGGAATGTCCGGCTCCTCATGCAGCTGGTGGCCGACACCATGGCCGACCAGATCGCGCACAATGCCGTAATTGCCCTTGACCAATACTTTTTGTACGGCGCTGCTGATGTCGCCGACGCGTACGCCGTCTTTCAACGCTTCTATGCCGGCGTACATAGCGGCTTCGGTATCTCTAACCAGGTTTTTTACCGACTGCTTGGCATCGCCTAATATAAAACTGCGGGCTGCGTCGGTCACCATACCGTCGTAGGTAACGCCAAAATCAATGCTTATCAGATCGCCCAGCCTGAGTATGCTGTCTGATTTAGGTATGCCGTGCACAACCTCATCGTTAACCGATATGCAGATGACGTCCGGAAACGGCGATGAGTCGCCGTAGCCTAGGAAGGTAGGCTTACCCCCCAGCGCCTGCAGTTCCTTGGATGCAATCACGGCCAGATCCTTGGTGCTCATGCCGGGGGCGGCGCTTTTCTCTACAAGTTCCAAAACTGTTGCCAGCATCCTGCCAGCCGTGCGCATAGCCTCAATCTCGGCCTCAGTCTTAACCCTCGTGTACACCGGCCTGTTCCTTCAATTCCTGCATAATTTGCTCGTGTATGGCAACCGGTGCCTGTTCGGCATCTATATTGATAACAACGGTCCCGGCCTCTTCGAACTGCCTAAGAATGGGCTTGATGGCTGCTTCGTATTCTTCAAACCGTTCAGCGATGGCGGCCTCGGTATCGTCGGCCCGTCCCCGAGCCAACAGCCGCTCTTTCACTACCTGCTGGGAAGCTTGTAAGCTGATGACGGCCGTGATCTTCAACTGACCATGCTTGGCTTGGGACAAGAGCCAGTCTGCTTGAGCGCTCGAACGCGGAAAGCCGTCCAGCACAAACTCTTGGCTGACATCTACCAGACTAAAGACCTTCTGTACCAAGCTGATAATTTCGTTATCCGACAGCAGCTTGCCTGATAGCATGGCTTTTCGCTTAGGGCCGGCTATCAGCATACGCAAGAATTCGCCGGTTGAAAGCCACGGCAAGGCTAGGCGGTCGGCAAGCAGCTTGCCCTGCATGCTTTTGCCGGCACCAGCTACTCCCATGAAAATAATCATTGGCTCAGTTTTTCTTTCACCACCTGGGCGATGACGGCGCCATCAGCCGCCGCGCCGGTCTTTTGCTTGACCGATCCTATGACATGGCCCATGGCTGCCATGCCGGAAGCATTGGTCCCAGTTATAACTTCATCTACAATAGCTTCTATTTCTTCGCGGCTCAGCTGCTCGGGCAGGTATTTTTCTATGACTTTCTTTTCCGTAAGTTCCGCATCAGCCCGATCCTGGCTGCCGCCCTGGACGTACAGGTCGGCGCTTTCCTGACGCTTCTTGGCTTCTTTTTGAAACAGATTGACTATCTCTCCATCTGACAGGCCGGTGTCGCGCTTGCCCTCCGCCACCTCGACGTTCAAGATGGCGCTTTTTAGGCCGCGCAGCGTGGTCACCAGTACTTTGTCGCCGGCCAGCATTGCCGACTTCAAGTCCGCCTCAAGTTGTTGCTTCAAACTCATAATTCACTTAAATGGTAACAGATACGCCACAAAATAAAAACAAGCCTCATTACCTTCGGGCTTGCTTTTAGAATCTCTAGCGCTGGCCGAGCTTGATCTTCTTGATCTTGATGGCTTTGCGCTCGGTTCGGGCAATGGCCTTGATGCGGCGCTCGCGCTTGCTCAGCGGCTTTTCGAAATATTGGCCGCCTTTGGCAACAGCAATAACGCCGGCTTGCTGGACCTTGCGGTTGAAGCGGCGCAGTACGTTCTCGACCGGCTCTTTGCCGTCTTTTCGTGTAACTGAAATCATATCTGTAATATTCTACCTTAACAGGGATGGATTTTCAATACTAAACTTGTTTCTTCTGGGAGGTCCGCTGGGATTTAAGTACGATGCTTTGCAGTTCCTTAAAGATCGGAAAGTGCTTATTAGTGTGATAAGTCTTGGTGTTGCCTTGGCGCTCGCTCAGTAAGAAACCGACTTTCTCTAACCTTTTAAGCTCGCGCTGGATGTTGCCTGCGTCTTCTTTGATTAACTTAGCAAGGCCACGGACATGCGTCTTGAAGTCCGGATACTTGGCGTAGATGACAATAATTTTACGCCTCACGCGTGATGTGATGAAAACGTCTAACATGGCTCCCTATTGTTATTCAGACAACGGCTAGTATAGCGCTGAATCGGCCCTCACGCAACCTTAAGGCCTTTGAAAACGGTGTCCCAGGTATAATGACGACATGCATTACTATTTGGTGCAAACGGCGGACATGGGCTACCAGAAAAACGAGGCGCTGACCTATGCTTCCGATCAAGCCCTGAACAAG
This sequence comes from uncultured Candidatus Saccharibacteria bacterium, assembly GCA_946479835.1. The sequence goes on along the minus strand of CAMLHD010000017.1, from coordinate 12,033 downwards.
GGTGATCTAGTGCTTGTGCCCTTTGGCCGAAAAACAGTGCCGGGTTTCGTGCGTTCGGAAACCGCTAAGCCCGGCTTTGAGACCAAGTCTGTCAAGCAGCTGCTCGGCACTCAACCGCTGCCTGCTCCTCTGCTGGAACTATTCAATTGGATGCAGGACTATTACCCGGGCGGCAGCGGTGCCCTGGCCTCGGCCTTTGTACCTACCGGCTTAGAGGTTAAGCCCAGGAGCCAGGAAAAGGCCTTTAAGGCCATTTCTACCAAGCCCCTGGAGCCCCTGACTAAGCAGCAATCGGAAGCCTTGGAACAGATCAGAAATAAACCCGGCCAGTCATTCCTGTTGCACGGCGAAACCGGAAGCGGCAAAACCCGGATATATATAGAACGTGCCCGTGCCCAGCTTGAGGCCGGCAGCTCGGCACTTATCCTTACTCCTGAGATTTCCCTGGTGCCGCAGCTGGCCGAAAGCTTTCGCTCACAGTTCGGCAACCAGGTAGTGATAATGCATTCCGGACTTACTAAGGCGACGCGCAACCGCAATTGGCTGCGGATTATCTCCAGCGCCGAGCCCTTGGTGGTCGTAGGAGCCCGTTCGGCCCTGTTCGCTCCTATTAATCATCTAGGGCTGATCGTAGTGGACGAGATGCACGAGCCGGCCTACAAGCAGGAATCCACGCCTTATTACCACGCCATGAGAGTAGCCGGCACGCTGGCCAGGCTTCACGAAGCCGAAATAATCTACGGCAGCGCTACACCGCCGGTTGTCGAGTACTTCATAGCTTCCAACATCGGCTCGCCAATACTACGCTTATCCGAAACGGCCCGTCCGTCTCTGCCGGTCAAGCGCAGCCTGGTAGACCTGAAAGATCCCAAGCTATTCAGCCGTCACCGGTACTTGTCGGACAAGCTGCTTAAGGCCATTGGCCAGCGTCTTGGCAGTAACGAACAGGTCCTGCTATTCCTTAACCGCCGCGGCACGGCCCGGCAGGTAAACTGCGAGAATTGCGGTTGGCAGGCTCTATGTCCCAAATGCGATCTGCCTTTGATTTATCACGCCGATAAGCACCACCTGCGTTGCCATACCTGCGGCTATCGTAACTCGCCGCCGCTCAATTGCCCCGTATGTTCCAGTGATCAGATAGCTTACCGTTCCTTAGGTACCAAGGCGCTGGTGGATGATCTGAACAGGCTGTTTCCGGACGCTCTGATAAGGCGTTTTGATACGGATAATCTGGCAGCCGAGAAGCTGGACCTGCATTTTGAAGACGTACAAGCTGGTAAAGTTGATGTCTTGGTGGGAACCCAGATGCTTGGCAAGGGACTGGACCTGCCTAAGCTTGGGCTGGTCGGCATCATCAATGCCGATACCGGTTTAGGACTGCCGGATTTCTCAGCGGCTGAACGGAGCTACCAGCTGCTGCACCAGGCCATCGGCCGTGTCGGCCGAGGCCACCTCAAAGGAGAAGTCATCGTGCAGAGCTTTAACACCGAAAGTCCTTTGCTCTTGTCCGCCTTAAACCAGGACTGGCAAGGCATGTACGATCTGGAGGTCAAGGAACGGGAACAGTACAACTTTCCGCCTTTCTGCTATTTGCTGAAGGTTACTGTCAGCCGCAAGACAGCCTCAGCCGCCGAACGTTTTGCCGACAAGCTTTACAACAACATCCTAGCTCTGGGCCTTAAAGTGGAAGTGTCTGAGCCGGTACCCAGCTTTTACGAACGCACCCGTGGCAAGTACAACTGGCAGCTGGTCATTAGAGCTCGCCGGCGCGACCGTTTGGTTGAGATAGCCAACCGGCTGCCAAAGGGCGACTACGTCTGCGATTTGGATCCGATTAATCTGTTATAAGAAGTTAGCAACTGATATAATCACTGAAATGGCATCCAAGGAAGATATTATCGCTTTGCCCAATCCTAAGCTTAGGCAGCGCTCCAAGAAAGTCGGCGTCATAGACAAAGAGATCCTTAAGCTAGTCGCCGACATGCAGGAAGCTACTTTGGACTGGGAAGACAGCCGCAAGCATGAGGTCGGCGTTGCGCTGGCATCGATTCAGATCGGCCAGCCGCTTAGGGTGGTGGTGGTCCGCAACGACTTCGACAACAAGCAGGACCGGACATTCATGGTCCTCATTAATCCTGAGATAACCAAGCTCGAGGGCGAGGTTGAAGAAGATTACGAAGGCTGCCTTAGTATCCTGGACGTCTACGGCAAGGTACCGCGGCATAACAAGGTCAAGGTAAAAGCCCTGGACATCAACGGCCGGCCGATACGGATAACGGCCGAGGGCTTTCTGGCTCGGGTCCTGCAGCATGAGATCGACCACACCAACGGCATCGTCTTCATCGACCATATAAAGGGCGAGAAGCAGGCGTTCTTCCATCTGAGCGACGAGGGCAAGCTCGAGCCGATCGACTATGATGAAAAGATATATAAAAACAAAGATCTTTGGGGCGACTAATATGAGCAAGCTGAGCCTTGTTTTCTTCGGCAGCGGCCCGGTGGCCGCGCAGTCGCTCAGGCTTCTAGCTAAGGAGTTTGACATCGAAGCGGTAGTAACCAAGCCGACTACCCTTGAGGAGATGAGCTCGATAGATAAGAAAGCCAAAATTCATGCCGTAGGCAACAAAAACGAGCTGGATGAACTGATGGCTGGCTGCCCGTTCATGTCCAAGGTTGCGGTCCTGATTGATTTCGGCATAATCGTCAGCCAGGAAGTTATAGATTACTTTCCTAAGGGGATAATAAACAGCCACTTTTCCCTCTTGCCCCAGTGGCGCGGCGCCGACCCGATCACCTTTGCGATATTGAGCGGACAGACCAAGACGGGTGTCAGCCTGATGCTGATCAATGCCGGTATGGATACCGGCCAGCTCATCCGCCAGCAGAGCCTGCCAATAGATGCTAAGGCCACCACACCTAGCCTAACGATACAGCTGATAGAGCTCAGCCATAAACTGTTGGCTGAGAATCTGCCAGCTTATTTGGAAGGGTCTTTGAAGGCGCGCCAGCAGCCGCACCCGGACCGAGCCACATATTCGCGTAAGCTGACCAAAGAGGACGGCATTTTGGACTTCAAAAAATCAGCCCCAGTACTGGAGCGTGAGATCAGGGCTTTCCAGGAATGGCCCAAGAGCCGGACAAATTTGGCGGGTGTTGATGTGATAATTACAAAAGCGTCAGTAACTGATAACATTGGTCCTGCGGGCTTGCCGACAGTAAAGAATAAGCAGCTTATTATAAATTGTGCCGAAGATGCCTTATTAATAGAAGAGCTTAAGCCAGCCGGTAAGCCGGCCATGAGCGCTCAGGCGTTTTTAGCCGGTTACGGCAAGAATCTTTAGCTTTAGGGTGCTGGCGGGAAGCCGGCGGGCGGCTGCTGGGACGGATAGTTCTCTTCCGGCGGCTGTGCGCTTGGTGGCGGAGGTGGCGGGCCAGCGGGATTGGCAGGAAAATCCTGCGGCATGGACCAGCCGTGCACCGGTTCTTCAGCAGGCGCCGGCGGCTGGGTAGGCTCTGATGGTTGAGGCATCTGATCTGGCTCGGGCTGCTGTAGCGGCCGGGAAGGCATGGGCTGATTCCAGGGTTCTGACGATGGGAAGGCAGGCTCGGAAGAGGCTGGCTGCATAGGTGGTTGCGGCGGTTCAAAGGATTGCTGTGGCTGCTCGAATGGCTCAGTTTGACCGAACTGCGAAGACGGTTCGGACGGAGCCGGAGGCTGAGGAGCTACCGGCGTGTTCTGGGCAGCAGCCAGGATCTGCGGCGCTGAAGCGCCTACTTCTGACTTAAGCTTCTCGAGTTCCTCAGCTACAACTTGCTTGTAATTGGGAAAGTTGGTTTCCAGCCACCTCAGAGCGCCGGCTTCGTCGTTGCGGTCTATAAAGCCTTCGAATTCGTCCAGCTGGGCATCGGTCATCTTTTCGGCCAAGCGCATACCAACATTCATCTCCAGTCGTTCGTAAATAGCTTGCAGAAGCTTGTTCTTCTCGTCGACCGGCAATGAGCCTAAGCCCAGGGATGTTAAGAAGTCGTTGTCGAGTTTAAACATATGCCCCTTCCCTTAATTACCTAGATTGTATCACAGGCTTCGGGCCTTAAGTTCGCGGGTAAAGCATTCGATTCGGTCGCCTTCCTGTATATTCACCCGGGTCTGAGAAGTGAAGCTCAAACCGCACATCTCACCCTCCAGCACCTCTTTGGCGTCGGCCGGTCCGCGCTTAAGATTGGTAACCTGTACTTCGGCCAGCACCTCATCATCGCGCGTTACACGGGCTATGGACGGCGCCGTCAGCTTGCCCTTGGTAACTTCACCGCCGCAGATTACCTCTGTCTTGGTAGTCTTGAATATGCCTTTCACTATCAGACGGCCCAGTTCGGTCTCCACTACTTCAGGCGCCAACATGCCGGTCAGCTCCTGTTTGACATCGTCGATAAGCTCATAAATAACTTGGAACAGACGAATCGATACTTTGTCCCTGGCCGCCAGCTGCTTGATACTGGTAGGCAGCATGGTATGGAAACCGTAGATGATGGCTTTGGAGGTGGCGGCCATATGGACGTCATTCTCGGTGACGGCGCCAACGCCGCTGCCGACGACACGTACGGCGACTTCTTCGTTGTCTAGGGATTTAAGGCTGTCAATTACAGAGGTAAGCGAGCCCTGGACGTCAGCCTTGACGATAATATTCAGCTCCTGGAGCTGGTTGCTGCGGTTGATCAGGCGTATCAGCTCATTGCTGCTGATATTCAGATGCCCATTGCCGGCGCCCCTGCCCTGTACAGTCGAAGCGGCCCGTAGGCGCGCTTCTTTTTCACTGCCAACGACTTCGAAGGAGTCGCCGAACTCAGGCAGCTGCTTTAGACCGGTGATTACCACCGGCATCGACGGCGTAGCGGCTTTGAGGCTCTTGCCATCGGTACCTTCCAGGTTGCGGATCTTGCCGTAGGTGCCGCCGGTAACCACGATGTCGCCGCTTTTCAGCGTACCTTCGGTTACTAGCGCCCTAGCGACTGCACCCCGTCCCTGTTCCATATGGGATTCGATGATAAGGCCGGTGGCCGGCTTGCTGGCGGTGGCTTTAAGGTCTTCAACGTCGGCCACCAACAGAACCATGTCCATCAGTTCCTTGACGCCAGTACCCGCCTTGGAAGAAACACCCAGTACCACGGTGTCGCCGCCCCATTCTTCCGGCAGAAGTTCATTCTCGGCCAGCTGCTGTTTGACGCGGTCAGGGTTAGCCCCTTCTTTGTCCATCTTGGTAATTGCTACTATGATCTTAACGCCGGCTTTGCGGGCAAAACGGATGGCCTCCAGCGTCTGGGGTTTGATGCCGTCGTCGGCCGCTATGACGATAATTACCAGGTCCGTCAGCTGGGCACCGTGTTCACGGAGCGCCGCAAAAGCCTCATGACCAGGTGTATCCAAGAAAGTTATGGCCCGGCCGTCATGCTCTACGAAATACGCCGAGATGTGCTGGGTAATACCGCCGGCTTCACCTTTTACCACCTCCGAACCACGCACAGCGTCCAGCAGGCTGGTCTTGCCGTGATCGACATGGCCCATCACCGCTACCACCGGAGGCCTAGAGGTCGCATCAGGGTCGTTAACAGCCGCTTTGGGCCGTTTAGTTACCTCTGGGGATGCGGTCTTCCTGACCAGCTCCACATCCAGCCCCAGCTCTCCGGTGATGATCTGGGCAGTGTCAAAATCTATCTTTTCGTTGACTGTTGCCATCACCCCGTTCTTCATCAGCTCGGTGATGATCTTGGTCACGGGCAGAGCCAGCTTATCGGCCAAAGCGCCGACGGTGATCATGTCTTCGACTTCGATGGTTGATTGCATGACTGGCTCCTTTCTGACTGACCCCTGAGCCAGCCTGTGTTTATTTACTCATTACTTATCTTTGAGGCTGAGGGCGATTTTGCGGGCCTCGGTATCAATATCTAGGATCTTGAACTGCTTCTTTTCATTGAGCTTGAATATCTCGGTCGGATCGGCGGCGGATTCCTCGCCGTTGCTGATCTCGGACACATGCACCAAAGCTTCAACGGCCGGGCTCAGCTGCACAAAGGCGCCAAACGGCGTGATGCGGGTAATCTTGCCCTCTACGTTGCCGCCCTTCTTGAAGGCTTTGACTTCGTCCAGCCATGGATCGTCGCTCATCTGTTTAAGACTTAGGCTCAGGCGGTCTTTGTCGATGGCGATAATCTTGGCTTCTACGGTGTCACCGGTCTTGATGTAGTTGCGCGGATCTTCTACGCGCTCCCAGGAGATTTCAGAGATGTGGATCAGGCCTTCGATACCCTTTACGTTCACGAATGCGCCAAAGTCGATGACACCGGTCACGACACCTTCGACGACATCGCCGACCTTCAGTTCAGTCAACCGCGACTGCATGTCATCCTTGACCGCTTCTTTCTCAGAGAAGATAAGCTTGTTTTCCTTGCGGTTGGCATCTAATATACGGACCCTCAGAGGTGTATTCACCAGAGCGTTGAGCTTCTGCAGGATCTCATCCTTATCGGCTCCAGACACGCGTGGGTAGTGGTCTGCAGCCAGCTGCGATACCGGCAGGAAGCCGCGGATGCCTTCCAGCTCTACTAGCAAACCGCCACGGTTGGCATCATAAGCCCCAACCTCGATGATTTCCTGGGCGTCGAACAAGCGCTGCAGCTCGTCCCAGCCGCGGTCTTTAGCAGCCCGCTTCATGCTTAATAGGGCGTGGCCCTCGTCCAGCTCGGGGTCGACTACGCTGACTGTAACTGTTTCGCCTTCTTCGATCTTTTGGCCATGGCCGATTTCGCGGCGCATAACTACGCCTACGCCGTTGGCACCTAAATCAACCCAGACTTCGTGCTTGCGCACGCTGGTGATGGTGCCCTCGATGACGTCACCGGCTTTGAGCTGACGGATATCAGCGTCGGCCAGCAAATCATCCATTGTGATAACTTTAGAACTCGACATGTTTTACATGCCTCCTTTAAGAGCTGCGGCAACCCGTAGGTTGTTTCTCCGTTCAACTTCTGGATAAATTATACCTCTTATCGTATCTGTAAGCAAGGAGTTGTTTCAAGCCGCCATGGCTTGTTACGATAAATAACATGTATTTAGCGATTGATATCGGCGGCACAAAAACACTAATCTGCCGGTTCGACAAAAACGGCAAGCTCGATAAGTCCGTCAAATTCCCTACCCCTAAGGATTATAAGGAATTCAAGCGCGAGCTGGCTGACAATATTGACAAACTTACAACGGGTAAGTGGCGGGCCTGCTGCGTCGCCGCGCCCGGCAGAATCGATCATGAGACAGGGGTAGTAGAAGTCTTCGGCAACCTGCCCTGGAAGAACGTGCCTATCAAGGAAGATGTGGCCGATATCACCAAGTGCGACACCCTAATAGATAACGATACCAAGCTGGCTGGCCTGTCTGAAGCCCGTTTGCTGGACCCGCCGCGCCATAAGACGCTGTACCTGACTATCAGCACCGGTATCGGCAGCGCCTTGATCGTCAATGACCGGATAGATCCCGATCTGCAGGATTCGGAGGCCGGTCATATGATGTTCGAGCGTGAAGGCAAACTGGTGCCCTGGGAAACCTTTGCCAGCGGCAAGGCTATAGTCCGCCGGTTCGGCAAGCGGGCCAATGATATCAGCGACCCCGCCATCTGGACATTGATCAGCCGGGACATCGCCATAGGCTTGATCGATGTCATCGCCAATACCCAGCCTGACATCGTCATAATCGGCGGCGGTGTCGGCAGTCATTTCAAGAAGTTTGAGAAGCCGCTCAAGCAGGAACTTAAGAGATACGAGAGTCCGATGGTGCCAATCCCGCCGGTCGTCGGAGCCAAGCGCGCTGAAGAAGCAGTAATCTATGGGTGTTACGAAAATATAAGGGACCATGGACACCTTGCTTAATAAGCTTCGGACCGATTTTCCGGATATCAAGTTTGTTCAGGGCGATGCCTTTTACTGGTCACCTAAGGACAATAGCGTTACCTATTCCCAAGGCTCCACCCAGCCGTCCATAGCCCGTTGGTCCCTGTTGCACGAAGTTTCGCACGGCATCCTGAAGCACACAGATTACAAAAGTGATTTCGAGCTGATGCAGTTAGAGGTCGAGGCTTGGCATTATGCCAAAGGCTTGGCCAAGCGCTACGGCTTCAGGATAGATCCGGAGCATATCCAGGACTGCTTGGACACCTACCGCGACTGGCTCCACCGCCGTTCCACCTGCCCTACTTGCGGTACGGTCAGCATCCAGAAAGACCCTAAGACTTACCAGTGCTTTAATTGCCAGGCTACTTGGCATGTTAGCAGTTCGCGCTTTTGCCGCCCCTACCGGCGCTTGGCCGGTGCCAAATAAAAACACCCCTGATCAGGGGTGTTTTCGAGAGCAACCAGTTATTTAGATTTCTTCAATCCTGATTGATTGCTGAGGAGCCTGGACTTTTCCGGAATCTTCAGCCGGTACTTTAGTGGCCGGTGCCCGGCGGATGACTTTAGTGGTTTCGGTGACCTCATAGTTAGAAAAAACCTGAGTCAGCCCAATTCCCATAGCCATGCCTAAAGCCAAGATCGCTATGACGTCTGCAAATTGCAGCCAGCGTACTTGTTTAGATGCCTGAAACGGATTCATAAATCCTCCCACTCCTTAAACTAAAGACTTAAACAGTCTTCTTGGTGCGCCGGGAAATGCGGCCGCCCTTGGCGCCGGCGATGCGGGCCAATTCGCGATTAGCAGCAAAGCCACCAGTGGTGCCTTTCTTGCCGCCGATAGCGCCGATACGAGCGTAGAAATCTGCGCCGTACTTAGATTTGTTGGTTGCAGCAGCGGCCTGACCGCCAGTTTTTGTTCCTGCCATGTGACTAACTCCTTCTTTAGTTTGCCGTCGCTCGCTAGAGATATAAAAAAGGTCCCGACCAAAAACAGGTCGGAACCCTCTGTTATTCCCTATTGAATACGCTTATGATATCACAAGCTTAAGCTTCCGTCAATACTAATTGTCTTAACCGCTATCCGTTGCCGAAACCCTACTCTGCCAGTCCCAGTTTGCCTAAGTACTCCCAAATCTCAAGACGCTGCTTGCGGCGCAGATGATTCGGATTCCAGCCGCGGCCTATTATGTAACGGCTCCTTTCAAACTCAATCTGTCCCCTCCGGTCACTAAAAGGCACTTCCGGGGGCGGCCATGGGCTTAGAATCACTGGTGTGGGGGTTTGCTGCATCTCTTCGTACAGAGAATTCGCAATATTCCTCTGAGCCTCTACGATAATGGTCCTTGCGAGCCTGCCATATTGATCAAGGGTACATCCTGTTGCGTCCAACCGCTCTGACAGATTAAGAGCCATTGTGATTAACGGACTTTGTTCCAGGCGCACAGATGCTTCATCGGTAGTAGCATCGATATCCGCCGTTATTTGAGCAAGCTGCATATTGGGATCGTCGGCCAGCATAGTTTCGAGCGACACCCCTTCTACGTACGCATCAAATATAGGCTCGCACCGGCCGTCACACCCTTCGCAACTGATGCCCCCGAAGCTCATATTAGACCCCGTAGCTTTACTGTGTCAGGAATCTCATAAAACTTCTGTAAGCTAGGTTACGAAGAATACGCCCTGTGAGCTCTTTAGAGGCCCCAGGAGGGCTGTAAGCAAAGCATTAGCTAAACAGTAGGCTATGGGCTTTTATGACCACTGGAATGAGATTACGGTCTGCAAACTCCACCTTTTCTATGTCTTTTAGGGCCACGAACTTCACTGCCTCTACGTCATCTTTAGGAGTAATGGCGCGGCCGGTCAGAAGCTTGGCCGCAAAAGTAACTCCCAAAACCGGGTGCAATTCTTTGCTGTACTCATAGACCGAAGCCTGGCTGCTTACGAATATAGGCTTGCTGTACTCCTTGCTGGTAAGGCCTAGTTCTTCGAAAGCTTCGCGCATCATGGCAGCCTCAAAAGTCTCTCCCACTTCTACGAATCCACCCGGGAAATCATATTTGCCTTTTTGCGGATCGATCGCTCTTTTGGCCAACAGAGCCTCGCCTTTGTCATTAAAAAGCAAAAGGTCGGTCGTAGGGCTTGGATTCTCGAACGACAGATTGCCGCAGCCCTTGCATTGCCAGGGCTGGGACTTGCCGCTGACATACTCGTCCCCGCACAGATGACAGTACTTTCTCATTACCTGCAATTATATCTTATCCCGGCCTAAAGCTTCCTGTAGTGCCGGACATAATCCACATATTGCTTGACTACCACATTGTCAGGCAACGGCGCGCTCTTAAATGCGTCCAACTGTATAGTCATATGGTGCAGGACATCGGGTATCTTATCTGTCGTGTCCTCTGTTAAGGTATTGTCAGATATTAACGTCTCGGCACCACCGGTCGGGCTGCTATAGACTTTTACATTAATCGATGAGGCGGTCCATTCCATGACGACCTTGTGCCATTGGGTGCCATCGAAATTATGGACGAATTGCCTTTGCGGCGTCGGCGTGCATACCTGATCGGCCGTAGGATAGTGAAGATAGCTGTAGAACGGCTGACGGGTATTGGCAGCATGGCCGGTTTCAAAGAAGTCCAACTCACCGTTCAAGCAGTTATTGCCTGCTTCCGGCCAAGTCAGCACCAAACCGCTCATAGTGCCGGTCGGGTCGGCTTCTACCCTTACCCTGGCTTCAAAGCGTCCATAAATGCTGTCGGTTACGTTGGACATACCTCCGGAAACTGTCTTCTTGGTGCCATCAGGCTGCAAGACAGATTTGGCAGTAATAACCAAGTTGCCGTTCTCTACCGTAAAAGCGCTGGGGCGACGCAGGCCATTGCCGGCATGTCCAGGACTGTTATACGGTTGCCAGTAACTCCTTTTGCTGGCCGGATCCAGTACAGTAGTATTGAGGGTTGAACCGTCGAAGTTATCCTCATAAAGCAGTTCCCAGCCAGGGAGACCTTGAGAAGCTGCATTAAAGCCCAGGTAGGCTCCCCTGCCAGCCAGATCGTCATCACCCACACTGGCATTGCCTGTAAGAGTGCTGGCCTCGGCCTCGGCGGATACGAACCTCAGGGTTGCTTGAGCATATCCAAACCTTTGATACAAAGATATAAAAGCCAGCATACAAATCAGAACTGCAAACGAACGCTTATACAGCGCCAAGGCTTTCATGCTCATATTCTACACTCTTAGCTCAAGCGGTATATGCGAACTTTTATAAGCGTTGTATAGCCGATCGATATGCTAATATCCCTTTATGCTTTCCGAATACTTTGCGGGCCCCTGGCTCTCCGGCTGGTATTCGTTCGTTGCCATCTTGATAATTATCGGCCTGCCTTTGATGCTTATATTGACGGTTGTCGGTATAGTCCGTAAGAAGCAGGCACGCAAGCCGAACCCCTTGTTATGGCTTCTGCTTATCCTTGGAGGCTTGTTTATCTTACCCCTGTTCATTTATCTCATCCTCAGTATAACGGTTGGCTCCACTTAGACCCTGCGACCACGAATTTACTTCTCAAAAGAAAAAAGCCCCTTTAAGGGGCTCTTCTCTATAATTCGGCACCGTGCTATTTTCCCAGGCTTTGATTGGCCAAGTATGGTAACCGCTGCGAGGCTTAACTTCTGTGTTCGGGATGGGAACAGGTGTTTCCCTCGCGCCATGGGCACCGAAAGAAGGTCATGAGTGACGCTTTGCAAACTGATATAAACAAAATCAGGCGGTGGGTCCTCACGAACCTTTTTTCGATGTCCAAGACATCGGTGCTAAATAAGCTGACTAAAGTTCGAACAAAGTATGTTGGGGTTAACCAACAATAACTAGTCAATTACCAAATCTTTACTCTTCTTAACCTGTAACGTACTGGCTAAGAAGAGTTCATAAAAAGTCGATGGATCTATTAGTACGCTTTGGCTGCACATGTTGCCATGCTTCCACCTTGCGCCTATCAACCAGATAGTCTTTCTGGGATCTCATAGGGAAACCTCATCTTGAAGTCAGTTTCGCGCTTAATATGCTTTCAGCGCTTATCTGTTCCGCACATAGCTACC
>CAMLHD010000016.1 GCA_946479835.1 uncultured Candidatus Saccharibacteria bacterium | reverse complement strand
CCGCCCAATACCAGCAGAGCGAAGAGGCGCTTAAAATTAAGCCAATGTTTAATTTTTGCACGGAACATGCTTGCGCTTAATCTTACCTCTTTTGAAGAGGTAAATCAATTGAGTCAGCTAATGCGGCCAATAGAACTTGGACGGCTTTCTCATCTGTATCGCGGCCGAATGTAAAACGGAGGCTGCTGCGAGCTTCGGCGTCGCTTAGGCCAATAGCCTTCAGCACGTGCGACGGCTCCTCGGAGCTGGCGCTGCAGGCCGAACCGGTGGCCGCCATTATGCCGCGCTCGTCCAGGCGCATCATCAGCGTCTCGTTGTCCACCCCCGGAAAAGTCACGTGCACATTATTGGGCAGCCGGTGCTTGAGCGAACCATTGACGATGGCTTTCGGCCAGCGCCGGTTAGCTTCCTTGATAAAGCTGCCCTGAAGCGATTCGAGCCGCTTTGCTTCGCCGGCACGCTTATCGGCCGCGTCTTTAAGCGCTGCCGCAAAGCCGATGGCGGCCGCGACATTCTCGGTACCGGAACGTAAATTCCGCTCCTGCCCGCCACCTAAGATCTGCGGCTGCAGGCGGACTCCGGTGCGCACGAAGAGTACGCCAGACTGCTTTGGGCCGTATATCTTGCCGCCGTTTAGGCTCATCATATCGACGCCAAGCGTGTTTACAAACAACGGCAGATAATTGGCTGCCTGAGCAGCATCGGCGTGAAAATACAGCGGCAGCGGATTGTCGTCGCGGCTTCGTTTCTTCCTGATGCCATCCAGGATTTTCGCTACTTCCTTGAGCGGTTGGATAGCGCCGATCTCGTTGTTGGCATACATAACACTTACAAGCACGGTTCGGCCGTCAATCAGCTTTTCAAGCTTATCAATATCAATCCGGCCGTCTGGCAGCACCGGCAAGATGCGGTGATTATACTGCATGGCCGGGGCTCTGACAGCATCGTGCTCGACTGCACTAAGCACCATGTTGGCGTCAGGGAAACGGCGCATGACGCCATTTATCGCCAGATTATCCGATTCCGTGCCTCCGGCCGTAAAAATTATCTCCGAAGCCTTGCAGCCCAAAGCTTTAGCCACATTACTGCGGGCCCGGTTCAGCGCCTGTTTTACGTCCTGCGCCGCCAGATACAAAGCCGACGGGTTGTAAAAAGCCTCGGTAAAATACGGCAGCATGGCGGCATACACCGTTTCGCTGAGCGGTGTAGCGGCGGCATAATCAAAATAGTATTTCTTCACTGGTTGGCCGATTCTTTAGAGTAATAAAGCTTAGATATGAGAAGCGTAAAGCTCTGTCCGTATGCGCTGTTCGTAAGCGCGGACGGCTTCCAGCAGACGTTTGATCTCGCTGGCGCTGACGCGTTGGTAACCCTGGCCGTCCTGGGCCTTAAGCACGCTGTACGGGCGGATGTCGTAGCGGGTGGTGCGGATACGGCGCTGAGCCTGCTCGTCCAGCCACTCCTCGTGCCAGATCCAGGTATGCTCGTCGAGGCAGAAGAATTCACGGCGCGTGCCCGCAGGTACTGCACCGAACAATTCGCCGCCGATCTTGGCTTCTCGGCGGATCAGGGCCCTGTAAAGCTCGGCCTGGCGGTCAGCATGCCTTTTGTCGGAGTTATGGCTAAGCAGCTTTTTCAAGATCATTTCTAATGTCCTCGCTTGAAGTAGCTATACCTCTGACGTAATCGCCATAATCAACGAATGAACCGGGGTCGCCCTGGTTGGGCGGCATCGGCATCGTCGGCCGTTCATCGCCGGTGGTCCACAGGGATGCTTCGGCCGGTTTTTGGCGCTCAGCCACTTGGTATTCGGCTAGATTAACCACGTTACCCATAGTCTGGGCCGAGACACTGGTGCGCTCGGTGGCCAGGCGGCCAACGTTCGGATTGTAATACGGATTAAGGTCTACTTGCGGTTGCGGTGCTTCGTTAGCGGCATCCACGACTTCCAGCTGCTGGCGGACTGTAGCGACAGCGTTAAGACGGCGCGCAATAAAACCCAGAACGTCTTGTTCGGGCGTATTCTTGTGTGATTCGGCTGGTTGTCTAGAGTAGTTGCTCATACTAGTTTGAATAATTCCTTGGCGTTATCCGTGGTCGCGGCAGCTAAGACTTCTAGCTTCTCATTTCTGAGTTCAGCTAGGAATTCCGCCGTCACTCTCGTCATCCAAGGCTCACAAATTTTACCACGAAAGGGCGCTGGGGTCAAGAATGGCGCATCTGTTTCGAGCAGCATTTTGCTTAAGGGAAGCGCTTTGGCGGCCTCCAGTTGCGCCGGGTTTTTAGTGAAGGTCATGATACCGTTCAAACCCACGAACAAGCCGCGGGCCAGGACTTGCTCCAGCTCTTTTTTGCCGGCCGTAAAACTATGCACCACGCCCCGTAGATTTTGGTAGCCGTCAAAAATCTCCCAAAAATCGTCAAAAGCGTCGCGGATATGCAGGATCAGTGGCAAATCGTGTTCGGCCGCCAGGTCCAGCTGAAAGCGCAGCAGCTTTTTCTGATCCTCTTTTGGCGAGTTTTCGTAGTAGTAGTCCAAACCAGTCTCACCGATAGCAACCACTTTGTTTTTTGCGACTAAATCGCGAAAACGCTGTAGCGCCTGGTGATTTTCAACATATTCGGAACCTTCATGGGGATGCAGGCCAATGCTTGCCCAGACTGAATCATAACGGGCTGCCAGCTCGACCGCAGCTTCCGAATCCGGCAAGGCGCAGCCGACGGCCAACAGTCTGGTCACCCCTTTGGCGGCGGCGTTGCTTAGCACCGTGTCAGGGTCTGCCGGATAATCGGCGAATTGAATATGACAGTGGGTGTCAGTTATCTCCATGTATTTTTATTGTAACCCGACTTGACAAAAATGTGATATTTATCACACTTTACATTGTATATGCATGAGCGTATACCGGAAGTTAGAGGTAAGTAATAAAAGGCCCTAGTTATGAAAAGTGAATATGCTGAACGCAATCGTTTTGTGGTAGCGCAAGAGCGCCAGCACGCCATAGCGGTAGCGAACCATGGCGGCACGCTTGGCCACCTGACAGTTGAGGCTGCCCAGCTTGCCAGCCATACTATGCACCGCGTAGCCGGCTGGCTGCATGAGCATCATGTATTTGGAAGCGGCGAGGACGCGGCCGTAGCAATAGCTACCGTTACGCCGATCAGCGCCGCCAGGTCGTACCAAGGTTCGACTGCCGCTATGGCAGGCGCAGAGGCATTTGCCGCGGAGCGAGGCGAATGAGCAATCCGGCCGAAGCGCCGTACTGGCAGGCACCGCAAGAAGAGGACCGTGTAGAACTAGCTCCAGTCATTCCCCTGCGGCCTGTTGACACACCCGAGGAAGAGCCAGCGGACCGGAGGCGGCCGCAAGCGGAGCTGAGCGACGAGGAGGTTACGATGGTACTGAGGGCCAGCACAATGAGGGCCCGGCAGATGGTCAGAGATGATGTTCCGCGTTTCAAGCCCCTCACTGAGGAAGCCCCAAGACCTCAGTTCAAGCCTGTGTCTGATGTCCCGAGCGACCCAAGCCTTATGGTAAGACCGATGTATAATCCGTCTTTCGGTAACAAAACCCGGGCACAAACTGAGCTAAGCGAAAAAGACAAGAACGAACTCTTGGGCAGGCTCAGCAAAGATCTTTAGATTTATTTGGTATATTTCTCAATCTTCGGGAAAAGCACGTCTTTTGGCTTGCGCAATATTCCTTCGGAAAATGCATGCTCGATCTTTTCGGCCGTGCCCGGCAAAAACGGCTTAAGCAGTTCGGCGATCTCCAGCAGGTCGCTGACCATATAGACCAGCACTTCGTTCAGATGGGTATCGTCTTTTTCCTTGGCAATCTGCCAGGGCTTCTGCTCGTCAATGTATTGGTTGAGGCCGCGTATCTGATCCCAGACTTTGTCCAGGGCCCGGTCGAACCGGCAGTCTTCTATGGCTTGGCGGTAGGCGGCTACATCGTGCTCGGCCGGCGGAATATCGCCGATCAAACCGTCCTGGTATTTTTCGATCATGACGATCGTACGCTGGACTGTGTTACCTAGTTCGTTGCCCAGTTCGTTGTTGTATGCCCTTTCGAATTCTTCCCAAGAAAAATCGCCGTCGCCGTAGCTGGGGATATGGCGGAAGAAATAATAGCGGAAGGCGTCGACGCCGTAATCGTCTATGATCTTTTTTGGCGGCACGACATTACCTAGGGATTTGCTCATCTTCTGGCCGCCCGAAGTTACGAAACCATGGACATACAAGGCCTTTGGCAATGGAGCGCCCAGCGCCAGCAGCATGCCCGGCCAGATGGCGGCATGAAAACGCAGGATATCTTTGCCGATGACCTGGTAGTTAGCTGGCCAGAATTTCTTGAAATCGTCGTGCTCCGGATAACCCAGGACGGTGATGTAGTTCATCAGCGCCTCGAACCAGACGTACATGACCTGCTTGGAATCGCCCGGCACCGGTACACCCCATGAGATCTTTTCTTTGGGCCGCGATATGCTGATATCTTCCAAGCCGTCTTTGAATACGCTTAAGATCTCGTTTTTACGGGCGGCCGGGATCACCCTGAAGCTACTGTCTTCAATCGCCGCCTGAATCTTGTCCTGGTATTTGCTGAGCTTGAAGAAATAATTTTCTTCCTCGACTTTCTGATAAGGTTTTTTATGTATAGGGCACTTTCCACCGTTGTCTTTGGCGGCCGTGTCGGTAACGAACTCCTCGCAGCCGACGCAGTACCAGCCGGTATACTTACCTTTGTAAATATCATCTTTGAGATTCTTCCAGATGATCTGGGCGCGCTGCTCGTGGCCTTTGTCGGTGGTACGGATAAAGCGGTCGTGCTTGACGTTCAAATCAGTCAGTAGTTCCTTGAATTTCTTGGAGTTCTTATCGGCCAGTTCCTTTGGCGTGACTTTAAGTTCGGCAGCTTTTTCGGCTATCTTGCTGCCGTGCTCGTCGGTGCCGGTACAGTAGATCACTGCCTTGCCTTGGATACGCGCATAGCGGGCCAGCGCGTCGGCGATTATGAACTCCATGGCATGGCCGACATGCGGCTCGGCATTTATGTACGGAATCGAAGTGGTTATATAAAAGTTGGACATGAATCTAGTTTACCTGTTTTAAAAATTTAATTTGAATAGCGAAGAAATTAAGCCCGCCAGGGCATCATGTTTTGGTGAGAACGGCTAAACAAATAAGTCATTGCTTGACATTATAAGTTTTCCACAGTCCAATATCAAACACAGAAAGCTGTCAATCATCCAGTAGTTCGAAATCATGCACCAGGCGTACGAAAACGCTGTTGGTCCAGGCAAAGCCGGTCTGCGAAGGATAGACGCCTTCGATCGGCGGTTTCTTGGGGTTCACTACGTTGTATTTTTCCAAGAAAACGCCGTGGCGGTGATACCAGTCCAGGTTGGTCTTGATCCACTTGCGGGCTATGCGCTCAGCCTCGGCGTGATATCCGTAGCGCCTAAGTCCTGCGATAACGATGTATTGCAGCGGTGCCCAGCCGTTGGGATAAGCCCACTGGGTCCTAAGAGAACCAAAAATGGCCGGGTACGCGAACAGTCCGGCGGTGGTACTTAAGCCGCCAATCTTTTCAAACTTGCCAAGGTTGTCCACCATCCGCTTGGCCTGCTCGTCGCTGGCCATGCCTGCCCACATCGGATAAAAGCCGGCCAGAGACCAGACGTCGCCAAGCCGCTTGTTCTCGTAGTTGTAGTCAAAATAAAAGCCACGCAGCTTGCCCCACATAAGTTCATTCATGGCGCGCTTGCGTACAGCCGCGCGTTTATGCCAGGTCTTGGCGGCCCGGCTGTCTCCGACAATCTCGGCGGTACGAGCAAAATCGGTCTCGTATTTATAAAGCAACGAATTCAAATCCACCGGCAGAAAGTCCAGGCATTTACGCTCGAACCTGGTTGTCATATCCCAGCCGCTTTCGGCCTCGGCAAGGTCGTGCAGCACATGGATGTCGTAATAGCGGTTAAGGCCCTTATAGACCAGCCGCCAGTGCGGCTGGCGAGAGCTCATCCAGACGGTGTGATATTCCATTTCCGCCAAGGCCATGTGGTTGGCCAGCCATTCGGTGGATTTGCCGAACCGCTCGTACACATCGAAGATGTAGGTAGTCAGAATCGGCGGTTGCGAGTGGCTCATCTGGTACATGGCGCTGGCGTTTGGAATCATCTCGAAGCGCCGGAGCAGGTGCAGCAGATTCTCCAGCATGCCTTCAACCAGCGGCTTGTGCTCTTCTTTCAACAGCCCCAGACCCGTAAAGTAGCTGTCCCAATAGAATTGTTCCTCGTAAATGAACTCCACTTCCGGATCGGCCGACGGCACCACGTAGGCATTCGGCAAGCCGATGGCCATGCCTTTGTCATCCGGCTGGTAGTGCGTCAGCTTGCCCCAGTAATCATCGATATAAACCAGCGCCTTCTTAAGATCCGACTGGCTGATTTCTCTCTTGCTCTTGTTAATGAGCGGCAGTTTAAGCTTTTTAAGAACCATGCCTAAACTGTAACGTCGCCTTCACTGATAGGTCAACCTTGAAACACCTTAAATTTTGTTGGTTCGCTGGCTTAAGGACTATTCTGGCTTTTTGCGCTGGTCGTCTTCGGAATCGTAATCGGTCACTTTGTCTTTGGAGTTAGGCTGCTCGGCCTCAGCCGCGCCTTCCAAGCCTTCCTGATACCACTCTGTTTTATCGATATTGGTGTCCGTAACCGGATGAGTATCTTCCAGCTTGCGCTCTTCTTCCCGCAGCTCAACGTCAAAAAAATCAGATACTTCGTCGCTTGGCTGCTCATCTGGTTCGGAAAACGGCGTGTCGCCATCGTTAGGCAGGGGCGAACTTATATCTTTCCTTAAATCGTCTTCGTCGTCCATGGCTAACCTCCTTAGCATGC
This sequence comes from uncultured Candidatus Saccharibacteria bacterium, assembly GCA_946479835.1. The sequence goes on along the minus strand of CAMLHD010000016.1, from coordinate 9,324 downwards.
CTAAGTCTAGTTGAGGGTGACGGTTTTAGCTGTAATAAAGCTGACAAAAACTTTGTTTAAATATGAGGTCATGGCATAGACATAAGCTTGATAATTTGGTATAATATTAGAACCTCTTAAAGAGGTTCTACATGGGGCTGAATTGCTTCGACATTTGGACATTTACAAGTTGGTGCCAGCAGGCCGGACGTCTGAACGTCATCCGGACACACTGAATAGATGCAGTTAAAAACATCGCTCAGCAAGTAGCTGCCGCTTTCCGCGCTCCAGCTTTTGCTACAGTAGCCGCTTAATTGCCGCTACGGCTGATAGTCCGACATCAGATAGGACGACCCAGTCTCATATTTCTCTGATTGCTCAAATACTGTGATCCATAGTGTTTGATAAGATTTCAGGATTGCAGCGATTCACTTTTTTGTCAGTTTATAGCGTGAATAGCTAAAGAAACCAAGCAAACCGACTAAGCCTGTAGAAAGCCAACAAGTAACCGAATGGACGCGGCTTCACCGCCGCCAGCTCCACCATGATGCATTTAAGGATAATTAATGGATAATCAGCCTGATCCACATTCGAGAAATTTTTTACCGGTTTTATTAATAGCTCTTATCTTGCTGGTTTTAGTTTCTGGCTTAGCCGGATGGCTGATCGGCCGCCGAAATGACAACAATGATAATTCGGAAGTAAACGATACTTCCCAGGCTGCACCGCCAACGTCATCCGGCCGGGTGACAGATCTAGTGGAATTCGATGTGCCGGGCGGCTGGGACCAAGAGAGCTGCGAGGGCCACGAAGATGTAGTGTATTTCGTGCCCAGCGACCAAGCGCCGGACTGCAGCAACGAGCCCCAGGAGAGCATCACGCTGGCAGTTGACCCCCAGAACAACACTGATTGCAACCAGCTGCAAGACGTACAGGATGTCAGCAAGCATGTATGCCGGTCGATTTTCATTGACGGCCACAAGACGCTTGAGGCCACTACGGTCTATAACCAGGATTCCGATGTCCTGCCTAACCGGACGATTGACGCGTATTATCTGGATACTGGCGAGGGAGTGGTGGTGGCCCGCTACATTCATGACGGCAATGCGGAGCACGGCACCGTCTTTCATGACCTGGCCAAGGGCTTACGGGTTCGCGACTAGGTATAATCGGTACCAATCTTCCAGGCTAAGCGCCTGCGCGCGCAAGTTCGGATCGATGTTTGCAGATTCAAGCAGCTTCTCGGCCGCGGGTTTATCAATGTTCAGTCCGCCGCTCAAAGAGCTGCGCAGTTTCTTGCGTTTTTCGGAAAAGCCGGCCTTGACCAGCTGAAAAAATTTAAGCGTATCGATGCCCGGAAACAACGGCGCCCGGCGGTAGTTAAGCTTCAGTATCTGCGAATCAACTTTGGGAGGCGGCGTAAACAAGCCCGCAGGCACCACTTGCCCCAACGAAGCCTCGGCATAAAATTGGACGCTTACCGCCAGCAGGCTCATTTGTCCGGGAGCGGCACAAGCCCGTTCGGCAACTTCCTTCTGTACCAGCAGAGCCGCTTTGTCAAAATGGTTAGGCGCTTCGGTCAGTACCCGCAGCAGGTTGCTGGTTAGGTAGTATGGGATATTAGCAACGATCTTGTAGCTGGGCGGTAGTTTAGAAAAATCAAAGCTTAAGATGTCGCCGTTTATTAGGCCGAAGTTAGGCCGGTTGCCGAACTTTTGCTGCAGCGGCGCAAGCAGAGCTTGGTCGAATTCTATGGCGTAGACTTTGGCGCCGGTGGCCAGAAGCTTTTCGGTCAGAGTTCCAAGACCCGGCCCGATCTCAAGCACCGTATCGTTGGCGACAACCTCGGCCGCAGCAACCATCGCGCCAAGGGCGGCGTCATCGTGCAGCCAGTGCTGACCGAGCGATTTTTTAGTCCGGAATAAATCCACAGCCGGTTATTTCTTGGCGTTGAACATGGCCATGCCTGCCAGAACGGTCTTGCCGTCCTGAGTGCCGGCACACTGGTAGTGGTATGCCTGGCCGTTTGTCAGCTCGCCAGCCGGAATAATCACGCTGTAGGCTGCCATGGTGCCGGCATCGCCAAGGCCCAGTTCATTGGTGGCTTTAGCCGTTTCCTTAAGACTGGCGGCATCAGTGCCGTAACGCACCCAGATCTCGGTCAAGCTTCCGGGCTGTTCCATGCAATCCACTACGGCTTGAGCGCCGGCGCTTTCCTGCATGACCTGGCCGGTAGCCAGTACGTTGGCCGCTGCTTGATTGTCTTCGGTATGAGGCTCATCGGCGTCTTCTTCGCCCGGAGTGCCTTCGTGCTCCATTGACAGTTCGCTTACCTGCTGCTTAAGAGCATTGTTGTCGTCCTTCAGGCTCTTGTTCTGCGTATAAAGCCAGCCGGCCGCTCCGAGGGCCGCCAATAGCAAGACTACGATTACTATAAGTGCCGCCTTGGAGCCTTTGCCGCCGGACGGCTTGGGCTGCATCGCCGGCGCTACTGTTACTTGTGGTGTGGGTAGTTGATTATCATTATCCATATTTCAATCTTACAACAATAGCGCTGCAAGTGAAACTAAAGCTCAAGCAAGTTGAGGCCGATTTTCGGATCCTGCTGCCGTTTCAAGCTGCCGTCCAGCCAGCGGTGGATGAAAATCTCGGCCGTGGCGCCGATTTCGGCTTCTTTGAGATGCCCGCCCTTTACGTTCATAGACTTGTCACTGACATTAGCATGAAGGTGCAGGACCGGTTCGCCCTCAAGCCAAGCGATATTTCCAGTCAGTGACGTAAGTTCAAGCGGTTCCTCTAACTTAGTCCACTGGTAGCTTTTTGACGGCAGATCATAAAAACCGAGTTCAGCCCAAGAAAGGCCGCCTAATCCCACCATCCAGCCGCCCTTTATATCTTTTTCTTTGGCCAGTTTCAAAAGACTCTCCGCAAGCAGCTCGCCTTTTTGCAACCGGACACTGAAGTTATAACCGTCAAAAGCCGATGTCATCTGCAGAGTAGTGTAACACTTAGTAGAAGTTGTTGCGGTAGTGGTAGTCGAGTGCAGCCGATGGCGTGCCGAACCGGCGCTGGATATAGCATAATCCCCAGGCGATCTGGATCTGCGGGTCGGTCTCGTAGCCAGCGCCGCCACACTGCGCCGGATCGCCCATCTTGCTGGCTGGATAGGCCTGAGGAATTCCGTAAGCGCCGGAATAAGGATTACCGGCCCGTTCGTTCCAGCTCGATTCACAGGCAAACAATTCGATCAGCGCCGTGAACTGGCCGCCGCTCCAGCCCTTGGCCGCGGCCATCGCCCGGCCCAAAGCAGCGTTCTGGACGTTTATGTTTTTCCAGGTTTGCTGCTTGGGACTGCCGCAGAATACCCTCGAAGGAATACCATCGGCATTATAATTTTCGAACCGGCCACCAGTACCGCGGGCCACGATCTGGGTGACGGGCTGAGCGATGACGATTTCTTTGAACCTGACCTTCGCGCCGGTCTCGGAATTGACCTGATAAGTAATCATCTTTTGTCCCGGCTGGCCTTTTTGACGGATGGCCGTGTTGCCGTATGTCAGCGACGGATCCTCGATATATTCAACCGGCATCGGCACTTCTTCCAGCACAGTCTCGATAGACACGCCCTTCTGGTTTATGAACACCGGATCGGTAACCGGCAGCGGCTCGTCGAGGCCAGGCTGGACAGTCTCGCCTTCGCCCAAAACGATGTTCTTTTCCGCCAGCAGCTCCCGGACGGTTTTGGCTTGGGTACGAGTTGCCAGCGGTGTGCCGTAGATAACCAGATTTACCGGAGTGGAACGTTTAATGGTAACTTTGTGTCCGATACCGTCGCGTAAAAAATCCTCGCTAGGTTGAGCCACTACGATGTCTTCGGCGAAAGTATCAACACCGGCCTGAGCGGCAATGCTGCGCGCGGTCGTGGCGGCGCTGTGCGAATAAACCCGCTTGTCTTCGTCGTAAATCACAACCGGTCCGGCGCGGTAGACGTTGATCCGAAAATCGTCGCCAACGACTTCTTCGTCGAGCCCGGGTTCGACCACATCGCCTTCCTTCACCTTTACGCCGGCTTTTTCTAAGAACGCGCCAACCGTGGCCTCGTCGGTCGGCAGCACTTTGGTCTGGTCGTCGGCATGCAGGATAACGATGTTGGCGCTGGTGGCGCGGGTAATATTGGAAGCGCTGTCACGCAGCGTGATGGCAAGGATGATGAAGATAAACACCAATGACAGGCCGGCCAGCATCGGTATCAACCGCGGATGGTTGCGGTAGCGCTGTTCCAAACGGCGGGCCCGGCGGCGGGTTCTAAGCTTGTAATGTCGTATGCGGTAATGCACTTAATTTTTCTCAAAAAACAACGCCTAATTATAGCACCCGTATCTGTTAAAGCAGACTAGTTTGATTGAGCGGCATGTATTTTTTCAGGGCGTAAGCGGCATCGTCGTCGAGCATCCGGCCGCGGATGTCAACCATTTCGAACCATTTGATATCTATAATTTCCGGTAAGCGCTTCCTGGTTGCCGGCTGATCATCCAGCTCTAATATGAAGTAATGGGCCCGGTATCTAAGACCGTATTGGCTGTGCGTGTAATCGCCCAGGCTCCTCAGCGCGGATACGGGCACCGTGATGCCGGTCTCTTCTTGAAGCTCGCGTACGGCGGTTTCCGGCATGTCCTCGCCTTTCTTTGTGCCACCTCCCGGCAGCGCCCATTTGCCGGCGCCCAAGAAACCTTTGACCAGCAGCACCTGGCTGCCGGAGACCACCAAGACTCGTGTGCGATTGGGGTTGAATTTAAAATAAACGAACCAAAGCGGCCAGGCTGCCCAAAAAACCAGCCGGCCGATGATCTCAAGGGTTTTTTTCATAACTTTTCTAGCGGCGCGAATGCTACGTTCAGTTTTTTGACGCCCTTGGTTTTGAAATGCACCGCCACATTATCACCGTCCACTTCCAAGACCGTGCCGTCGCCAAAGGCCTGATGCCGTACGACGTCGCCTTCGCTCAGTTCCAGTACGTAGCGCGGCTCCGAATTCATGGGTTCCGATGGGAACATGGCCGGCTCGGGCGCGGCCGGAGCGCCGTCAATGTCGCTGATAAATCTTGAGGGCGGATTGTATTGCACGCCCCCATAAAGCACCCGCGAAGTAGCGTAAAGCAGGTACAGCTCCTGCTTGGCGCGCGTCATGCCGACATACATCAGCCGGCGTTCTTCTTCCATTTCTTTCTGATCGTAAAGCGCCCGGGAGTGCGGCAGCACACTTTCTTCCAGTCCGGTCATGAACACCACAGGAAACTCCAGACCCTTGGCTGCATGCAGCGTCATCAGCGTCACGGCATTGCTGCTCAAATCCGCGCTGTCCAGGTCGCTGATCAGGCTGACTTCTTCCAAGAAACCGTCCAGGCCGACGTCTTCGTAGGCTTTGGCTACCGAAATAAGTTCGCGGACGTTCTCAACCCTAGATTCGCCCTGGATGGTGCCGTCATCCAAATAAGCTACATAATCCAGGCGCCTAAGCAGGCTGTCTACTATACCGGCCACCGCTGTGTCATCCATGAGTTCGCGGTAACGAAGTATGATGTCCGCCAGTTCGCTAAGTCCTGTCTTGGCTTTGGCGGTGAGGTCCGGACAATCCTGCACGGTCTGCAGGCCCTTTAAAAGACCGCCTGCCGCTCGGGCCCAGGCATAAAAGTTTTCTATCGACTTGGCGCCTAAGCCCCGGGCCGGCACATTGGCGATGCGCTCAAAGCTGACAAAATCTTCCGGCTGATAAATCAGCCGTAGGTAAGCGATGATATCCTTGATTTCTTTGCGGTCATAAAAACGCACGCCGCCGACCACGCGGTACGGGATGCCGTAGCGGACGAAACTTTCCTCGATAGCGCGGCTTTGGGCGTTGGTGCGGTACAGCACGGCGTAATCGTTGTAGCGGCGCTGCCCGGCCCGGACCATGCTGTCGATGCGTCGGATAATCATCTCGGCCTCGGCCCGTTGGTTGGGGGCCTGCACCACTTGGACCGGCAAGCCGTTGCCGGCGCTGGTCCAGAGCTTCTTATCGCTGCGCTGCTGGTTCTTGGTAATGATGGAATGGGCGGCATCCAGGATGGATTTGGTGCTGCGGTAGTTCTGTTCAAGCTTGATGACCGTAGTGTCGGCATAATCACGCTCAAAATTAAGGATGTTGCGGAAATCAGCGCCCCGCCACGAATAGATGCTCTGCCAGTCGTCGCCGACCACTGCAATATTACGCTGTTCTCCAACCAGCATTTTTATGAGCTTGTACTGTGCGGCGTTGGTATCCTGATACTCGTCTATCAGCACATAGCGAAACTGGTTTTGCCACTTGCTCCGTACATCCGGCGCCATTTCCAACATCCGCACGGTTTTTAGTATTAGATCGTCAAAGTCCAGTGCGCCCGCGTCTTTGAGGGTTTTTTCGTAAGCCGGATAAACTTTGGAAGCCGCGGCCTGCGTGGGCGAGCCGGCCAGGCCCTGGTACTCGGCCGGGCCGATCATGTCGTTCTTAGCATTGCTTATCAGGCTACTCAGCACCCGTGGCGGAAAGGCTTTTTCGTCTATCGAAAACTGACGGCTGGCCTGCTTGACAGCACTAAGCCGGTCGGACTCGTCAAAGATAACGAAGTTTCTGGGAATACCAAGCTGGTCCCCGTCCTGCCGGAGCAAGCGGACACAGATGCTGTGGAACGTTCCCATGAACGGCATGAAGCTGCGGTTGTCCGCATCCTCGCCCAGCAGACGAGCGATGCGTTCGCGCATCTCGCGGGCGGCTTTGTTGGTGAAAGTAACTGCCAGGATGTTATACGGCGTCGCCTTATGGGAGGCAATGATATAGGCGATTCGGTGTGTCAGCGTCTTGGTCTTGCCGCTTCCGGCGCCAGCCTGAATAAGCAGAGGGCCTTCGGTAGTAATTACCGCTCGTTGTTGTTCCGGATTAAGGCCTTTCAAAAGATGCTGAGCACCAGCCGCCGGCTCGCTAATACCTAAGATGTCCGCCTCGTTATTCACCTGTTTATTTTATCAGAGCCGCTAAATCAAATCGTATGGCAGTTTTAAACCGACATCTACCAGCTCGGAATCGACGGCCAAATAGGCGACCACGATGACTGCTATCAATACTGCCAGGAACACGATCAGGCCGCGTCCTTTCTTGGTAGCGGCCGCATGGTGGCCGATCGGCACGAAATACTGTTTGGAGTCTATAAGGTTCTGCAGCTCGGCGTCTTTTTTGGCCTTCTCTTCGGCTTTCCTGGCGGCTTCTTTCTTGGTTTCGGCGGATTGGGCGATAGCGTCTACGTTAGCCGAATCCGAGCCAGCATCCGGCACTGGCGGAGCGGCCTCTGCGGGCGGCGCATCTTTAGGCTCGGCCGGTTTTGGAGCGTCAGCCGGAGCCGGCGGTTCGACTGGCGGTTTTTCTTCCGACACCGGCTCAGGCTTAAGCTCGGGTGGAGTTTCTGCCGGTTGTTCCGGCTCTTCTTGTGGAACCTCTTCCTGAGCATCGGGTTCCGGTGTTTCAGCGGCCGGAGCTTCGGGCTCGGCCGGCGTTTCTTCTTTTTCCGGTTCTTCCTTAGGCTCTTCCTTTGGTTCCTCTGGGGCCGGCTCTTCGCTTGTTTCCGGTACGGGTTTGTCTTCTTCGACTGGTTTTACTTCGACCGGCTCTTCATTGTCTTCGGGCGTATTGGTGATGATTTTGATCGAAGTGGCCTTAGCAGGAGCTTTCTTGGGCTCCTTGCTTTCTTCGCCTATTAGCTCATCGGCAGGCGTAATCGGTTGGATGACTTTGCGGGCGGCCGATGGCGACGAGATTTCGGGTGCAGTTTCGGCTTCGGTATTTGAAGTTATCGGCGCTACGACCGGCCGGCTTGTAGCCACGACTTTGCCCTTGCCCGGCTTGCTGATGTCCATGACTTTCTTGTCGTTATTGACGGATTTGGAAGATTTGGCCGGCATTAGTTCGTCTCTCCTGTCTGCCTTAACTGATAAGCGGTATCAACCATGGATGAGAACTGATGATAATTCAAGCTTGCGCCGCCAGGCAGCAGGCCATCGCAGCCTTCGATGCTTAAGTATGCCTTGGCGTTTTCGGCGTTCGAGCTGCCGCCATAGATCACGCGTACTTTCCTGGCCGCTTTCGGCCCGTAGAGCTCCTCGATATTGTGCCGTATATGGACGATCATTTTTTCGACCTCTTCCGGCGAAGCGATCTCGTGATTGGCAAAATTAGAACCGTTGCTGATTGCCCAGACGGGTTCGTAAGCGATTACGATGTCGCCCACATCGCTCGAAGTCAGGCCTTTCAGGGCGCTAACAACCTGGTCATGGATGACCCGTTTGGTGTGTCCTGCCAGGCGCTCGGTCTTGGTTTCACCCACGCACAAGATCGGCGTGATACCGTTGCGCACGGCTGCTTCAACTTTTTCGGCGATGTCTTTGAGCGATTCGCCAAACACATGCCGCCGCTCCGAATGGCCGACGATCACGTAATGCACCAGGTCCCTCAGCATCGTAAAGCTGACCTCGCCGGTGTAGGCACCCTCGTCTTTGTGGTACGCGTTCTGGGCCGCCAGACGGAATTTGCGGCGGTCTATCTGCAAGCTGAGCGGCTGCAGCACCAGCATGCTCGGCGCCAGTACCACCTCGACATCGCGGGTGATCCGGATCCGTTCGTGCAGGCGGTGCAGAAGGATGCTGGCCTGCATAGTATTCAGGTGCATCTTCCAATTGCCCACTATCAAGGTCTTGCTCATAATACTTACGCTTATTCTACACCATTAATTCTCTTTATCCATCAACGCTTCCACACCCGGCAATGGCTTGCCTTCCATCAACTCCAACGAAGCCCCGCCACCGGTTGAGACATGATTGAAGGCTTCGGTTAGGCCGCGTTCTTCAACATATCCTGCCGTATCGCCACCGCCGACCATCACGAATGGTTTGTGGCCGAACTTGCCGAGCAACGCATCTATTAATAGCTCGGTGCCGTGCGCGAACGGGCCGACCGGATCACTGTTCTTGCCCTTGGTCTCGGTAACGCCAAGCGTACCGTTCCAAACTACTGTCTGCACCATCTGTACAGCGCCAGCAATGAACGAAGCTGAGAACGGCCCGACGTCCAGGATCTTTTCGTCCGATTGAACGCGCACCGCTTTGGCCGAGGGCTGTTTGGGATAAGCTTCTATATCGGCGATGATGTTGGCATCCCAATCGACAATACGCGTTTGTTCGGGATTTTCGATATCGCTGGCCACCACTCCGTCTTGCGGCAGATAAAACACGATTGTCTGGTTCTTGTCCTTTTCGCGGGCAAGCTCCATGATTTCCTTGGCGG
>CAMLHD010000015.1 GCA_946479835.1 uncultured Candidatus Saccharibacteria bacterium | reverse complement strand
GAATTTACCGATCGAGGATATCTGGACGAAAAACGTTTCGCGGAGTGGCTCAGCGAGCTAAGGCGGCGCAGGGGCAAATCCGACCGAGCCATACGCTCGGAGCTGGCCGGAAAGGGCATCGACAGGGAAATAGCGGACGAAATCATGCAGGGTGGCGATGAGCTGGAAAGGCTCAAAGAGCTGGTTGAGAAAAAGGGCAGATTGCCGCGTTATAAGGCCGATCCGCAAAAATTCATGCAGTATCTGGCCAGGCAGGGATTCAGCTACGACGATATAAAAACAGTCTTAAACGATAACTAAGGCGTGGCGGCGGCAGGTGTTACTGCTACGGATGGTTCCCGAACATCGGCATCCCGTACCAAAATGCGGTGGTTATTGATTTCGATTATCTGCATTCGATCAATAATCAGCTGGCCATCGGTCAGGCTGCGGTAAACCGGACGTGAGACATAAATTTTTTGGATCGTCATAGATCCGGCATCGAACGCGTAGTCGCTGACCTTTCCGAGTTTTCGTTTGTGGTTGGTCACTACGCTTTTGCCAAGCAGTTCAAAATCCAACTCAAGGATTTTTTGCAGCCGCACCAATTCGGTAGGCTCGCTTAAATCCTCGTGGTCGTTGACAGCAATGCCTTGCGGCACGAAATCACGCACATCTTTTGCCAGTAGTATCAAGGTTTGATGGCTGAGGGAATCCTGGCAATACCAGCCTTCGATCCTAAGATTGTTCGGATTGATGATGACGCGCGTGGTCTGGGCAACTTTGCCGCCGGTGCGCAGGCTCATAACGGGAAGATCGGTGATATGTTTGCTTAGTTTAAGCATGTTTTTGATTATACGCTTAGCACGATGCGCCAAAAAGTGGATGCTCATGCTTGCACTTTAGGATTGTGGGCCTAAAATACACCCTAACTATGGGGTCAAAACGTTCTCATTTGAGAGCGGTGGGACTAGCCGGCATCTGGTTGCTGGCGCTGATTGCCGGCTTGGTGCCAAGCGCGGCTGCACAAGCAGTGCCGGATTTAAGCATCGACCAAATTAAGATTACGGCCGACAACCAATTCGTTACCCTAAATAATTCAGGCGCCGTACCCGCCGATCTGGGCGCTTACGAACTGGTTTATTTCAATGCCGAAGGCAAGCCGTCCAAGACCTTTACGTTCACTGGGACGATGGGACCGGGCGGTTATTATATGCTGAGCGACGGACTGGCCAGCGTTTGCTGGCAGATGCAGATAGAAGCCATCAGCTTGGGTTTCAGTACAACCGGCGGCAGTTTGCAGCTCTGGCACTACGCCAGCCCGAGCGTTAAGAATTTGATCAGCAGCGTGGCGTGGGTCAAAACACGAAAAGCAGACACCCCGGCTGCAGCTTTGACGCTGCCGTCCCAGCCTGAGGCTTTTTTGCAGCGCCAGATATCGGGCGAATGGATCGCAGTGCAGCCAAACGCGGCCGATCCATGCGTCCTGGAAAGCAGCACAGAGCCAACAACAAATGAAACAGACGAACTATTGCTGCTGCCCGGCGCCATGCCGCCGGTGAGGTTCGTCAGTAGCGTGCTTGGAACCTCTACGGTTAATCGCAACCATGGCAAGATGGCTCCGGTCATCAATGAACTTTTGCCTAATCCGGCTAGCCCGCAGACAGACGCCGATAACGAGTTCATTGAGCTTTATAACCCCAACGACTCAGGCTTTGATCTTAGCGGCTTCAAGCTGGCTTTTGGCAGCACCAATCCTAAAAAATACACCTTTCCCGAAGGCACTATGTTAGAGCCAAAATCCTTCAAGGCCTTTACTTCCGAAGACACGTCCATAAGCCTGTCCAACGACACGGCTCAAGTCTGGCTACTGGATCCGAACGAAAAGATAATCGGCCAAACCGAGCCTTATCAGAATGCCAAGGATGGGCAGGCCTGGGCGCTTAACAATGGCGCTTGGGTGTGGACGCTGCAGCCTTCGCCGAACGCCATGAATACGCTTGCTGCGGCCGCAAACAGCGCCGGCAAATCAACTGCCGCCGTGCTTGGCATCACGTCTGGCACTGGTTCTGCGGAGTTATCAGGAGCTGCCAATCCGGCTTCTGCCGCCGCCGGCCAGCTGGACGATGCCGCGCCGCTCCATCCGGCGGTGCTTGCCGGGGTCGGGATCAGCGCGGTAGGATATGCTTTGTATGAGTACCGACCAGACCTTGCAAACCGTTACCAACAGCTCCGAAGATACTTTCGAACTAGGAAAGCGCTTAGGCCAAAATCTTAAGGGCGGCGAAACCCTGCTTCTAAGCAGCGATTTGGGCGGCGGCAAAACTCAGTTAGCCAAGGGCATTGTTGCAGGCCTTGGCAGCCGGGAAATCGTGACCAGCCCGACTTTTACGGTGGAACAGACTTACAAAGGTTCTGAACTGACCATCCATCACTTTGATTTTTACAGGCTGAACGAGGGCGGCATGGTGGCGCGCGAACTGGAAGAAACCGTCCATGATCCGAAAGCTGTAGTTTTGATTGAGTGGGGCGACGTGGTCGAGGGCGTGCTGCCCGAGAATAAAATAGTCATAAAACTGGAGCGTATGGCTGAAGATGAAAACAAGCGCCGTATCTCAATTGAATTCCCGGAAGAAGTGTCTTATGCAGCGGAAGGATTAAGCAAATGATAATTCTCACCTTGCGCACCGATAATCCGGAAGCCGAACTCGGTTTGTTTGATGATGACAACCAGCTGGCTTATGCAACCTGGGCAGCCCATCGCGAGCTGGCCGAAACCCTCCATACCAAGGTTGAAGAGCTGTTGAAATCTCAAGGTAAAACCCTCAAGGACATCGAAGGAATCGTCTGCTTAAAAGGCCCCGGCAGCTTTACGGGTTTACGCATCGGTCTTAGCGTGGCCAACGCGTTGGCGTACGGCCTTAAAGTTCCGATCATCGGCATTGAAGACACTGAGGAATGGCTGCAAAAAGGCCTTGCGGAATTAAAGAGCGGAAAGAACGACGAAGCCGTCATGCCGGCATACGGCGCCGATGTCCACATCACGCCGCCAAAGTCTTAAAAATTACATACAACCAGTGTAAAAAATGATATTCTAAAGCCAGGATATTCAAGTTTTGGGAACATCCTAACGATTTAAATTATTGAAATTCTGAAGCAATAACGGCTAATGAAGTGATAGTGATTGCCGGTATACGCGCTTCAGGCTGATAGAAAGGTAAAGCATGGAACCAGTAACCATTATTTTGGCTTTGGTTGGCGCTGCTGCGGGCTTTGGTGCAAGCCAGGTAGTGACACAGAAAAAGATGGGCTCAATCGAGGCCGAAGCCGAAAAAGAACTGAAAAAAGCAAAAAAAGAGGCCGATGAAGCTTTGCGTAAAGCCAGGGATCAAGCGGCAGAGATAGCCGACAAAGCCCGTAAGGATGAGGCTCAACGGCGCAAAGAAGCCAAGGAAATCGAAGCCAGGCTGCTATCGCGCGAAGAAGCTCTAGACAAGAAACTCGATACCATCGACAAGCGTGCCGATGCCTTGCGTAAGTCTGAATCTGAGGTCGAAGAACTCAAGGATGAGATCCGCTCTATCCGCACTAAGCAGCAGGAGAAGCTCGAAAAAGTTGCTAAGCTGACCAAAAAGGAAGCCACCGAAAAACTGATGCAGATGACCGAGCGCGATATCCGCAATGACCTGGTGGGTCTTGTCAGCAAGCTCCAGAACGAAGCCAAAGACAACGCCGAAGAACAAGCCGCTCTGATCATTACCCAAGCCATGGAACGCATGGCGTCCGAGGTCACGGCCGAACGCACCGTTACCGCCGTTAAATTGGACGACGAAGAGATGAAGGGCCGAATCATCGGCAAGGAAGGCCGCAACATCCAGGCATTGCAACGGGCTACCGGCGTTGACATCATGGTCGACGATACGCCCGGCATGATCATCCTATCGAGCTTTGATCCGGTTCGCCGTGAGATTGCGCGCATCGCGCTGGAATCACTGCTTAAGGACGGCCGCGTCCATCCTGGCCGCATCGAGGAAGTGGTTGAAAAAGCTCAGAAACAGGTCCAAAAAGACGTCATGCACGCCGCCGAAGACGCTGCCCGTGAAGTCGGCATTGTAGGTATTCCGAAAGAAATCATGCAGCTGCTTGGCGAGCTGAAATACCGTACATCATACGGCCAGAACGTACTCAAACACTCTACCGAAATGGCCCACATTGCCGGTACGATCGCCGATCAGATCGGCGCCGATGTTAAGACTGCCAAATACGCAGCTCTTGTACACGACCTAGGCAAAGCTTTGACTCACAAGATAGAAGGCAAGCATCATCATATCTCTGGGGAGATGCTGCGCAAGTACGGTGCGCCTGAAGAAGTGGCGCTGGCTGCCGAACAGCATCACGACGACATGGAAGCCACTAGCACCGAAGCGCTGATCATCCGCGTGGTTGATGCCATCAGTGCTTCACGGCCTGGCGCCCGCAACATTTCGGCTGAGAATTTTGCCGAGCGTATGCGCGACCTTGAAAATACTGCCCTCGGATTTCCCGGCATCGATAAGGCTTACGCCATTTCTGCCGGCCGCGAAGTCAGAATATTCGTTAAGCCGCAGGAAATCGATGACCTCAGCGCCATCAAACTGGCACGCGATATTGCAACCAAGATTGAATCAACCATGCAGTATCCGGGCACGATAAAGGTCAATGTCATTCGCGAAACCCGAGCGATAGAGTTCGCTAAATAATGCAGACCGAAATCGAAGCCAAATTCTTGGATGTTAATCACGACGAAGTCCGTGAAAAATTAAAATCCTTGGGCGCCAAGCAGGAACAGCCGCTTCGCGAAATGCGCCGAAAAAACTTTGATTTTGCGGATAAGCGATTGGAAAAAGTAGGCGGTTGGATAAGAGTCCGGGATGAAGGCGACAAAATCACTCTGGCATACAAACAGCTGGATCACCGCGGTTTGGACGGCACAAAAGAAGTCTCGGTTGATGTCAGCAGCTTCGAAGACACGTGCGCGCTCTTGGAGCGGACCGGCCTGGAGCAGCAATCATACCAGGAGACAAAGCGGGAAAGCTGGGTGCTGGACGGAGTACAGATCGAGCTGGATGAATGGCCCTGGATAAAGCCCTTCATCGAAATCGAGGCACCCGACGAGAATCAGCTGCACGCCGTTGCCGAAAAACTTGGCTTTGATATGAAGGATGCGGTTCATGGTAGCGTCGAGATTGCCTACCAGGCAGAATATGACGTCACTGAAGAAGAAGTCGATCATTGGGACGAAATTCTCTTCACACCGGTACCAGAGTGGCTGGAGGCTAAACAAAAACCGTGAGCAAGGTTTTGAAAACACCCGACATCAGCAAAAGCACTAAGATACTAAGCTTCGACCTGGAGTCTAATGGCTTGCACGGCAAGGCCTTTGCAGTCGGGGCTGTCATGATGGACGGCGGGGGTAAAATTCATAGCGAGTTCAGCGCCAGGGCCAGGCTGACCGAAAAAGTCGATGATTGGGTCAAGGATAATGTCCTGCCTGCTATCGCTGACATGCCGATAACGCATGACAACTACGAGGGTTTGCGCGAGGCTTTTTGGGAGTGGTACATGAGCGTAGAGGCTGAAGCCGATTATGTGCTGGTAAACAACGGCTACCCGGTTGAATATCGTTTTCTGCTTGATTGCCAAGCGTCCAACCTTGATGAACGTTATTGGCAGCATCCGTTTCCGATCTTGGAGCTTTCATCTTTGCTTCTAATCGCTGGTCATGGAGAGAATGCCAGCAAACGCTTGCTTAAGAAAAGCTTGGACGAAGATTACGGCCGCAAGATGCATCATCCGCTCGAAGATTCAAAAATGGCCGTCAAAGTAGCTTTTGAAGCTTTCCGTCTCGCCGGGTTCTTTAGCTAAAGTTCGCTTTTGCCGCGGAAGCCGAAACCCGCGATTACGATGCTTACGAACATGTTGATAATAACTAGGCCTACCAGCGGCAGGTTATGGTCGATCGCCAGCAAAGCGGCGCTGCCAAGCCATACGATGCCGATTACGCCGGCGGTGTAAGGGTATTTGATAAAAAGGATGAATTCCTTAAACATTGCTTTCTGCTCCTTCTGTTTCTAATTGTACCTCAGGCGCGGGGTTGCTGCGCATCTTTTCCGATAGCTGCCTGAACAATGCAGGGTCACGGTCGGCCACCCGCTCCAACCAATTGGCGACAGTTTCGAGGGCGTCCGCCATAGCCACGTTGTCTTTGGCGTCGGTAGCATCCTCGGGATGATTTTCGCGTATGTATGCCACGGCGTGTTCCAAAATCGGCGGCATAACCTGGGTGTAAAGGCCCAAAGAGCTCAGCAGAGAAGTGAAGGTTTGGATGGCGCGCAGCATTTCTGATGCCTCCAGCTTCATCACCAGTCCGAAGCGGTTGCCTTTGTTGACCAGTTTGTTGATCACCACCAAAATACTCGTATCTTTCCTGAGGTCGGCGTTTACCATGTTGGTGCCGGTAGCTTGGGTAAATACCTGTTCTGCCACCCGGCTGACCTCGTTCACGTAATTACGGTTGTTATGAGCGCCCAAATATTCGCCGATTTTGCGCAAGGATCTGTACAGGTCGCTGACAAAAAACTTAAGGCCGCTTTCGAACAATTCAACGGCCGACTGCGAACCTTTAAAGATCTTATCGTAGGTTTCGAGCAGGCCGAAAAGTCCGCTTTTGTCAGCCGGCGGACGGGCGCTGATGCCGAAATCTATCAGCCCAACGCGGTTGTTACGCATCAATCGAATGTTGCCGGGGTGCGGGTCGCCCTGGATGCGGGGCATGTCAAAAATACCTATCATCGATTCATAGCCTAGAACCTGCAGCTGGTAGATGATGTCGGAATCAATCGTATCGCGGACGTACTGCACCGGATCCACGCCTTGTTCGTGCAGACGGATAATTTGAGCGACAGAAATGCCGTCTACGTAATCTTGGACGATTATGTTGTCGGTGCATAGGTCCAAGTAGGTCTGCGGTATATGAAGTACGGTGTGATTCTTGTAATGCTGGTAAAGTTCATTGGCAAATTCGGCCTCGTGCTTGTAATCGGTTTCGCGTAAGGTTGCGGCTGAGAATTCTTTCATGGCATCGTTAAGGTCGATGTTCATATTCTTATAAAGCTTTACAAAGAAGGTTTTGGAGAAGCGGCTGAGCAGCCTTAGGTCGTGCTTGAGCAACTCGCGGATCATGGGCCTGAGCACTTTTATGATGACCGGCTTGCCGTTCCTGAGCTGCGCGTAATAAACCTGCCCGAACGAGCCTGCGGCAAACGGTTCAGGCTGCACTAGCGCGATCTGCGCCAATTTTTCGCGGCTTAGCTCGTGCTGTAAAAGCCTGCGGATATCAATCGGCTCATGATCCAGATTTTCAAAAATCTTCAGCTTTTCCGGATTATGCCATTTGCGCATGACTTGGGAGCGCAACAGCACGCCTTGCAGGAATTTGACGTAAACGCCGCCTAGAGCCATGAATTCCTCACAGACCAGGTTGTACATTTTTTCTTCTTGCTTGCGACGGTAAAGAAGATAAGCTTTGGTTATAAGCGTCGCCAGCTTGGCCGTCCGGGCTCTTTTGATGCTGGCAATAGTCTTTTGGCGGGTCTTTTGGCGGTTGCTTTTGGCCATATTTAAGCTTGGAGCCCTCGAATTATTTCTTGCCAAAGCCGATCATGAACAATATGACTGTGCTGGCCATGACAGCTAGATACAGCTGGAAGATTTCATTGGTTTCATCGCGCGTCAAAGCCATCAGCAGCACGGCAATCCAGATAAAGAGGATGGTAAAGAAGATCGATAGATACTTCATCCAGGTAATTTTACCATGCTCCACCCCTGTTTACCATAAGCTCAGACAGATGCTACAATAATCCGGCAAGGGACGGGGCGTAGCGCAGCTTGGTAGCGCGCAGCGTTCGGGACGCTGAGGTCGTGGGTTCAAATCCCGCCGCCCCGACCATATTAGGATTTGTAGATTACCTCTGTTATAATAACTTTTTGCCGGGGATTGGCGCAGTTGGCTAGCGCGCGCGGTTTGGGACCGCGAGGTCGAAGGTTCGAGTCCTTTATCCCCGACCATCCATTTAGAATAAATGCCTCCATTTTGGAGGTTTTTGTTTTGCTAAGCTTCGTTTTGCCGATTCTGACCAAGGGCGTATGCTAAGTAACGATGGAGGAAGAGTTATTCATTCTGGTCCTGGCCGGAACTGCCAGGGCTCAGCGCAAATCAATCCGGGCTGCCAAGCTGGTAGCCGATATGGGCAACGAGATTCCGGGCGTACGAACTCAGCTGGTGGATCCTAAGGATTTTAATTTTCCGGGCGACGGCAATGATCCGGAAGGTAAAGATCCGCGCTACACGGAGCTGACAGAAAAAGCCGACGCGTTTTTTATTGTTACGCCTGAATACAACCACAGTTTTCCAGGCAGCCTGAAAAGGATGCTGGACTCCGAACTTAAGAATTACGTACACAAGCCCGTAGCCTTGGGCGGCGTATCCGATGGCAATTGGGGCGGTGTCCGGGCGGTGGAAGCGCTGGTTAACACGGTACGGGAAATGGGTCTGATAGTTACTTTCACCGATGTTTATTTTCCCAAGATCGATGATCAGTTCGACGAGGAGGGCAACCTCAAGAATGATTTTTATAAGACATCGGTTCCCAAGGCTTACCGCGAGCTTATCTGGATGGCTCGCACCCTCAAGCACGGCCGTGACAACATAAAGTATCAAGACTAGAATGCGGTTATGATAGAAGCGTTTTTGGCAGCTGTAATTATCGCAGGCATATTAGGCCTCAGTGAGCTGTTTTGGAAACGGCATCATATCAAAGACGAACTGGCCCGTAAATTCGTACACATCACGACGGGCGTTTTCATTGCCTTCCTACCATTCTGGGTCGACTACACATGGATACAAGTTCTGGCTCTTGGATTCGTATTGGTCAATATCCTGAACCGCCAGTTCGATGTGTTTCATGCTATCCATTCGGTCCGGCGGCGCAGTTGGGGGGACGTACTGTTCGGGGTAGGCGTTTTTGCCGTGGCCTGGTTTGAGCCATCGCCGTGGTTATTCTCGGCAGCCATCCTGCAGGTATCGGTAGCCGATGGGTTGGCGGCGCTGGCCGGCGTAACTTACGGCAAAAAACGCGGCCGTTATTATTTGTTCACGCAGCCCAAATCCGTCGTTGGCAGCCTGATCTTCCTGATAACCTCATTCTTATTGCTGGTCATCTTGTTCGTGCGGGACCCGTATTATGCCGACCCGATGATAATGATGCCGGTGGCTTTGATGCTGCCTATAATGTTGGTTTGCGTCGAGAATTTGGCCGTTTACGGTACGGATAATCTTTTATTGCCGCTAGCCACTTTGGCCGTACTGAGCCTGTTCTAAAGTGATATAATCAAGGCAAATGCTAAGGAAGATCGAGAATAACCTGCGGGAGTTCGTCTATGGCGGCATGGATGGCGCTGTTACGACCTTCGCAGTGGTTACGGGTGCGGCAGGCGCTAATTTAAGCACCCGCGTCATTCTGATCTTGGGTTTTGCCAACGTCTTGGCGGATGGTTTTTCAATGGCTGTGGGTTCATACCTGAGTGAAAAAAGCGAGCAGGATCTGTCGGTCCACAAAGGCGAGAGTAACCGCGAAGATCACGAGTCGCCGATACGCGCTTCGGTTGCCACCTTCCTGTCGTTCGTTCTGATCGGTTTCATACCCTTGTCGGTTTACACCGTAGATTTCATCTTTAAACTTGGGCTTGAACCGAACGACGCGCTAGTCTACTCGGTTCTTTTGACATTGACTGCTTTCGGTCTGATAGGGCTTTTGAGGGCGCGGATCACCAAAATCACTAAGAGCCAGGCCGTCATGGAATCTTTGGGCCTAGGACTGGCAGCTGCTGTTATTTCCTTCGCGGTCGGCAATTTACTAGAAAAAGTAATCAAATAAATGAACGCCAAATCCAAAGTTGTTCAAAGGACTTATCTGCAGCTTACTTTGTTTTCGACTCTGGCCGCTTCGATGATCTGGGGCATCAACACATTGTTCCTGCTGGATGCCGGCCTTAACAACACCCAGGCTTTTGCTGCCAACGCGGCTTTTCTGTTCGGTCAGGTGCTGTTCGAAGTACCTACCGGCGTGGTGGCTGACACCTGGGGACGCCGGTTATCTTTCCTGCTTGGAGCCGTCACCTTGCTTGTAACCACTTTGCTGTACCTGCTGCTTTGGTATGTGTCAGCGCCATTCATCCTTTGGGCGGTGGTGTCAGTGTTCTTGGGTCTTGGCTATACTTTCTTCTCCGGCGCAACCGAAGCCTGGCTGGTTGACGCGCTTCATGGCAGCGGCTACAAGGCAGATTTGGATAGTGTTTTTGCACGCGGACAAGTCGCGAATGGCGTTGCCATGCTGATAGGATCGGTCCTGGGTGGCATAGTAGCGGAGCACGTAGGCATCGGCTGGCCCTACATACTTAGAGCCGCGGCTTTCGCGGTAGTGACATTCGTGGCTTATGTAGCTATGCGCGATATTGGCTTCACCCCCAAGAAACCCGAAAAGGCTTTCCGTGAAATGAAAAAGATTCTGGCTGCTTCGATAGAGTACGGTTATAAAACGCGCCCGGTCCGCTGGGTAATCATGACCAATCTATTCCTATACAGCGTAAGTTTTTATGTCTTCTACGCGGCTCAGCCTCATCTTTTGAACTTGTTCGGTGATTCTGGCGCCTACAGCGTGGCCGGACTCGTGGCTGCTTTGGTTGCCGGCTCTCAGGTAATCGGCGGCATGTTCGCCGGCAGAGTCCTAAGACTTTTCAAATACCGGACAATGGCATTGATGACAGCCACCTCTTTAGGCGTATTCGCCTTGCTCTTGGTTTGGCAAACCGGCAATTTCTACTTGGCTATTCTAGGCTTCGTAATCTGGGCCTTGTCGTTCGCCATGTCATATCCGGTATACCAGTCATATATCAATGGCTTGATACCTTCGTCGCAACGGGCAACTATCCTGTCATTCAGTTCAATGGTCGGTTCGGTCGGCGGTACTGTTACACAGCCGCTGCTTGGACGGGTAGCCGATGTCTACAGCTACGGCCAATCATTCCTGGCATCAGCCATCTTGCAGGCGCTTAGTCTGCCATTTTACTTCAAGGCGCGTGCAGAACATGCCGCAAGCGATAAAGTCGCCGCTACGGCAGCGGCTAACAAGGCAGCCTAAACCTTTTTGCGCGGTTCAGCTGGCAAGGGCTCTTTGGGTACTATAAGCGCCACTACCAAGTAACCGATGATTAATAGTCCGGCTGTCAAAAATTCAAATATAACAAGCCCGGCACGGATAACTGTTGAATCAATACCAAAATATTGTCCTATCCCTCCGGCCAAACCCGTGAGCATCCTGTCTGTCCTGCTGCGGTAAAGTCTCTTCTGCATGAGCTAACTATACGCCTGTTTTGAAATCGCTAAAAATCGAAGGGCTAGGCCGCCAGTCCAAGCTGGCTCATAAATCTTTGATAGATAGCGTCCGCCAAGCGGTCAGCATCGCTATAATCGTCCACTACTAATCCGATATCTTCCCGGATTGCCCGCTGTCTTTCCTCGGCGCTCATATCGCGGTTGCGGGTATTCGTGCGGGTTAGCATCGCATCCGCGAAATCAGCCACTGCTACGCAGTCACGTACTATACGTTCCTCGTTGGTTAGCTCGGCATTGGGTCCATAAGTAGCGCTGCTAATTTGCTTGTGATGGTGTTCTTCGACCGGCCTTGCGACAATTTCCGGCAAGCCGGCCCCACGGACCATGGCGCCCCCGGCTTCGGGATGGTGCTTCATTTTTTCAACGTCGTCCGGATCCCATGCCTGGCCTTCGTTGCTTTTATCTATCAGTTCGTGACCTACTTCAATTTTTCCCACGTCGTGCAACAGCTCAGCTGCCCATATACCCGGAAAATTCACAGCAGCACCAGGGTAAAAATCAGCCATGACCTCACCCGCTGTCAGAGCCAAAGGCAGAGCCTGAACACTTTCTACGGCGGTCTGGTGATCGAACTCCTCCAACTTGTGAAGCAATTCGTATGTCGGCTCGGTTATTTCCGGAGGCACGTTGTATTGGGCTGCAAATTGATCCGCCTCCATAACTAGCGGGTCGCCGTCAAAAGCAGGGATGTCTTGATTAAAATCACCGGTTTCTATTTGCTGATGCATGACTTACGTGTTGTGTTTAATTTCTTTGACATTAATTATAGACCTGGCTGTCAACATAAAAAATACGCTGGACCAAGCCAGCGCATTTTATGGGGCGAAAGAAGGGAATTGAACCCTCGACCTTCTGTGCCACAAACAGACGCTCTAACCAACTGAGCTACTTCCGCCTTATGCTTTGCGGTGTCACAAAACAGGGGTAATTATAGTGTTTTTATTCATTTTTTTCAAGTCTCAGCAACGAATCTTCAGTTTGTCTTATGTGTTCAGTCGCGAAGCCCTGAATTTCGTAAGCAATGAATTCCCTTTGCTTAGCTTCATCCGGATTAACGCCCAATGCGTCTGCTGCGCCATGCCCAAACAATTCGTGAGACAAAATTGAAGAAGCGCTCATCTCAACATCATGCCGAGTTGAGCCCCCCGGAGTAATTAAAATTCTATTTGATCTGCCTCTGTACCTGCCGCCAGCCGTGCAGAAATCCTGCCCCCTAGGAACAACGCGGTCTTGGCCAAGACATAAATCACCTGCGCCAAAAACGTAAACATCAAATCCGGTATCATCGAGAGATCCATTGTTAAAAATATCTTGATAATTGCACTCATAAGCCTGGTCGCGCAATAGGTTAGAACTGTCCCTATAAGCAAGCGCATGACCAAAAGCTCTATCAATAGCGGCGGGATCCAATTCCCAAGGTTCATCGCTCGATAGATCTATATCAATGCCGCTTTCAGGCAGTTCGACCGATTGCAAATGCTCAACCTCATTGCTTATGAATTCATCTACAGTCGGAAAACCGCTAAGGTCTGAAGGCTCTTCAACTTTTTGGTTATTCTCCCGGTGCGTGGGGCGATCTGCCGTTCCGGCTAGGCTGATATCGATTTCAATGGCTCCCATCATGCTAGCGCCCAAAAACTCTGCCGCGGCTGCTCTGCAATGATCTTGAAGTATATGTGCTGCCTCCTCAAAAGGACTCGACTCATAACCAGCACCACTAGGTATGGCGAGGCTGCCGGCAACGGCGATTCTTCTGAATACCTTCTTCACTTATTAATATTTAAACATAAAAATATTAAAAGTAAATGTTGCTTTACTTACGGGATTCTACGGAAACTTCTTTTAGATCTTTAGGGCGTGAAACTTTATAAGCGATTGCGCCGATGACTGCTCCGCTGAGTGCGCTCCAAATTATCAGATTCAATGCCAGATAGCCAAAATTAATCTTTGTAGTGGCATTTACGCCTAATAAAACGGGTACGGTGTTTGGTTCGCCCAGGAAGCTGATATCCAGGCTAGGCTTTGATTGGACGAACCTGAAGGGAAATCCATATGCGAGTCCGGCGCAATCAACCCGCCTGATGCTTGGCGGCAAAGTTTGATTTTGCGAACTTGCGCAGTCCCCATAGTCATTCCAGGTCATCTGTGCCGTAAAAAGCGAAGTTATAACTATACCAAGCGCGAGCGACAGTATAGAAAATATGATTAGACGCCGTTTCATAAGCTCACTATACAACTAAATAGCTGATCATCAATGGCGGAATAGGATAGCGGCTTTCGGCCTTCTCCAGCTTAGGTAGGATATCGCCGCATTCGCGGCTCCTTCGCTCGCTCACAAAAATATACAAGTGCATTTTTGTTTCGCTCGCTTCGCCGAACCTACGACTTTCGTCAGCTAAAGCTGCCGAGTCGTAGAGCCGATTCCACCAGAGAATCAATGAAAAAGCCCGGTCTATGACCGGACTCTTTCATTGGCGCCCCGGGTAGGATTCGAACCTACGACCTTGAGCTTAGAAGTCTCCTGCTCTATCCACTGAGCTACCAGGGCACGTCGCCGTGTAAAGGTAAGATAACCATGCCGCCGACAAAATAAATTTGCTCGGCAACATTACTTATCTTACCAAGCCGGCTCCTTTAAGTTTTCCAAACAGTCGAGGTGAATGAATCACCTCCTTGGTTTGGAAAACTTTATTATCTGCGAGCCAAACCAATGTAATGTTTGGCGAGCAAAAGGAAGAAACGTGCGAGACCTTGCTAAAAATTTTGGAAATTAAGTTTACAAAATTTTAAGGCAAGGTTGGAGCGAATTCTGACGTGGTGCGGGATGGGGTAGTCGAAACCCCGTCCTCAGTTTGGAAAACTGATATATTAACCGTTATACGAATCCCGCAAACATGCTGTCTTATTTTTAAATGAAAACGTTATATGCCACAGGCATATAACGGGGGTGATTATAGCATTTATAGGACCAAAAATAAACGGGCCAAACACTTAACTAAGGTTCGGCCCGTTTAAATAGTTTATCTTTTGATCAGTTTCTGAACCAGGCTCGGACGAATGGTAGCTGCGACTGCGGCAAGCAGGGCGCTGCCGACAGTGAAGTTAAGCAGCATAGAGGCACCGGTAGGAGCCAAAGTTGCAGTATTAGTGCTGGCTGCCAATACATTACCGCCGCCGTTACCACCGCCATTTACAGGGGCGGGGGTGGTTGGAGTTTCCGGAGTTACAGCCGGAGCCTTAAATTTGCAGCCATTCTCGTAAATGGCCTTGCCGGCTGCATTCCAGTTCTGGCCTGGGTAGCTGTTGCCGGCGTCATTGGTAAATGGCGGGATGATATCGCCCCAGGAGTGGTCAGCGATACCGCTATACCAAACCGGACCGTTGTGATCGCCGTGACCGTTAAGGTATTGGTTGTTGACCTCGTCGATAGACGACTTATCAACCTTGTTTACGGTGTATGGGTTTTGATGACTGTTTGTTGCGTGGCAGATTACCACTTTGCGATGTCCGCGCGGACCGCCGGTTGCGCCTGCTGGCAATGTCAGGGCAGCTTGAACAATAACTATCATGACAATAGATAAGGCGATTGCGCTGGCAAAAATCTTAGATATACTCATTTTAACTCCTTAAATGAGGCATTAGGGCACTTAGCCGTACCCTTTAACAGCTCATTTTATGTACATTATACACTAAATTAATAAAAAAAGCAATAACATTGCAATATAACCATAAGTAATAAAAAACCTGCCGTTTTTAGCGGCAGGTTTAAGTTTGTTTATTTGTTTGTTAGTAGTTGTACTGCTTGCGTATGGTGAAGTAGCTGGTTGCTCCGGCAAAACCTAGGATAGTCAAGCCCACCAGTAATCCCTGCAATAACGGCGTACCGGTAGTTGCTAATACCTGTGGTACAGGAGGTGTTTCCTCGCCCAGTACTTGTCCTGGCTTCTGCTTGTTACCGAAGTTAGCTATACACGGCTCGCTCGAGTTAACTTCTATGATGTGACAGCCATCGCCAGATGGGAAAGTTTGCTCCCAGCCGGCCTGCTGGACTTCGCAAACCATATAAGTGCCCAGATCCAGATTATCGAAGGAGAACGCACCGTTTTCATCCGTGACTGTGGTATCGATCAAGGTCGCATTATCGCAGGTCGGATCTTGAGAAACTTGAGCATTTAAGGACAGAAGATTGGGCAATTCCATGCAGCTGTATAGGTTAATCGTCCAGCCAGGAAGAGCCTCTTCGTCTTGATCCCATTGCTGATCTCCATCTTTATCTTCAACCTTGTGGCCGGTGATACGGCCTTTTGTTGGCCCACCGCCACCACCCTCGTCTTTATCATTAGTAAATGTGCAGGTAATGTGCTCTCCGGCGGCCAAATCGACGGTGACCTTGTTGTTGTCCTCGTCTTTTACTATTGCTGACAATTCATCACCTTCACAATCTATATCATCTAACTCCCAACCGTCAGGGATGTTGACCTCGGTAATGATATACTGGCCTGCATCTAGAGGGCTGATTACTTCTGTATTGCTATGGCTATTGCTGTTATCGCCGTCATCGTCCAGGGTGAATCCGCCCCCTCGCTGGCCGGCATCGAACTCAAACTCAAAGTCCTGTTCGTCTGTGCCGGTAACATCTTTGACAATGGTTATACTACCCTGTGGCTCCTCGCAGTCGGTATCAACCTGAACGGTTACACCGTTACCATCCCAGATGTTTGGAATGCCGAAGCCTACGAAGTAGTCTTTTTCTGGTCCGACAACATAGTAAGTTACCGTTACGGAACCGCCATTTTCGTCTTCCGTGAAACTAACCGGAAGCACGCCGTCGCCTTGCCAATTAGCAAGCGCTGGGGTGCTATCCCCGATTACATACCGGAATTCATAGGCGTATGGAGTCAGATTCTCCGTGAACTGTACGTCAAGATATCCGCACCTTTGAGTTGCCGCATAGTCGAAACAGTCCGATCCGTCTATCTGGTTATTAGCTAACCACTGAGCGATAGATTGGCCAGC
>CAMLHD010000014.1 GCA_946479835.1 uncultured Candidatus Saccharibacteria bacterium | reverse complement strand
TGGGCGGCATTCCAGATCGAATCAAAGATAGGGTTGTTGAAACGGAAGGCGATGATGTTCTGGGCGGTTTCTTTGGCCAGGTAATGATCGATTCGGAATATCTGCTCCTCGGTGAACGAACGGGTGCTTTCGGTAATGAGTTCTTTGGCCGAATCCAGGTCGTAGCCGAACGGCTTCTCGATCAGCAGCCGGGTAGAACGCCGCGAGTTCAGCCGGTGGCTGCCCAGGAATTTGACGATCGGGCCGGTCACGCCAGGCGGAATCGACAGGTAATAAAGCCGTTTCATGGGGACATTGTGCTTGGCCTCAATCTCGTCCAAGCGTTCTTTAAGCCGCTTGTAATCGGCGCTCCGCCCCAGGTCCAGCTGGTGGATGGTAGTCCGGGCCATCAGTTTCTTAAGGACTGTTATTCTTTCTTGCCGGCTCTTATTGGAATAAAACTCCACGCCCTTGAATATGTCTTTGGCCTTAAGCGCTTGGCGGGTAACGCCTACGATGGCTATATTCTCATGCAGCAGACCGCTCTCGGCCAAATGATGCAGGGCTGGCAGCAGCTTGCGCTTGGCCAGATCGCCGGATATGCCGAATATTACCAAAATAGTGGGTTCCAACTCCGCCTGTGCCATATTGCCCTCAGTTTAAGACGCATTGAACGTAGTTACAACCTGTTGTCACTCCGTATCGCGAACATTGCCGAAGGCTACCCGGTCCAGGATCTCGCCGCGCATGTCCATCATGGTGGCCGGCGTAATGACGAATTCGCCGTAACGGTTATTGATTTCATCAACCGCGTCGGATATATGCCGCTCGGCTCCAAAATCGCGCTCATCCACCAGCAAACTCAATTGCTCCGGATCAACCGGGCTAAGATCGAAGGTGGTGATGCTCATGCCGCGTACCGGGGCATATATCTCGGCATTTTTAAGCAGTGATTTGGCTGCCAGATAGATGCTTTTGGTCGAATACAGCCGGTAGCCGACTTTTTGGCCGTGGTGCCAGGCATTGCGGCTCATTAGGTTCTCGCCGCCGATAAACCCGTTGTCTCTGTCCGCCACGGCTTGGTAGTTCATAAAACTCAAGTAAAGATGGATGCCGCCGGCCGTCAGACCGTTTTTGCGCAAGCGTCTTCCGACTTTTTCGCACAGCTTCATCAGCAGCCGCGCCAGCTCGGCTTTGTCCATCGTTTTCTTAGGCAGGGCGTATTGGTGGCCAACCTGGGTGCGCTTGCTCTCGGCCCGGTCGATCTCATAACCCCTTAGCCTTAAATACCAGTAGTAGCCGGCGATACTCTGGAACACTACTTTTTCTAACACCCGCCGCTCGGCCGTCAGAAAATCCAACGGAGTCATGATGCCGTACATCTGAAGCCTCCGGCGGTAGCGCACATTGATACCGGGCAGATCGACCAGATCCATGCCTTCGTATTTGGCTTCCAGATTACGCCAATTGATAGTAGTCATGCCGTCGGGCTTGTCAAAGCCGGCGGCGTATTTGGCCAGGAAGCGGTTAGGGCCGATGCCGACGTTCACTGTCACCGCTTCGCCCAAGCGCTCATAGACCCGCTGCTTGATGTCGCGGCCGATGTCTTCCATGCTGAGGCCGGCACGGATCTTTGGCGAGCCGCTCAGGTCCAGCACGAACTCGTCGATGCTTTTGGGTGCCACGTCATCGGTATATTCGAGCATCAGCTCCTTGAAGCGGCGGTGGGCCTCGCGGTACTTGGACGGATCCGGCGTCAGGATGACGATGCCGGGACACATGTCGCGCGCCTGCTGGACGTTGACGCCCAGTTTGACCCCCAGGCGCTTGGCTTCATAGCTGGCGGCCAGCACGAAGCCGCGCGGCGTATCGTAGGCCGCCACGCCTACGGCTCGGGCCCGCAGCAGCCGGTTGGCCTGCTGTTCGATGATGGCAAAACAGGAATTGAGGTCGATATGCATCACCCGTGGTTCGGCGTAGTTGATGGGTAGGTCATCTTTACGCATGTATATGCTCCTGTTGATTATGGTTAAATAATAGATATGTCCGAGTTGATCCTGGCGCCTAACTACGATTTTGATATGGATAGGGGAGTCCTGCTGAAAGATCCCCTGGAACAAAGAGAAGCCGTTGAAGCCGGTTCGACCGTCATCAGGATAGGCGAGCTCATTACTTCGGAAAGCGTTGAGCTGACAGCCGAGTCGTACGAAAAGGGCGAATTTAGGCACTGGACGAACGAAGATTACCTTCAATTTGGCCGTCAAGCGCTGCGCATCGTACAACCGTATGAGCCGCACCGAAGAGGCCGTCCGCCTAAAGCCAGCTTACCGCTGACGGAACGGCACGCCCAAAGGCTGTATTTTGCAGGCCTGGGTCCCGAGCGGCGCACCTATGCGGCTCGCAAGAGATTCGGCAGCTTCGCGGAATTCCAGCGGCAGATTGGTTCGCCAGTCAATATACCTAACGGATTTTTTGACGACTGGACGATAGATGACTTCACGGACTACGCCAGATCGATACACCGGTCCACGGGCAGGCGCCCGCGCATGCAGGATTTTGACGATTTCGCTAGAGCCAGCAAATCCAGACGGCTGCCAGGCTATCAGGTCATCCAAGAGCGATACGGGGGTATCGCCTTTATCAATGAGCGCTTGGGTTTTCCGGACTACGCCAAATGGGCCAAAGATGAATATATCGACTGGGCGCTCCGAGTCATACGGGCTAACCCGGACAAGAAACTCAATATACCTTTAGTAGATGAACTGTCAAAGCGGCAACGCGGCCCCTCAGTCTCTAAAATTATCCGTACCTTTGACCAATGGGCCCGGTTCTTATTGGATGTCGAGAGAGCCGAAAGATTGCAGGCGGCCAGTGAGGCGGTAGCGGACCAGGCCGTCAATGACCTTGTTACCAATTTCGTACCGCACCAGGAAACCGCACCACAGGAATTTCCGGATTATTCCGAACAGGACAAAGAAACGTATGTCTGCATGTTCACCCTTGTGAAAAAAATAACCGCTCGTGATTCTACTGCCCGTACCGTCTCCCAGCGCTTTGTTAAAGAACGTAACCATACGCCTATTCTTCATCGCGTACGACAAAGCATTCCGGATATCAGCCAGGCCGACATCGAAGTGACGGCCATGGAATTAGGCGTATTCGATAGGTTGTGGCCCGACGATGAAGATGTAGCATATCTCGCCGCCTAAATTTAGTTCGCCAATGATCGTTTAGTATTGGCGATCAGTTCGTTAAGGTACAAGCCCGGCGTTTTTTCCGGCCGCTGCTCCTGGGCTACGCGCTGGGCCGCCAGTTCCAGCCGCATCGTGTGCAGAATCTTGCGCACTTCTTCTCTTTGTTGTCGTTTGCGCTTATTTCTCATCTTTAAACCCTCCCATAAGTTACGTGCATATCCTGGGCCGTCATATATTCCTCCAGCGTCCACTGCAGATTATCGGTATTAAGCGCCAGCTTGAAGTAAGCCTGGCCGTTCTTGTCTGCAATGCTAAAGTGGTGAATCTGGTGCTTGCCGCTCCAGGTCTTGTGCCAGAAATCGATCTTACCCAAAAGATAGTCGTGGCCGTTCCAATTGAGCGTGTGCGGCTGCAGATGGCGGGTCTTGGAGTTGTAGTACCAGACCACGCTTACCGGCTCGTTTAAGCCCTCTCTCATGACGTCACCCCCACGAAGTTCCGGCCGGTGCCTAGGCGCGTGCTGTTGGTCCTGACGGCCTTTTTGAGCTGCCAGGTCAGGTTTTCGGTCTCTAAGGCAAGCTCAAAGGTGTAACTGCCATCGATATCGCCTACCCGATAATGATGCACCCGCACCGGCCCGCGGTCTTCGGCGTACCAGAACTGCACGCCGCCGAGCCGGTATTCTTCATCCTTCCAGGTCAGGCTGACAGGACGGGCGTATTGGTCACGGCCATTAAAACTGAATAATACGTCTACGACGTTTTTGTTTTGATTAAGAGAGAAGCTATTACGCATATCAAATCACTCCGTATAAAAGTTTATAAGGGGTGGCAGCTTAACGTACACGCTGCTCTGACGAATTTGATGTGATAGGCGCCTCAGTTAAAACGTTGGCGGCTATAGTTTGCGTAATAGCCCGCATGGAGGAATCTTTGGGGGTACCAAACAAGCCCACACGTGGCTGATTCAAGTATACACCCCGGCTTACTGCTTACGTCAATAGTTGTTATCTAAGTTACAATAAACTTGTATGAAACTGAGGTACAAGCGCAATAAAAACGAAGTGGACAACATCTGGTCGTTCTGGTTTGAGCCGATGGAGCCGCTCAAATGGACGGCCGGCCAGTCCATACGCCTGGAAATCCCGCGCGCTAAGTACGGCACCGACGAGCGGCGCTTCTCAATCGCATCGGCCCCTTACGAAAAGCTTATTCAGATCACTACCAAAATCTCCGGCAGCACCTTCAAGCAGAATCTCCATAAACTCAAACCGGGCGATTTCATAGACGGTTATAACATTGAGGGTGATTTTATTTGGGGGCCGTCTAAAAGGCCGCGATTGTTCCTGGCGGCGGGGATTGGTATCACGCCGTTCCGCTCGATGCTTTTGCAGCGGGCGCATGACAAGAAGCCGCTCAACGTTACGCTGGTCTACAGCAGCAAAGCGGTGCCGCTTTTTAAGACGGAGTTTGACCGCCTGGCCAGAACCGACCCAAGCCTGCAGGTCGATTATCTGCTGGGCGGCCGTATAGAGATCAGTAAAAAATCGACTTTGGCGCCGTTCTGGCTCCGCAATCTGGTCTACATTTCCGGCCCGGAAGAAATGGTGCAGGACTTAAGCAAACAGCTAGTCAAGCAGAAGCTGCCCAAAAAGCAGCTGCGCCTGGACTTGTTCACCGGCAGGGTGGACTACTGAAATTAAAATTGTTAGTTTTTATACAAATTTTCCTGGTCAGCAAATAGGTTTAACAGATGCATTACCATATCATGCATTTGGCGGTTCTTGACTTATATTTCGCTAGTGCTATCATGGATTTTGTGCCTTTTTGCGTGTGAGGTGAAAAAGCACTTACTTACTCTAGAATCCAACCAATAAATATTATTAAACCGAGGGTTCGGTCGTATTAGAACGGCTAGTTTTAGTGCGGCTACGGGGTAAAGGGGAGGTTAGAACTTATAATGCGTATTCCCGCATTAACCGTAGGCCTGTTTTCGACAGGCTTGACTCTGCTGAGTGCCGGACAACCGGCAAGCGTCCAGCCCGATCTGGTTGCCGTAGCCGGCAATTATGCCTTGGGCGATATCACTATTAGCACCGTTCATCATTTGACAGAGCCAGGTCCGGAGCTTCAGCCGGCCGATACGCCGAAAGAAGCCGCGGCTGCTATGGCCGCCCAAACCGAGCCGTCCGTACGCCAGCCGGTCATCGTGACCGTGCAAACCGGTGATTCTTTGGGCAAGATAGCCGAAAACCACCAGACAACCATCCAGCGGCTATACGACGCCAATCCGGCGGTCGTAAACCCGGATGTCCTACATGTCGGGCAACAGATCCGCGTACCATTCGTCGATGAAGCATTAGCTGCCCGTCCAATGCCAGCTAAGCCGGTGGCTGTAAAGTCCGTAGCCGTCAAACCGGCCGCCGCTAGGACCACATCGACGCGCAGAATTACAACCAGTGCGCCGGCCGTAGCCTCTGGCTCGGTCTGGGACAGCTTGGCAGCCTGCGAATCCGGCGGCAACTGGTCTATCAATACCGGCAACGGTTATTACGGCGGCCTGCAATTCTCTTTGCGTACCTGGCAAGCCGTCGGCGGCCAGGGTTATCCGCACCAGAATTCCCGCGAGGAACAGATCCATCGCGGCCAGATCCTGCAACAAAGATCAGGCTGGGGGCAATGGCCCCATTGCGCCGCCAAATTAGGACTCATTTAGAGCCTCAAATTCTGTCGGAAAGTTAACAGTTATGCTTGACGACCGAAGAATATAATCAAGATAGACCCGAGCCAATAAACTCGGGTCTATGAATTTGTTATCATTTAAATTGAAAAGCAATAAAGGCGTGCCGGGAAGTCTGGTCGGCAAAAGGGCAAAGTGCGTCCCAAAATTAGCGGGCTAGTCAAAAAATTAAAAAACCGGATTATCTCGGAACAGCTGAATTTATTCCTCAGGGACGAGGCTATTGGCGGCAAACTAATTATTGCCGCGGCGGCCGTCAGCTTAGTGATTGCAAACAGTGCTTGGAGCACGGCCTTTGAAAACTTGTGGCAGGCACATCTCACTATAGGTTTAGGCAATTTTGACCTGTCGATGGATTTGCGGCACTGGATAAACGAAGGCCTGATGGCGTTCTTTTTCTTGGTAGTAGGCTTGGAGATCAAACGCGAACTGGTCAGAGGTGAACTGCGGGATCGGCAAAAGTTCATGCTGCCAATCGGCGCGGCCGTGGGCGGTATGATATTGCCGGCGTTAATTTATATTGTTTTCAACCTGAACGGTCCGGGCGAAGCCGGCTGGGGCATTCCGATGGCTACCGACATCGCGTTCGCCATAGCGGTGCTGTCTTTGCTTGGAAGCAGGGTTCCTTCCGGCCTTAAGATATTCCTTTTAAGCCTCGCTATTGCAGACGATATCGGCGCCATTACAGTAATCGCGTTGTTCTACTCGGAAGTCATAAACATCTGGTACCTGTTGGCTTCGCTCGCTATGGTGGGCATGATATGGGTGTTTCGGAAGGAACTGCAAGTGCATGTTTTCATCGTGCTTGCTCTGGGAGCAGCCCTGTGGCTGACTACGCATCACTCTGGAGTGCATGCCAGCATAGTCGGCGCGGTAATGGGCATGTTGGCGCCCGTCGGCTCGTCGGATAGCCGAAAAACAGCGGCTGAACGCATGGAAAGGCTTTTCCTGCCGTTTACGACCTTTTTCGTACTACCCGTCTTTGCCCTTGCTAATGCCGGTTTTGAGATCACTAGAGGAGTTTTGGATGATAACCAAGCGGTTTCCATGGGAATAATCTTGGGCCTGCTGCTGGGCAAACCGGTCGGGATCTTGATGAGTTCATGGCTGCTGGTTAAGTTTAAGATTGCGCGCTTGCCAGAGCGAGTGAATTGGCGCCATGTTGCAGGTATAGGCCTTATAGCCGGTATCGGCTTCACGGTATCGATTTTTATTACTGAACTGGCTTTCAGCGGCAATCCAAGCTTGATATCAACGGCTAAAGCCAGTATCTTTGTGGCCTCAATTTTGGCAGCGATAACTGGATCGCTCGTGCTATCCGCTCAAAAACCCCGTCTATGAATTTGCGACTCTCACACTTACGCTTTGTTATGATTGTGTGATGGCAGGCTATAAAGGTCATGTATCAGGCGCGGCAATTTTTATGCTCGTCTTCACGCTGCTGCTCGCCTGGATTCCATTAGCTTTGGTAGAAAACGCGGCGACTTTCTTGAGCAACGACCAGGTCGTATTCGGGCTGTTCGTCGTCGGCATATTGTTCGGGCTGTGGCCCGATGTCGACACCAACTCAAAAGGGCAGGACATCTTTTTCGGCATAGCTTTTATAGCCGACATCTGGCTGATCTGGGCCGGACGGTTGGAAGCCGCCGCCTACCTGGGCTTGCTAGCCATGACACCGATCGTCGGCAAGCACCGCGGCTGGACGCACTCAAGAATCGCTATGTTTCTGGTGCCGCTGCCCATCGTAGCAGTACCGTATATCTATAACCCGGACAATCTGGCTCTAGCTCTGTTGTTTTACGGCGCGGCCGTAACCGGCTATTTCAGCCATCTGTTCTTAGATGGGTTGATTTGGAAGCGTTTCCGGATCAAATCAAAAAGCTGGTAACAAAACTGCGCCGTCAGAATCTCGGTATGTTCTGAATCCTAAGATTAGATACCCGCTACGGCACGGATTTTCTCTACGGTTTGCTCCAAACTGGAAGACTCCGGAATAACGACTTCGTCATTGTGCCCTGTCGGTGAAGCGTATCTGTACACCTCTTTCATTTTATCGGTGTTTATACGAGGGTCCATTTTGGTTTCGTGCCTCTTGAGCGTTTCTTCAAGACTGGATTCAAGGTAAAAGATGTAGTTCTCGCCAGGGTGGTCGAGCAACTGAGCCAGAAATGTGTCGTCAGAGTCGTAAGTAAAGTTGCCGTCAAAAATAACATCAAAGCCGTTTTGAAGGCTGGTAAGGACGCTTGCGGCGCTGAGCCTGTATTCAATACCGAGTCCGTTTTCCGGGTCATCTGGATTAACAAAGCAGAATCGGTAATAATCCAGATCAACCAACACTGTGAGGCGCTTCGTGCGTTCCATCAGCGCTTTGGCCACGGTGCTTTTGCCAGAGGCAGATGGCCCGCGAAGAATAATAAGTTTCGTCATAATAAGTTATGGCAGGGGCGGAGGGACTCGAACCCGCGGCCTTCGGTTTTGGAGACCGACGCTCTAACCAGCTGAGCTACGCCCCTGTATTTGGCTTTAGTCCAAAAACAGGTTATATGATAACCTATCCCTGTTAATTTGTCATTCATTGGCGTAAGGTGATTTTATATTCTTAAGTAGGTGTTATAGAATAAATCAGATATGAAAGACAGAATTGTGCCGCAAAAGCCGTTTCTATTGTTATTGTACGGCTTTCCGGGGGCGGGCAAGACTTATTTTGCGCGCCAATTCTGCGAAGCCGTCCAGGCCGCTCATCTGGAGCAGGACCGTATCCGCCACGAGCTCTTCGAGAATCCGAGTTACTCCAAACAGGAAAATGCGGCACTGTCCCGCATTACCGATTTTATGGCCGGCGAATTCCTTAGTGCCGGCATCAGCGTCGTCCTTGACCTCAATGCCATGCGTGGCAGCCAACGCCATGCTTACCGAGAGATGGCCCGCACCGCCAAAGCTGTGCCTTTGGTTGTTTGGTTCCAGGTAGACGCCGACACTGCCTTCGTGCGCAATGCCAAACGCGACCGCCGCAAGAACGACGACCGTTACGCCGTCGGTTACGACGTAGAGTCATTCAAAGAGCTGGCAGCCTATATGCAACATCCTGAACCAACCGAAGATTTCGTCGTTATCAGCGGCAAGCACCATTTTGCCGGCCAGCTTAGCGCCGTCGCCAAAAAACTGGCCGATATGCATGTCATCGCCGCCTCGGCCGCCTCGCACAAGATGATCAGGCCCGAACTAGTCAATCTGATACCGCATCAAAACGACGGCCGCGACGAAACCGGGCGGCGCAATATAGTCTTGCGCTAGTTGCTATAATTGGCCCGTGGCATCAAAACAAATATCCCTGCCAGATATCGGTACGGTCACGCTTTATAAGAAGCGCGGCAATACCAATATCCGCCTCAGTTTTACACGTGACGGATCCTTGAGGGTCAGCCTGCCTTACTGGCTGCCTTATCAGGCCGGCGTTCAGTTCGCTTTGTCTAAAAAAGATTGGATCATCAAGCATCAGCCCGAAAGGCCGGTCAGCCTGCGCCACAGCGACCGAATCGGCAAGGCCCACCGCTTGGTTATAAATCCCGGCGCTTCCGGCCAAAAGGCCACTGTGCGGGTCGCGCGCAACCTCATTACCGTGTCCTGTCCGGCCAATACTCATCCCGAACATCAGACCATCCAGGCCGCGGCCGTACGCGGTGCCATCAAAGCTCTGAAGCTTGAGGCCGAAGCGCTCCTGCCACAGCGTCTTGATCAATTGGCGCGCCGACATGGCTTTTCTTATGCCTCCTGCGAAATCAAGCGCCTGAGCTCACGCTGGGGCAGCTGCGGCCAGCAAAAGAACATTACGCTCAATCTCTTTCTGATGCAGCTGCCGTGGCAGCTGATAGATTACGTACTGCTGCATGAGCTGACACACACCGAGCATCTGAACCATAGTGACGGCTTTTGGCAGCGCTTCGAACAGGTGCTGCCGGGTGCCAAGTCCTTCCGCAAGCAGCTCAAAGAACACCGCACCATGATTGTCCCGGCTTAAAACATAGCTTAAAATACGCTTATGCCTGAATCTCCTGAGCCGGCTTTGGACCCTAATCAGCCGATTACGATTGCCAAGCTGGAGACGATAAACTTCGAGCACGCCCAGTTGCGGGCGCTCATAAACAGCATGGCCGACGGCGTCATCGCCACCGACCAGCAAGGCAAGATCATGATCTATAACGGCGCTGCCTTGAACGTGCTTGACAGCAATACAGCGCTGGACAACACCTACATCGGCAATGTCTTGAAGCTGGTAAATGAGAACGGCCAGCCGATAGACAGCACGCGCCTGGTACTTAGCACCAAGACCCAGACCATCTCGCGCGATTACCGGCTGCAGTACCGCGATACCAGCTTGATCAATGTTTATCTGAGTATCGCGCCGGTGCGATCCAGTTATGGCAGCGCGGAACACGGCGGCTTCGTGGTATTGGTGCGTGACATCACCCGCGAAAAATCACTCGAAGAAGAACGCGACGAATTCATCTCGGTTGTCAGCCATGAGCTTCGCACGCCGGTGTCCATAGCCGAGGGCAACTTGGGCAACGCCGCCATGGTGATCGAGCGCAGCGGCGACATGAAAATGGTAGACAGTGCCGTCCATCAGGCGCATGACCAGATCCTGTTTCTAAGCTCCCTGATCAATGATCTCAGCACGCTCTCAAGGGCAGAGAACGACACGCTGGATGTCAACTATGTCTCCATAAATGTCCATCAGCTGCTGGCTAATCTGGCCGAAAATTACAAGCCTAGCATCGAAAAGAAAAACCTGACGCTTTATACCGAAATCGATCCTAAGCTGGAGCTGCTGCATTCCAGCTCGTTGTATGTGCGCGAAATCCTACAGAACTTCATCACCAACTCTATCAAATACACCGAGCGCGGCTCCATCACCCTTGGCGCCAAGGCTGCGCCGGGGGGAGTCATGTTCACCGTGGCCGACACCGGCATCGGTATCAGCAAGTCCGATCAAGAGCAGGTGTTCCAAAAATTCTTCCGTGCCGATAACGAGCGTACCCGCAAGAACTCCGGCACGGGACTGGGCCTTTATGTCACAAGTAAGCTGGCAAAGCTTATAGGCGCCGAGATTACCCTTATCAGCGAACTCGACAAGGGCTCGACTTTCTCGATTTATATTCCGAACGTCAGCCTGCCAAGCGAGTCAAATGGCAGCCAGCCGCAAGAAGCTCCGGCGGCACCGGCGCCAAATGCCGCTCCAGTCCCGCAAACGCCTCCCGCAGCTGCGCCTCAGGCCGCTCCATCGCCAAGTCCGCCCGCGTCTTTGCCGCCCACACCTCCGGCTGCTACTGCACCGCCTCAGGCCGCTCCAACCGCAGCACCATTGCCGCCGTCGTCGCCTACGCCTTCGGCAAACGCGGCACCGCCCGCATAACCGGGATGCAGATGTTGCGTTCCTTCCAGACCACCGTACCGAACTCGTAACGCAGCATCGAGTACTGCAATAGATAAATCTCTACCAGCACGGCTGCCGGCAGAAGAGCCAGCGGCAGCGATACCGGGCCGCCCCCTGAAGCCCGGATTATACGGTAATGGATCAGGCCGAGCCCCAAAGCGGACAGGCTGGCCAGCAGCCAGAGCAAGCCGAAGCTGGTGAAAAACCCAGCTACGAACAAGCCAAGCGGCAGCACCAGCAGCCAGATTTCAATTAAAGTCATCAGCAGAACGGCTTCCGGCCGCTTGCGTAGCTCCGGGTATCTGGTGCGGACAGCGGTTTCCCATTGTTCCGAAAAATCCTTGGCGCTCGATATGTCCAGCTTGCCGTAGGAGCGCAAAAAACTGTAGCCATCCTGCTTGGCCAGTTCGCGCGCAAAATAACCCTCCGGAATCACGGAATTATCTACTGCCTTAAAGCCGCCTAACTTCTTCAGATCAGAGCGCGCTATCAGCCAGCAGTTGCTTAATACCGGCGGCCGGTTGAATAATCGCCTTGGCAGCGCAAGCTCCCACCAGTGCCGCATCGGCTGCACCAGGCCGTCTGCCTCTGTTACGGCAACGCTTTTTGGCAGCATGGATATCATCTTTTTGTTGCGCGAGCTTAAGACATCAACCATCGCCCAGACAGCTTGCTTGCCAAACCGCACATCCACGCCGCAGAACAGCAGCAGTTCGCCGTTGGCGGCTTCAGTCAAGGTCTGATAAGCCTGGTTCTTAGCCAGCCAGCCTTTTTTGGTCTGGTCGCCTTTGATAAACCTAACGCCGCGGCTGGCGAAGCCCTTGATTATCTCGCTGGTCCTATCCTGGGAGCAGTCATCCAGCACTAGAACTTCCAGCTTTGGATAATTGCTGGCTAAGACTGACTCCAGGACCGCCGGCAGATCGTCGGTTTCGTTTCGGGCCGGAATACAGACGCTGACCGTCGGTAATTCGTGGTCGGAGCGGTATTTGTCGCTCGGCCGGATCAGGCTGCGCCTCAGGTTGCGGCCTACCACCAAGTTGAGTGCCAGATTGACTAACAGGCCGCTCAAAACAAGAGCATACAACCAACGGAGAGTTTCTATCTCCAGCAAGCGGTCGAACGTCCAGATCAAAAGCGCCACCAGCTGCAGGGCGATCAGGCTGAGCGAAGTGCGCCGCGTGACTAAAATAAGCTTGCGCTCGTGCATACGAAAGGATAAGGCGCGGGCAGCGTTAAGCATACGGAAGACCGCTACCAGCCAGATTAGAAAGGTCAGAGCGCCCGGGTCGGCCATCAATAGCAGAGTGGCGGCAAAGCCGCTCAATACCAAAGTTCCGCCATAGAAAGCAATCCGCACGAACCTGATTTTTAATAAAGCTGCGAATAGCTCAAATAACAGGCTGAACAACCCCAAGAACATCGCGGCCCGTATAGGCACGTCAAGCATGAGTACATAATACCACCAAAGCGCTTATGATTTCCCTGGAGAAGCCGTGCTTCGTTTATGTTGACTTTTACCGGGGACAGGGGTATATTGACAACTGACAGCTTACTCTAGTAGTAAGCTATTTTTATTTACAGGGGACAAAATTCAGGTGGCAGATAAAAAACCAGCCCGTAAGCCAAGGGTCCGTAAAACCGAGACCGTGCGCGAACGCGCGGCCAAGGAATCCGCTAAAGCCGAGGCTAAGGCCAGCAAGCAGCCCAAGCGCCGTGTCAGAAGCACCGCCGGCAAGCTTGCCAAGCCCCTAAGAGGCCCGGCAAAGGTTCTTAGCTGGCCGTTCAGGCTTAGGCCTGTCAGGTTCGTAGGACGGCTTCTAGGCCGCATCTTCTGGCCGCGCTACTTCCGTAACTCCTACAAAGAAGTTAAGCAAGTAACTTGGCCGGGACGAGTAGAGACCTGGAAGCTGACCATGGCGGTCATAATTTTTGCCATAGTCTTCGGCCTGGCGGCCGCTGGCACCGATTTTGTACTCGATAAGATAATCAGAAGGATTGTGTTCAGGGCATGAGCAAACGTTACGATTCACAGAAGCAGTGGTACGCCATCCACACTTATTCAGGTTATGAAGAAAAGGTCGCCGAAAGCATCCGCCAGCGCGCCGAATCATTGGATATGAAAGACAAGATCTTCCAGGTACTAGTACCAAAAGAGAAGATGATCGAAATCAAGAACGGCAAGCGCAAGGTAGTTGAAAAACGCATTTTCCAGGGTTACGTACTGGTCCAGATGAAATTATCCGAAGACGCCTGGTATATCGTACGCAACACACCTAGCGTGACCGGCTTCGTCGGCACCGGTACCGAACCTACACCGGTCGAGGGCGACGAGATCGAAAAGATCATGAAGCGCATGGGCCGCGAAGAGCCAAAGCATAAGATGGATTACAACCTCGGCGATGTCGTCAACATCACCGACGGTCCGTTCAAAGGTTTCGACGGCGCGATTTCCGAGATCGACGAACAAAAGGGCAAGCTTAAAGTACTGGTTAACATGTTCGGCCGCGAAACACCGGTCGAGCTGGACAGCCTGCAAGTAAAGCGGGTCTAATTTAGGACCTATGGCGTCAGACAATTTAGCCGCAACCAACATGAGGCAGGCTACCGAGCATGCCTTGACAGAGATGGGCCATATGGCCGATTTTTTCCGTCTGGCCGTACGCAGCGATGATCCAGAGGTGATTGCCGAAGCCCGAGAGTGCCTGCATGCGCTCTGTGCGGGTTATACCGCCACAAAGGAGGCAGTTTACCGCATCGGCATAGGATATCGCCAAAACGGCGTAATCGACAGTGAAGTGACGCCGGTAGACGTCGAATCCTGATCCTTCCTTCATCTGTTTACAAAAGTGTGTAATCTGTTATAGTTTTAAACTATAACAGGAGACGCAATTTTATGAGCGTTGAATCCGAGGCCGTAGCCCAGGCCGTACTTAGCGAAGTCAATGAGCGCCAGCAAAGACTGACCGCCCAAGCCGAAGCCGTGACGGCGTTTTCACAAGTTTTAGTAGATGGCATAGAAGCAGATCCAGTCGCCGCCGGCACGATTCTGAATACTTTTTATTCCCGGCTAGAAACACTTGATACTGACGCGACCGCGGAACTGGCAGAACATTTCCAGGCCGTAAGCAAGATCTTGGGCGGCCGAGCCGTAACCGAGAGCGAAGCCGTAAGCGTCGAACCGGTTGCTGCCGAGTTGGCAACGGCGAATGGCCACGAGACCGACGTACATCTTGAGCTTTTCAGGGCTAACGGACATGACGGCACGAACGGCGCCGAGCTGGAGCATTCTGCCGATCTTGAAGCTGCGTCATCTACGAACGGCAATGCCAGCCATGACACCGAAGCCGCCGATCCTGAGGCAATGGAAGAGACAATCAGCGAGCACAGCGCCAAACTTTTCAGCGACTTCTTCGGCGAGGACATGTTCGGTGCCCTGCAGCACATGACTAAAGCCAAAGCGCTGGTAGTTACAAACCAGCTGGCCGCCAAGCTTAAAGAAATCAATGCCTTCCGCGGCCCGGTTGACGAAAGGTTGCTCCAGATGGTGCCGGCGATGGTAGAAGGCGTCAGCTGGAAGGAGATAGCAGAGACTTATTACAAAAGCCATTCTTGGGCTTATGTCAATCACCGCAATGCCGTTTCCAGCTTCACTTCACATTTTGCAGCCCTCGACCGCAGCAACATGCTGGCCGATTTCTGGTACGGCGAAGCAAGAGTTGCCCAATCCGTTGAATCCGAGCTTGCCGAGATCCAAGCTGTACCGGCTTCAACAGTAGAACCCGAAGTTCCCGAGCCGATTGTAGAAACCGAGCCCGAGCCGGTTGCCCCTAAACCATACCGGCAGGAAATCAATTACGACGCTCCAACCCTTGAGGTCATAGGCCAGCTGCTTGGCTACACCGAACAGAAGTATTTCCGCGCGCTTGAAGCCGTATTCAGCATGGACAGGAACCAGCCCAACCAATCAGAACAAGGCCGCCAGGTCTACCAGGATTTTGCCAGTATGTTAGACATGACCGCCAACTCCTCAAAATGGTTCGATAAACACGGCAAACTTGAATATACGATACTCAACGCTATCCTGCGCGGTGCCAAAGATGGCAAAAGCCCGCTGTCGGCACCGTCCGTCAAGGGCAAGTTCGGTAAGGAGCTGGGCGAAGCCAGCCGCAAGTTCGACGAAGTGCTGGAATCCGCCTTGCAGAAGTTCATCGAAATTCGCCGCCAAAAACTGGAATCGGCCGGATCCGTGGTCGTCAGATAAGGGGTCTGGACTTTTAAGGGGTGAGGTGCTAGAATTGTTCAGTTACGCACTCCGTTAAAGCTTCAAATTTAATACGGAGAAACTTATGGCAGACGCAAAAAAAGTTAAAGCAAACCTGAAGATGAAGATCAAAGGCGGCCAGGCCTCAGCGGCTCCGCCGGTTGGTTCGACGCTGGGCCAGTACGGCGTGAACATGATGGATTTTATCGGACCGTTCAATGACGCCACCAAAGATAAGATGGGCCAGGATCTGACCGTGCACATCACGATTTATGACGACCGCACTATGACATGGCGTTATGTTGGCACGCCCACCGACGACCTGATCCGCAAAACCCTTGGCATCGATAAGGGATCCGGCGTACCAAACAAGGAGAAGGTCAGCAAAAAACTGTCCCAAGCTCAACTTACTCAGATAGCCGAGACCAAGATGGAAGACATGAATGCCGACGATATCGAAGCCGTCAAGAAGATGGTAGCCGGCACCGCCCGCTCAATGGGCGTGGAAGTCGAGTCATAGGCATAGTCATTTTAGGAGTTTTGAGTGATCGCCGAAAATTATGCTAATCAAGAATCCGTAGCAGCTGAACCGGAAGACGGTAATATGACGCCGGCACTGCACCGGGCATGGGGCCGCCAGCGCGAGGCCGGAGAAGGTTTCAGCGATGAATTAGCCGATGCCCTGCGCCGCAAGGCTGCCGCTGGCAGCTGGATGGCCGGCAGCATGTTGCACTTATCCGAAATCGAGTGGGACGGGCTGATCGGTGATCAGCCGTTCGTTTATGAGCCGGCGGTGTTTCATCATGGCAAATATGCCGCCCACGCCGACATCTTTATGCGCGGCCCGGACAGAGACGAATCCTAGCTGGTATTTCGTGCTGTAATCTGTTATAGTTTACTTATCAAACTAATTTGTGGGAGGCTTTAAAAAGCCGCATGCACCACGAAAGGAGCCAAAATTGGCAACTACTAAAGCAGACCTTTTGAACGAGGCGAAAAGCCTGGGTTTAGAAGGCCTAAACACTAAAAACACCATGGCCGAGATCCGCGAAGCTATCGCGGCGGCCACGGATAAGAAGAAAGGCAAGACTAATGGGACTACTAAAGAAAGCTCTTCTGTTGAGGCTGAAACAAGTCAGCAAACCGAAGAAGTAAAAACCGCCAAAGCCGGCAAGCGCAGCGCCAAAGCTGTACGCGAATCCGAGGCAGCCGAGGCCAAAGAGGCCCGCAAATCAACGGCGGAGTCCGAAGAAACCAAAGAAGACAAGAAACCGGCCAAGAATCCGACCCGTTCC
Source organism: uncultured Candidatus Saccharibacteria bacterium (assembly GCA_946479835.1). Next base: position 371 of record CAMLHD010000014.1, on the reverse strand, counting down.
CGCCTTGAGCGCGCCGGCAAGAAGCTGCGCGAAGCCGCTAAGCTCGTCGAAAAGGATAAGGCTTACACATTGACTGAGGCCCTGAAGCTGGCAACTAAGACTAGCGCCACCAAGTTTGACGCTACCGTCGAGCTTCATGTCAACCTGAATGTCGATCCGCGCCAGGCCGATCAAAACCTGCGCGACAACCTAGTGCTGCCAAGCGGCACGGGCAAGACCGTCCGCGTAGCCGTTGCCGATGACGACCTGCTTGCTAAGCTAGACAAGGGCGTTATCGAGTTCGATGTCCTGATTTCCACGCCGGAATTTATGCCGAAATTAGGCAAATACGCCCGGACCCTGGGTCCCAAAGGCCTGATGCCTAATCCAAA
>CAMLHD010000013.1 GCA_946479835.1 uncultured Candidatus Saccharibacteria bacterium | reverse complement strand
TTGAGATTTAAGGAAGGGAATATGTTTTAATATGAGATTAGGTTAATGTCAAATACTAGCGTATAGTAATGGATACGTAGTCCATGACAACACTAAAAAACTCGTAGGGAGCAAATGTAAAGATTGTTGTTGGCTGAACGGACAATAACAATCTATTACGAAAGGACATTTTTATGTCAGTATTAACACCTTTTAAAAAACAGGAACAAACTAAAGTTCCAAATTCTTCGTATATCAGAACTGAGAATAAGCCGGAGGAAGCAGAAAAGCCCGTCGAACCGGCAAAACCCACCCAAACAGAAGCCGAATAGCTTTAATAAGAGGAGTCCTGTCTAACCAGTACTCCTTTTTTTATTGCCTTTTATTACTGCCACAGACGGCAGACCCGAAGATACTTAGGGCGGGTCTCTTAGTCTTCGAGTGGGTAAATAAGGAGACGGTCGGGGAGTGAATGGAGAGGATTGTACCCCTGAAAAAAGGGTCTTGACAGCCGTTTTTCGGTTCGGTATTTTGGTACTTGGAAGGCCCAGTGAAACAGCACAAGTTCGTTAATATGTGACCACTCAAGTTAGTAAGTTTTTCGAGTTAGAAGTTTGTTAGTTCGTAGGTCACATTGCATAGGTGCAGGTCTTCCCTAGGTTTTAAAAGAGGCACATTATGTGCCTCTTTTTTATGGCTATAAAAATTGAGTGGCTGGAAGTAATTTTGTTTAAGCTTGGAGGAGGGCGAGGATATTTCCTACCGGGTCTTTGAACCAGGCTATGGTGGGGCCGTCTTCGGGTTTTTCGGCGCGGGCTATGCCTTTTTCGTCCTGTTCGAACGGCAGCTGAGGGTAGCGTTCAAAAGTTACGCCTTTTGAAGTTAGTTCGTCTACGGCTTTGTCTATGTCGCCAACCGTAAAGTTTAGAACAGTGAATACGGCGGGCGCATGATCCGGCTTTTCGTAGATGAACATCGTGCCGCCGCCCGGCAGATCGTACTCCAAGCCCATTGTTTCGGTCTTTAATTTCAGTCCCAAAGTATTGCTATAAAATTCCTTAACTTTGGCCATGTCGCTTGATGAAATACTGCTGAATGCTGCTTTGATATCCATGTCTTCCTCCTTGGTCTTACGTACTCGTATATTAGCAGGGCGGCTTACTAAAAACTGTGGATATTCTTTCAGTACCTCCTTGAGATATCGAAAAAATCACAGATTATTGTATGAAAAGGTGGCACAATTGCTTTTGAGATAAGCGGATCTCTGCTTGTTTAGAACCTTACATAGACTGGGAGAACCGTGTTTTATGCACTTGCACTCATCCTACTCATACTAACCATCGCAGCACATGAGGCGGGGCACGCCTATGCTATGCGCAAGCATGGCGTTGAGGTAAAAGAAATGGGTATCGGCATACCGCTTTGGAAGCTGAAAATTACGCTCCATCCGCGCTGGCTGCCGTTCCCATTGGTGCTTTCACCTATTTTGCTCGGAGCATACGTCAAGCCGACAGACAAGGGCGAGGAGAAGCTGAAGGAACTGGATTTTGACGGCCAAGCAGCAGTTTACGGCGCGGGGGTGTTCATGAACATCGTCCTTGCCTTTGCTTCAATAGCCGTTCTGTGCCTGATCCGGATAGTAGATCCGGCAAACAGCCAACGAGGCTTGATGACGCTTTTGCTGATCCTCATCAGCGTTACGGCGCTGCTAGCGGTCTTTAGAAAGTGGTTCTTCAGGCTCATGCCATTTATCGGACTGCTGGCAGCCACGTTCATCGTGTATGCTCTTGCCAGCGCTCCGGAGGAAACCGGCGGGCCTGTTGAGGTCGTCAGGCTGGCAGCCGAATCAAGCGACTTGTTTGAAGCCGTACTTTTCGGGGCCAACATTTCGTTGAGCTTGGCTCTGTTCAACATGATACCGATCATGCCGCTGGATGGTGGCAGGACTTTCAAGATCATGTTGGAGCGGACCAGACTGGCCAAGTACAGCGAGGCGTACTCGATTTGGGGTACGTTAGTGGTCGTCTGCTTCATCGGCTACCTCCTCTTTTCTGATTTGTTTTGATGCATTGGCGTAAGTCGCCGTCCCCTTTAGAGAGGGACGGCGCTGCCGCCGCACATTCTCCCAGTCAAAACAACCTTTTATCACCATGCTACTATTAGGACATGAAAGAGACGCCGTCGGAGAGACGTTTGGCGGAAAACGAAGTTATCTTCCGCAATGCCAATGAAGGTGTTGTTGAAACGCTGGAAACTACGCGCACCGAAGAGAAAAATGAAAAAATCAGAGATTTAGTATCCAAGGACCTGGCGTTGCTTTTTTACTGCGAATGCGCCGACGATAAGTGCAAGCAAAGAATCAAGTTGACGGTGTCTGATTATGTTGCAATTCACCGCCAATCAAACGAGTTCGTGATTGTGCCAGGACATGAGATAGCCGAGATTGAGAAAGTCACCAGAAAAGAGTCGGATTATTATACGGTCCAAAAGTACTTTACTCCGCCCCAAAAACCTACCAAGCTCCATCCTAAAGACAAGAACATCTAAGCACGGATTGCATATCTGTGTCTCATCTGTTAGAATAACCTTTGGCATAAACGAGTTTTAATTCAGCAATCTGCGGAGCCCTTAGTCTCCGCCGACAAGAATCTAAGAAAGGATTTACATTGCCTACAATTAACCAGCTCGTCCGCAAGCCGCGCAAGAGCTCCAGCTCTAAGAGCAAGAGCCCAGCGCTGCACCGCGTGACGAACAACCTAAAAAACCGTAATTACGAGAAACCCAGCCCGTTCAAGCGCGGGGTTTGCGTAAAGGTTACTACCAAGACGCCTAAGAAGCCGAACTCGGCTCTTAGAAAAGTCGCCCGTGTTCGCTTGAACAACGGCTATGAAGTCTGGGCTTATATCGGCGGCGAAGGCCATAACCTGCAAGAGCACGCTGTGGTCATGATCCGCGGCGGCCGTGTGCCCGATCTGCCAGGTGTACGCTACCACATCGTTCGCGGCGCTTTGGACCTTCAAGGTGTCAACAACCGCAAGCGTGGCCGTAGCAAGTACGGCACCAAGAAAGAAGGTAAATAATCATGCCGCGCAAAGTTACCAAATCATTGGTCCGTGAAGCGACTCCGGACCGCGTATACAACAACCAGCAGGTTACGCGCGTTATCAACCGCGTGATGCGCGAAGGCAAGAAACAGACTGCCGAAAAACTGGTCTATAACGGCATGCAAAAGGCCGCTAAGAAGGTCAAGTCAGAAAACCCTCTGGAAGTGTTTGAAAAGGCCATGCAGAACATCCGTCCGCACATGGAAACCCGTTCCCGTCGTGTCGGCGGCGCCAACTATCAGATTCCTTTTGAGGTTAAAGGCCAGCGCCAAAACCACCTTACAACCATGTGGTTCGTGCAAGCCGCCCGCTCCCGCAAAGGCATGAGCATGGAAGACCGCATCGCTTTGGAATTAGTCGACGCCTACAACAATACCGGTACGGCCGTTAAGAAGCGCGAAGACACGCACAAGATGGCCGAATCTAACCGAGCCTTCGCTCACTTCGCGAGATAACAACCACAGTGACCGAGGCAATCCAATATGATCTGGCAGAGGTCGCCTGCCCATCAACCGGCGAACCTTGTCCTGCGCGTATGCGCATAGTGGACCTGCATACCAGCAGCCCGGCAGCTTCCGCTCATTTGGAACAAGAAATTGAGATAGATGACCCGAATCACCCTCGTTTCGATGGTGTGAAGAGACAGATGCGGCTAACCGAGCACATGCTGCAGGCAAAGGCCCGCGGCTGTGACGGTCCGGCCGAAGACATCTGCAGCGTCCGTGAAAGCATGGACAATTCAAAATTGCGCTCAACATCCGTTTCAATCGGCAGACGGGTTTTACAAAGAATAAGGGAACTATAAGCAACAACTAAAATGGCAGAAAAGAACCGGGCCGAAAAGTCCGGTTTTTTTGTAAGCTTCTTTATTGTTATGCGCTGAATTACGGAGTAACGTAGCGATATCAAGTAATAAATAGGAGACTGTTATGAAAAAAATCGTAGGGTTGTTCCTAGCAGTATTGGCTAGCTGCATGTTCCTGCTGCCGGGTGCGGCGTCCGCGTTAGCCAGCAATTGCTCCACTATAAAATACACCGGTTCGACTCCGCAGAGCGGCAGCGTCAGATGCTTCTCGGGCACGGGCGCTTACCGGGTGCGTGTCTGGTGCACCTTCTTCGATAACGGCCCTGGTATCATCAGGTCAGGCCCCTGGGTTGGCATCGGCAGCATGTCCAAGGCTACCTGTACCTCCAGCTATCCGTTCGTCTATAAGATAACCGTCGAAAAAGTCGGCTAAGCGCTTCCTACAATACTTCTTGTGTTTAATTGAACGTTCCCTATAATTGGGCCTAGCAGCCTATATAATGGAACCGCAAAAAGACCAAAACCAATCCCCGGAACCAAACAGTTCTATTCCTAATGTACAGCCTACGCCTGTTCAGGGACCCTTGCCGCCAGTACCGCCGGACCCGCAAGTGCCGTCCGTAGCTACGATTGGTGCGGTGACATTAGATAATAAGCCGGCTAAGTCCGGCCGTAGGAAATTATGGCTGATAGCCGGCGTGGTCATATTGGCGCTGGCCGTCCTGGCAGCACTGCTGGGCCTGAATGCCACGGCATTGACGCCGGAAAAGCGGTTTGCGAAGGCGCTAGAGAATCATCTGATGGTTACAACCATCAGCCAGGACTACGCCACGGTAGGCGAAGGCCTGAATTTTACGCTTAACACCGAAACCGATTTTACCGATCCGAAGGAGTCCAAGACCGGCGGCACTTTATCTATGGATGTAGACTCACAGGGCGTTGTAATGAAAATGGAAGGCGAAGCCGTCAGCCCTAAGCCCGGCGAAGGCTATGCAAAATACAGCGAATACGTCTGGGAACTGTTCGGCCAGGAGGCCGATCTGACAGACGACGTCAAGGACAAGTGGGTCAGGCTGGATGGCGACGAAGAAGCCATTGCGGCTGATCCGGCGGCCGGAATCATCGATGTCAATACGCCGCTTGGCGAAGTAATCGTCGGTAATTTTGATCCGGGCCTGCGCCAGGAAATACTAAATAAGATAAGGGCCGACAACACTTACAAGATCACAAGCTTCGAAAACGAGGACGTGGACGGCCAGAAAACCGTGCGTTACGAAGTCGAGCTGAACAAAGAAAAGCTCAAGGAGCTCAATGATTTCGTGGCCGAAAAACTTGGCATAGAAAATACTGTCAACGATGTGCTGACCGACAAATTTACCCTTTGGGTAGACAAAAACACGAACCGGTTCGTCAAAGTAGAATTGAAACAAGAAGAGGGCGGTACACTGATAACTTCCACGGTAACTTTGGGCGAATACGGTGAGCCGGTTAACATTGCAACTCCAAACGACGCCATGCCCTACGATGACTTCCAGCGGCTGCTGCAAGAAAGGTTCACAGCTCCGACCGAGCCTTCATCGACCAGCATCTAGGCGGCCACTTGTTATTGCAGGCAGTTTCGGCTAAAATAACAGGGAAGTGCGCTCGCACTTATTTTTTAAGTGGCGCATAACTAATATAGTTTAATAGGAAGGGAAAAGAGCAGCCGAGGGCGCCAGGATTTATTCCGCGCCCCGTGCGTCGAGGGAAGCCGCAGGTGTCCCTCGAAAGCGAAGCGTAAAAGTTATGGCAGATAAGAAGACCGAAATGAAGAACATCCGCAATATGGGCATTATCGCGCATATTGACGCTGGAAAAACCACCACGACCGAGGGCATCCTGTATCGCACCGGCCTGAAGCACAAGATCGGCGCCGTTCACGAAGGCGAAACCACCACCGACTGGATGGCTCAGGAGCGTGAGCGCGGTATCACCATCGTGTCTGCTGCCGTAACCTGCTACTGGAAAGACCACCAGATCAACATCATCGACACCCCGGGCCACATCGACTTCACGGTTGAGGTTGAGCGCAGTTTGCGTGTGCTCGACGGCGCCTGTGTGGTGTTCGACGGCAAGATGGGCGTGGAATCCCAATCCGAAACCGTTTGGCGCCAGGCCGACAAATATGGCGTGCCCCGCATCTGTTTTATTAACAAGATCAATCAGACCGGCGGTGATTTCTACAAATCCCTGGAATCGATCCATAACCGCCTGAGCAAGCGGGCTTTCCCGGTTCATCTGCCGATCGGCTTTGAACAGAGCATCAACGGTCTTGTCGATCTCGTAGACATGAAGGCTTACACCTATAACGAGTTCGCTGACAAAGAGCTGAAAGTCGGCGAAGTTCCGGCCGACATGATGGATCAGGTCAAGAAATACCGCTCGCTGCTGATTGAAAATGCCGTAGCCGAAGACGAAGCCATGCTTGAGAAATACTTTGAAGTCGGCGAAGACGGCCTATCTGAGGACGAAATCCGCCAGGCTATCCGCTCCGCCGTGCTAAGCGGCAACTTCTTTGCCGTAACCGGCGGCGACGGCCGCGGTGTCATCGTTGAAAAAGTCTTGGACATGGTCAAGGACTTCCTGCCAAGCCCGCTGGACCGCGGATCTACATGGGGCAAGCATCCTAAGACCGGTGATGAAGTTGAGCGCAAGCCTGAGGCTTCAGAGCCGCTCAGCGGCCTGGCCTTTAAGATTACGACTGATCCGTTCGTGGGTAAGCTGGCTTACTACCGCGTCTACTCCGGCAAGATGAACGCAGGTTCTTATGTATTGAACACTTCCACCGGCGAAAAAGAACGCATTGGCCGAATCGTACGCATGCAAGCCGACAAACGCGAAGATATCTCTGAAGTCTCGGCCGGCGACATTGCCGCCATCGTAGGCCTCAAAGGCACCACTACCGGCCACACACTGGCCGACCAGGCGCACCCGATCGTGCTGGAAAGCATTACCTTCCCGGAGCCGCCCGTATCTATCGCTATCGAACCAAAGACTAAGAGCGACCAAGAAAAGATGTCTATCGCTATGCAGCGTCTGGCCGAAGAAGACCCGACATTCCGCATCAAGGTGGACGAAGAAACCGGCCAAACCGTTATATCCGGCATGGGCGAGCTACACTTGGAAATCATCGTAGACCGCATGAAGCGTGAATTTGACGTGGAAGCCAACGTCGGCGCTCCACAAGTTGCCTACCGCGAAACCATCCGTAAGGACGGCGTCGAAGCCCAAGGCAAGTTCATCCGCCAATCCGGCGGCCGCGGCCAGTACGGCGACGCTTGGGTACGTATTTCTCAGAACGAACAAGGCAAGGGCTTTGAGTTCATCAACTCCATCAAGGGTGGCGTAATTCCTGGCGAGTTCATCAAACCGGTCGAAGAAGGCGTTAAAGAAGCCATGACCACTGGTACGGTGGCCGGCTATCCGGTGGTTGATGTTAAGGTGGAACTGTATGACGGTTCCTTCCACGACGTTGACTCCTCGGAAATGGCCTTCAAGATCGCCGGTTCAATGGCCTTTACTGAGGCTATGAAGAAAGCCGGCCCGGTACTGCTTGAACCAGTTATGAAGGTTGTTGTCGTTACCCCTGAGGAATTCATGGGCGATGTTATCGGCGACCTGAACTCCAAGCGCGGCCGCATCGAATCTATGGAAGACTTGCAGGCTGGTATCAAGGAAGTTACCGCTTTCGTGCCTTTGGGCGAAATGTTCGGCTACACAACTTCGCTCCGCTCGGCAACCAAGGGACGTGCCAGCTCCAGCATGGAGCTTGACCACTACGCCGACGTTCCGAACAATGTGGCCGAAGCCATTGCCTCCAAACGCTCCAAGTAAGCGTTACATTTTTAAATAGTCAGTCTATACTTAAGCCAGTTATGGCAGTACATAGAAGGGTACTACTGCTACCTGCTCTGATATTGATAATAGTGCTGGGCGCAAGTTCGGTTGTATTTGCTGCGGTGCACTTCAAATTCGAGGCCGAATCTGGCACTAACACGGGCGAAGTAAGCGTAATATCCGACACATCCGCCTCCGGCGGCAATGCGCTTAGGTTCAATGAGTCCAGCACCGGCGACCCGTATGCCGATGTGCCCAGTAATTTCAATACGAATGACTGGCTGCAGGACGACCCTTGGCCGATAGACGATAGCTCGTGGGAACCGTCGGGCAGCTTTAGGTTTACCTGCAGTTTCTCGCATTTAGGCTACTTTGATCCGATCGTTTATCCGGGCCAGGCCAACAAGGGCCATCTGCACATGTTCTTCGGCAACAAGTCGCTGGACCACAACAGCACCTATCAGTCATTACGCTCAGCAGGCGACGGCTCATGCGTCGGCGGGCCGCTTAACCGCACCGGCTACTGGATGCCGGCGGTCTTTGACAGGAACGATGGCAACAAGGTAGTCGTGCCCAGCTTCTTCAATCTCTACTACAAGGATTCCCCGTGCCCGTATGCGGCCACCAACTTGTCGCAAAAACAGGCCTGCATACGTAACGTCCATGACATTCCAAATGGTCTGCGTATCATAGCCGGCTACGATGTTAATGGGCCGGCGGACCAGAACCGTCACATGGATTGGTATTGCGACGCGACTCAGAACAAGTCTGGCAACATTCCCAATTCCTGCCCGCCAGGCGAAGCGCTGATAGCCGCCGTTTATTTCCCGACGTGCTGGGACGGTGTCAATCTCGACAGTCCCAATCACCGCAGCCACATGGCCTATATTTACTACGATCCGAACGACGGCCAGCCCCGATGCCCGACAACCCATCCGGTCCATCTGCCTGCGCTCACCGAATTCGCCTTTTGGAACAACGCCGGCAATACCAGCGGATGGACATTGTCATCCGATAACATGCCCGGCATGACCCATACCGACGGTTCCACTTTCCACGCTGATTGGTTCGGCGCATGGGACAACAACGTCATGGATGCCTGGACCCAGAACTGCATACGCAATATGAAAAACGTCAGCAACGGACGGCTCTGCAACGGCAAGATGCTAAAAGAACCAGCCGATTACAACGGCCCGATGCGGATATCGGGCTATACGGATTACTTCAAGTAGCCGATTCTTTACAGCATAAACAGGTATGCTTATACTCCATTTAAGCGATGTCCTCATCCTCACAAGAAAATATAAAGGATACCAGCCGTTTCCGGCGGGCTTTTCTGCCGTCCAAATACGAGCTGCTGATACTTCCGGCCGCGGCACTGCTTTTTCTGACGCTTTCTAACACTCTGACGTTCGTCAGGAATGTCCAGGGCGAAGTCTATGTGTTCCTGATTGATTACATTGAGCTGCGCTTCAAGGAAACGCTTAATTTTATCGATGAGACCATAGGCCCGCGGATACTGACTATCATTTTCTGGATGCTGATTGGCGTAAGCGTATATGTGGCGATGTATTTTGCGGTCAGCGCCTTGCAGGCTTATAAAAGCGATCTGCCTAAGACCAGGGGCATGATGCTGCCGCGCGGCTTCAAGCAATCCAGAGCACTGCCCGAAGCTATAGCCAGGATATTTATCAGGGTAATCGCCACCGCCATCCTGCTGTTCTGGCTCTACCTTTACTTCGCGCACATCCTGCCGCAGGCGTCCGCGCTGTTCCTCTCGGCGATCAATGACTTTTCTTTCAGCTCGCTGCTGCCGATGTTTGTGGCCGCCTTGTTGCTGGCGGCCGCCACCTTCTTTCTGATCGTCATGGCGCGCTGCGTAGTTCTTCGGGAACGGGTCATTACTTCTTAAAAGTGCTTTACAACCGTATCTGTAATTTGCTATTATTCATGGGTAACTCGCGTGAGGGCGTTGTTTGATTTGTCGAACAACATGGACCGCGAAATTATTATCAACTAAACAAGGAATTACTACAAAATGGCAGATTTTGATCGATCTAAGCCTCACGTAAACGTCGGTACCATGGGTCACGTCGACCACGGTAAGACGACTCTAACCGCAGCCATCACGGCTGTACTAGCTAAAAAGCTTCCAAGCGATGTCAACAAGCCGGTCGCCTACGACCAGATCGACAACGCCCCGGAAGAAAAAGCCCGCGGTATAACCATCGCGACTTCCCACCAGGAATACGAGAGCGAAAAGCGCCACTACGCTCACGTTGACATGCCTGGTCATGCCGACTACGTCAAGAACATGATCACCGGTGCCGCTCAGGTTGACGGTGCGATTCTTGTTGTATCGGCCGCTGACGGCCCCATGCCTCAGACCCGCGAACACGTTCTGCTTGCCAAGCAGGTGGGCGTGCCTAAGATCTTGGTCTTCATGAACAAGATGGACCTGGCCGACCCTGACCTGGTTGAGCTGGTTGAAATGGACATCCGCGAACTGCTAGCCAAAAACGACTTTGACGAGAACGCCCCGATCGTTAAGGGCTCAGCTACCAAGGCTCTCGAAGGCTCTGCAGCCGACGAAGACGCTATCATGGAGCTGGTCAAAGCCATGGACGAATTCATCGAGGAACCAAAGCGTGATCTCGACAAGCCGTTCATGATGGCTATCGAAGATGTTTTCTCAATCAAGGGCCGCGGTACTGTTGCCACCGGCCGTATCGAGCAAGGCGTTGTAAAGGTTAACGACGAAGTTGAAATCGTTGGCGTCCGCGCTACCCAGAAATCAGTCGTTACCGGTATCGAAATGTTCAAGAAGAGCCTCGATCAGGGCCAGGCTGGCGACAACGCCGGTATCCTGCTGCGCGGTGTTGAGCGTGATGACATCGAGCGCGGCCAGGTTCTGGCCAAGCCGGGTTCCATCACCCCGCACACCGAATTCGACGCTGAAGTCTATATCCTTACCAAAGAAGAAGGTGGCCGTCATACGCCATTCTTCAAGGGCTACAAGCCCCAGTTCTACTTCCGTACCACGGATGTAACTGGTGAGGTTGAATTGCCAGCCGACAAAGAAATGGTTATGCCGGGCGACACCGTGACCTTCAAGGTCAAGCTGCTTGCCCCGATCGCCATGGAGCAGGGTCTGCGCTTCGCTATCCGCGAAGGCGGCCGCACCGTTGGCGCTGGTGTTGTTACCAAGATCAATAAGTAAGCAATACCAACCATAAAAACTCCTCGGATTGCTCTGGGGAGTTTTTATATTTCTAACAGTCCATAATTATGGTATAATATGTTAATTATGCAGCTGCGTGAGCAATACAATCCGGACCAAGAAGAGCCGTCTTTAGATACGCGTTGGTCACTAGCGGACTTTCGGGAGCGAACCTTGACTCTGCTGCCTGAGATAACAGACCTCATGGACATCGAACAGCAGCGCACGGTCTTGAATGACGCTTTTTTGCAAAGCATGGATGAAGAGATGCAGACCCATGAGCTGAGCGATCTGGCAGACTCTATAGATAGGACTACGACCACCGCAGCCGAGATTGCCAGCCTGACCAAGAGCCTGGCACTGGCCATATCGGACCCTGAGGAATTCGGCCGTACGATGTTTGGCGCCTGGGAACAAGCTGATACGACACGGGAAGGCATGATACCTGCCGATGACAAAGACCCGGAAGAACCCAAAGAGAGACTTAGGGAACACATGCTGGCAACTGCCGGCCTGGTTTATAAAGAAGCCGGGGTATTGGTCGCCCTGCACGAACGTTATCGGAGCTTTGGTCATGAGCAGCGAGTCGAGCTGCTTCAGCTGCTGCTTAAGACAATGCCCGTAGATGATATTCAGAATCGCATGATCTATTCCCAAATGGCCGCTTCACTTTGCGCCGAGACCCCGCTGTCCAGAGGTCAGGGCACGCCGATGATGGATATGATCGACAGGCTGAAAAATCGTGAGCTTGATGACGCGCTGTGGTGGACCGTAGCCGGTAATCCGGAATTCGCGGCCCGCACGCCGGCCATCCAGAAGCTGACTGCATATGTGTTGAACGTCGCTATGGAGGTGGCGCCCGATGCAAGCCAAGACACTGTTTTGCGTGCCATGGGCAATCAAGTTACGAACGCGCTTAACGGCGAAGCTAACGAGCTTCACTGGGTGAGGAACCATCAGATCGGGTTTTTGGAAAGGCTGCGTGATGGCGTCATAAAGCACATCGGTATCCACCCGAACTTCAACCGACCCGAAGTAATGAAACAACAACTGGTCCTATTGTTCGAAAACATGCTGTTCGAACAATTCACAGAAGATGTCACCCTAGAAGAAAGAAAAACCATAGACAAACGCAGAAACAGCAATAAACGTGCGATCAGGCGCATGAACAAAGGCGAAGAAGTGGAAGCAACCGCTCCGGAACTGCCGCCCGAGCCAAGGGCATTGGTAGCCGTTGCTGCAGGCGAAAACGGCTATGAAACGACGGATGAAGATCCGGAAGCAGCTGCCAAGACTATGATTTCCGAGTATGCTGCCAGCTACAATCACGATAAGAACCTGCTATCGAGCCTTGAAAGGGCCTTAGACTATATCCGCAGGGCTGAATTTTCCAAGGGCAAAGTTCCGGGTATCCGCAAGCAGACCAATGCGAAAGGCCTAAGGATAGATAACGATCCCGTAACTGTTTATGAGCTTAATCCGATAGAAACTCCCGGCTTAGGAAACAGGGGCATACTTGGCCGTACCCGGCTGCTTTTTGCGCTCGATAAGCAAGGCAGGGTTTGTATGCTTGATGTTGAAGTCAAGGACAAGCTGGCCCCGGTTTACCGCCGCCTAGGACTATACGCCGCCGGAAATTACAGCTAAAGTTATTGCATAATCGCTAGTTTGTTATAGAATACCTCTGTAAATTAATCGCTGTCGAGAACTCGTGCGGTCACTCATCACTCCGTAAGAGATTACGACGCAAAGGAAATAACACCCATGGCAGAAGCCAAAAAAACAGCCGCCAAAGCCGCGTCTGCGCCGGCAAGCGGCAAGCAGCGCATCCGTATCCGCCTTAAGGCATACGACCACAAAGTAATCGATCAATCAGCCAAGCAGATCGTAGATACCGCTCTGCGCACCGGCGCTACCATTGCCGGACCGATTCCGCTGCCGACCCGCAAAAGCACATTCACGGTGGTAAAAAGCCCCCATGTTTATAAGAAGGGCCGCGAACAGTTCGAAATGCGCGTTCATAAGCGCCTGATCGACGTCTTCGACCCAACCCCTAAGACTATCGACTCGCTGATGAATCTGGCTTTGCCGGCCGGTTGCGACGCCGAAATTAAGATGTAAAATGATCGAGCTCGGAGTACCACCCTACATCAGAGTAGAAGACGGCCTTGATGAGCGTTGCTTCGGCTGTCCGGCAATCACGGCCAGGGAGTTCATAGGCGGTTCACGTTCGGGTAAGATGGTGTGTGAATTCGCCTTCCGGCCAGGGGTTCGGGACATTGATGATGAGATCGGCTGCCGCAAGGGTCCGATAGAAACCGGCGACATACTGGTGCTGGCTGTAAGGCCGCAGGCCGACATCCAATATCAGCCCCTGGACTAGGGTAACGAAAGGCGTTAATGATAAAATTGCATCAATGCCAGGAATAAAAATAGCGGCCGATGAAATTGATGCCCGGCGCGGCATCGATTATATCGGCGTTACCATAAATTTCATCATCCACGATGGCCAAGGCAATGTACTGCTGCAGAAACGATCCCAGAACTGCCGCGATGAACAAGGCAAGTGGGATATAGGCGGCGGTGCCCTGGAATTCGGCGAAAAGCTGGAGGACGCTGTCAAGCGCGAAGTGTTCGAAGAACTCAAAACCGAAGCCCGCGAAGTCAAGTTCCTTAAAGCCTACGAAGCGCTGCGCGACAATAACGGCACGCCGACGCACTGGATGGCTTTTGTCCATGCCGTGCTTGTGGATCCAAAAGACATTGAGATAGGTGAACCTCACAAGATAGACGAGATCGGCTGGTTTACCTCTGCTAATCTGCCGTCGCCCCTGCATTCGCAGTTTCATAAAAGCTTCGACCATGCTCACGAGATAGGCCTGGTCAATTAGTAATCTATTTCACTGATTCAAAATCTATTTGCCCTTATCCTTAAAGCTATGAGAGGGGAGATCATGAGCGTATACGGCATGGATGCAACAGCTATCCGGGATGCGGTTTTGAGTGAGATACCGCAAGATGCACACGGCAGCAAAGAAGCCTTCGATATAGCCTACGAGACCGGTCAGGCCGCCCGGGTGGCCCGCATGAGGCCAGAAGACGCCGCCGATCTGGCCCGCCAGCGATTTGCCGACAGAAGCGTTGATTGTGTCCGCGGTTCCCGCGCTTTAGAACATCTGGTGCCGACTGCCACCTGGCTGTAGCTTCGGTTTTGAGCTAGACTTGAGTTTAAGATGGAGGGTCTGTTCTTATTACTTATGGTCATGGCCGGGGCGTTAGCTGCGCCGTTGGCCGGCCTGTTTGTGCGCTACTACACTCTTGAGAGGCTGCGCCGAGGCACGGTGATTGCCGAGTATGAGGCGCCGCACCAGCTTAAGCCCGCCGAGCTGGGCTATTTATTCGATAGGAAGTTCGGGAGCAATGAGCTTCTGGCTACCATTATCAGCCTCATGCAGAAAAGCTTCATAAAACTGAGCAAGCACCATAAGGACAATCCCAAGTTTGTAGTCACGCATGTGCACGATGGTGAGCTGAAACACTTGTCCGACGCCGAAATCGCTGTTCTGTCCTGGCTCAAAAGCCTGCCGAAAGCCGAGACCGACTGGCAATCCGTAAACGGCAAATTCAGCGAAAACTTTGGCCTTAGAAGCAGCTTTCAGCACGAAGTCAGGGCCCAATTAGTCCAAAAGGACTATTTATACAGGGAAACGCTGCTGTCGTTTCACGGCCGCGGCGGTGAAAAGCTGTTGGCCTCTATCCTAACCATCCTCATAATCGTTCCGCAGTATTATTATTCGCTGCTTTTCATGCGTGCTTTCTGGGGTGATTCACAGTTCGCCGAGGTTGAGAAGATCAATGTGATATTAATCCTTTTAATGCTGGTGCCCTTAACCTGGTTCGCGGTGTTTTATCTGATCAAATTTATCCGCTACGGCTATTTTTTGGGCAGCGGCCGTCCTGGGGCCACCACGCCAAAGCTGCGGGAAGATTGGCGCGACATCGCTGGCTACCAGCTATTTGTGAGTACGGTCGAATTCAGCCGCCTCAAAGCTGATTCCAACCCCAATGACCCGGTCATGCCGTACGCGGTAGCACTGGGATTCAAGCCGGATTTGGCGGCCCTAGCGTCTTACCGCAAGTCCTAGCTGGCAATGGCAACGAATATTTGGTTTAATGGCGGTAATGCTTAAAACAAAAAAATATGGCTCGCAAGGAAAGTGACGCAGTTTACATCCTTAAGCTGGTGCTTTACCTGATCCTGGGTGCCCAATGGCTAAGGATTACCAAAGACAGCTGGCAGATACCGTTACCTTTGGGCCTAATGGTGGGCCTGCTATTAGCGCGGCTTGACCGTTTCCAGATAGACCGCAAGATTGAATATGCCATACTGCTGGTCTCCACGTTCATCGGCTTCTGGCTGCCCATCGGCTTTGAAATAGTATTGTAGAATACACAACTAATTGACAGGGGTTAGCATTTCGTGCTAATCTGTTTTGGTAATTCAACAAATCGATCCGCCAAAATCTTGGTGAACGAGCAGGTCTACAGAGGTAGAAACCGCCCGGCACCAAGATTTTTGATAGCGTGTCTCTAAACGATAAGGTGTCAAATATCACTATGAAAGCCCTGATTACCAGAAAGGTTGGCATGACAAGCCTCGTCGCTGACGATGGTATCCTCACGCCTGTTACCTTGCTTTCCGCTAGTCCTTGCGTCGTTACGCAAGTGAAGACCGCCGAAACCGATGGTTACGTTGCGGTCCAGCTCGGCACGGAAACTGCCAAGCATCCGAACAAGGCCCAAGTCGGCCACACTACTAAGGCTAAGCTCGCTCCGGCTAAGATTGTGCGCGAAATTCGCATTGACGAGCTTCCAGAAGACTTAAGCGTCGGCACCGAAATCAAAGCCGACGTTTTTAGTGTCGGCGACACCGTAGCCGTTACCGGCACCAGCAAAGGCAAAGGTTTTGCCGGTACTATCAAGCGCCACGGCTTCAAACGCGGCCGCAAGACCCATGGTGGACGCAGCTATCGCCGCCCGGGCTCGATCGGCTCGATGTATCCTCAAAGAATCTTTAAGGGCAAGAAGATGTCCGGTCAGATGGGCCACGACCAAGTTACCGTCAAGAACTTGAAGGTTGCTTACGTCGACGCCGCCAACAGCCTGATTGCCGTAACCGGCGCCGTACCCGGCCCGAAGAAAAGCATCGTCGTGCTGAAGGGAGACAAATAGCCATGAGTACTCCGACCTATACCAAGACCGGCAACAAGGCTACCGTAGCCGCCAAGCTGCCAAAGAGCGTGTTCGGCATTGAGAACGTCAGCTCCGAGCTTTTGAAGCAGGCTTATAACGCATACCTGGCTAACGGCCGCACCGCCAACGCCAAGTCTAAGACCCGCGGCGAAGTCCGCGGCGGCGGCAAGAAGCCGTGGCGCCAAAAAGGCACCGGCCGGGCCCGCTTCGGCTCCATCCGCGTACCTATCTGGCGCGGCGGCGGCATTACTTTTGGACCGACTGGCCAGGAGAACCACAGCCACAAGCTGCCTCTGAGCGTCAAGCGTACTGCTTTAAAGCACGCTCTTACTCTTAAGTCTAAGAATATTTCCGTTGTCGAGGCTTTCGAACCTAAGTCCGGCAAGACCGCCGACGCAGTCAAGCTGCTAAGCAAGCTGCAAGCCGTGCGCAACACCCTGTTGGTCGTTGAAGACAAGCCGGCAGAACTTACTCGTTCAACCAACAACATTCCTAACCTTAAGGTCGTCAAAGCCAACTATCTGAGCGTCTACGACATCATGAATGCCGACACCATCCTGATTACCGCCAAATCGCTGGAAACAATCGAACAATGGCTTGGAGGCAAGAAATAATGAAAGATTTCATCCTTAAACCACGCGTCAGCGAGAAGGCCTACAAGCAGAGCCAGGTGGAATCGGCTCGGACCTACGTATTCGACGTGCCTTTAAGCGCCAACAAGCATACCGTAGCCCGCGCTGTAAGCGTCCAGTATGAAGTGACCGTCAAAGACGTACGCATCAGCTTAGCCAAGGGCAAGGTCAAGCAGTCTTACCGCAAAGGTTCGCGCCCGATAGCTGGCGTGCGTTCCGACATCAAGAAAGCCTACGTGACCCTTAAGAAGGGCGATGCCATGCCGATTTTCGCTGAAGTCGAAGCCGAGGAAAAAGCTGAGGCTGAAGCCGTAGAAAAAGCCGCTAAGAAGGCCGTTAAAGACGACGCTCCTAAGAAGCGCGGAATCTTGGGCAAAAAGGAGAAGAAATAATGGCGATTAAGACTTACAAGCCAACCACTCCGGGCCGGCGCGGCATGACCACGCAGGACCTAAGCTCGATCACCACCAAGAAGCCCCTGAAGGCTTTGACCGTAATCAAGAAACAGAAGTCCGGCCGTAACAACCAAGGTGTTATCACTACCCGTCATCGTGGTGGCGGCGCCCGCCGGTTCATCCGTCTGGTAAACCTTAACCTGCCTGCAGGTACTGAAGCTGTCGTTGAGCATATCGAATACGATCCAGGCCGCAGCGCCCGGATTGCCCGTATCAAGGATCAGAACGGCGCCTATCATTACATCCTGGCCGGTTCGGCCATGAAGGTCGGCCAGAAGATCAGAAGCGGCGAAGATGCACCGGTCGAGACCGGCAACCGCTTGCCGCTAGCCAATATCCCGGTCGGTAGCACCATCTACGCTATCGAACTGCAGCCTGGCCGCGGCGCTCAGATCGTCCGCTCTGCCGGTACTTCAGCGCAGCTGATGGCCAAAGAAGGCGCCTATGCCCTTATAAAACTGCCTAGTGGCGAGATCCGCAAGGTCTTGACCGCCTGCATGGCAAGTCTCGGCGTAGTCGGCAATGTCCAACACCAGAACGTCAAGATCGGCAAAGCCGGCCGCACCCGCCATAAAGGCTTCCGTCCGACCGTCCGCGGCGTAGTTATGAACGCAGTCGATCACCCGCACGGTGGTGGTGATGGTGGCCGTCACGGTGTTGGCGGTGGCAAGAATCACGGTGCCGCCCCACGCACGCCTTGGGGCGTCAAGACGCTTGGCTACAAGACCCGCCGGCGCAAAGGTACCAATCATTTAATCGTTAAGAGCCGTCATGCGGCTAAGAGGAAATAATCATGAGCAGGTCTCTTAAGAAAGGTCCATTCATCGATCCTAAGCTGGCTAAGAAGATAGCCGCTTTGGGCGCTGAAGACCGCACCATCGTCAAAACCTGGGCTCGCAGCAGCACTGTTTCACCTGATTTCGTCGGCCGCACTATTGCTGTCCATAACGGTCGCGTTCATGTGCCGGTATTCGTTACCGAGAACATGGTCGGCCACAAGCTTGGCGAGTTCGCTCCGACCCGTAAGTTCCGCTCCCACGGCGGTAAGTTAGCGAAGGGCGCATAAGATGAGCGTGCAAGCAATAGCCAAGACAGTTAGAATCAGCCCGCGCAAGGTCAGCGTGGTGGCCAGCCTGGTGCGCGGCCGCTCTGTCGCCGATGCGTTGGTTATCTTAGAACACGCCCCACGCCGGGCCGCTCTGCCGGTTGCCAAAGTTATCAAAAGCGCCCGTGCCAACGCCGATCACAACCACGGCTACAAGCCCGACAGCTTACGCATCACCGAAATCAGCGTCACGCCAGGCGTCCGCTACAAGCGCTTTCGCCCGGTATCGCGCGGTATGGCGCACCCTTATCAGCTTAGGACCAGCCACATCAAAGTCGTCGTAGACGGCGAGAAACGGCCGGC
>CAMLHD010000012.1 GCA_946479835.1 uncultured Candidatus Saccharibacteria bacterium | reverse complement strand
GGCGCTGGGTGTTGGAAATCGCCCGTGGTTGTTGTCCGCAAAATGGGATTCGGATATGACTCAAGCTTCACCCTTACAGGGTAAAGTCGGCTTAAGGGCCGACGTGCAGAGGTCGCGGATAAAAAACCGCGACCTCTGACGCTCACTCTGCTGGACGAGCAGACTGGGTTAACGACACGTACATCCCGCAGCGAACCTCCATGAGCCTCTTCAGCTTGTGGAGTTGCCGCTTGATGGCGCAGACGTCCTTGTTCCAGTCGAGCTCCGCTCGGTCATCGCCCTGTTCGTAGATCAGGTTGCTCGTAAGCCCCCTGGCGTTCACGAAGATGGCGGTGTCGAGTGCGATGTCGTTCGGCACGCTCGGATCGCAGTCAAGATGGCTGGTTCCCCGAAAGAAGTCCTCGAGGAAGAGGGCCAGCTCAAGCGCGTCAGAGGCGGCGAAGACAAGGGTCCACTGGTAGAGCCAGTTGATGTTCCAGCGCAGGCACTTTGCGTCCTGGCCGGCATTCATGCGCCACTGGTACTCGGGGGGCAGGTCCTTGGGGAACCGGTCCTGGAGGGCGGTGACGTACAACGCGAGAATCTCGCGCAACTGCTCTTCGGTCAGGGCTGTGTCCTTGCGAACCAGTTGCCTGGGGATGAAGACTGAAAGGGTTTCAAGGGTTGGTGGGGTCATGTTCGAAGGCACAGCTTCTCCATGCGGGTGTGATGAATGATGACAGGGATTCGCCTCCAAGAGAGGCAATGGACGAAACGTCCTCCCTGTCGTCGAATGATCACAGCTGCAGGAGCTGTCACCGTTCTTCTACGCGGGAAGGCGTTCGATCTGGGTTATGTCTGGGTCAGGATGGTATGAAGTCTAGGGCTCCTTGTGGTGGTATGGTTGGTTGGTGGTGAATTGTTCTTTCCCAAGAAAGGAAAACCAGTACCGATTTATCAATCGGTCATGCTTTTCCTCCCTTGGGACCACACTGCTTTGCTCAGTTGTTAAGATCACGAAAAATACTCCTCGTGATATCTGCTCGATTAACGAAATTTTCATCTCCTAATCGTAGGGTCCATTATACAACATTTTTTAAAATATTCTAAAACTTTTTTCAAATATTTTTAGGGGTAATCATACTGCTGACTGATATGCTGTTAGGGTGAGCAAAATCGAAGCCAAACTAGCCGAACTGCCGAAAGGACCCGGAGTTTATTTTCATAAGAACGACCAGGGCGAGATTATCTATGTCGGCAAGGCGGCGGTGCTTCGCAACAGGGTCAGGCAGTATTTCCAGATTTCGCGCGCCCGCGACCCCAAGACAGAGGCGCTGGTAGCCGAAATAACGGATATCGACTGGATAGAGGTGGAGAGCGAGATCGAAGCCCTGTTCCTAGAAGCCGAAATGATCAGGCGCTACATGCCGCGCTATAACATTCTGCTCAGGGATGACAAGTCCAGCCTGTATGTGCGCATCGACATGAAAAGCGCTTATCCGTCGGTCGGCTACACCCGGCGGCCATTGGATGACGGCGCGCTCTACATGGGACCGTATCTTAGTGGTTTCAGTGTCAAACGGGCTCTGAAATATCTGCGCAAAATCTTCCCTTATTCGACCCATACGGTACTGCCAAAGCGCGCCTGCCTGCAGTACCACCTGGGGTTATGCCCCGGGCCCGAAACCGGTCAGCTCGACAGCGTCGAATACAAGACTGACCTCAAGAAACTCATCATGTATCTGAAGGGCGAGCGCGTTCAGCTGGCCAATCAGTTGGAGAAAGAAATGAATCAAGCGGCCAAGGCTAAGCGCTTCGAGGAAGCTGCTGACTTGCGCAATCAGATGTTCGCGCTTAAGAACCTGGGCCGGCAGGTGATATTCAGCGATCGCGAAAACCTTGATCTAAGCCGCGATCACGCCTTGAATGATCTGACGGAACTGCTGGGCTTAAGCGAGATCCCGCGCCGGATAGAGGGCTATGACATCTCCCATATGTCCGGTACGGACACCGTGGCCAGCATGGTTGTTTTTGCTAACGGCGTATCTGATAAGCGGTCTTACCGTAAATTCAAGATGCGCTTGCCCGGCAATGACGATTTTGCCCACATGCGCGAGGTAATCCTGCGTCGTTTAGGCGAGAAGCATGCCCATGACTGGCCCTTGCCAGGTCTTTTCCTGATAGATGGCGGCAAAGGCCAGCTTGCCAGCGCACTAACAGTGCTGGAAGAGAAAGAAATCAAACTGCCAGCAATTGGCTTAGCCAAGCAGTTCGAAGAGATAATAATTCACAAAAATTGGCCATATTTGCAACTGAATCGCAAAAAGCTACTTGATTTAGGCGGTATGGTGCTGGAAAGCGACGATTTTCTGTCGGTACGGTTGCCCCAGACTACGCATATCGTCAAATTACTGCAGCGTATCAGGGATGAATCTCACCGTTTTGCCGTTTCCTACCACTCGGTTTTAAAGGTAAAGCGGCAGACCAGCAGCCTGTTGGACGATATACCCACCATCGGTCCTGAGACCCGGAAGAAACTTCTGAGAATCTTCGGTAGCTACAAGGGAATCGAGCAGGCGAGGGATTTTGAACTTATTAAGGTAGTGGGAGAAAAAAGAGCCGCCATACTGCGGCAATATATCCGCGCTTATCGCAAACAGTAAGTTATAATTTGACCGATCAGGGAGAATTATATGACGAGCACGGCGCGAAGCTATATAATCCGTTAGCAGTCTTATGAGAGATAATTTTTCTGCCGATTTTTTCACTTCTAACAGATTGAAGCTACAGTCTGCGGTTAATGCTAGTCTTATCGTGCTAGCAGCTAACGGCCTGCTTCAACGCAGTGCCGATACGACTTTTCCGTTCCGCCAAGACAGTAATTTCTGGTATTTGTGCGGCATAGACGAACCAGACTACGTTTTGGTCATAGAAGAGAGTCAGACTTTTCTGATTGCGCCGGGGCGGGCCGAGCACCGTGACCTTTGGGACGGCCGGCTAGACCAGAAGTCTATGAAGCTTAAATCAGGCATCGATGACATAGAGGAACACCATAGCGGCTGGCTCCGCTTGGACAAGCTGCTCAAGAAACATAAGAAGGTCCACACCATAGCCCCATTCGAAGCTTATTACGATCACTTCGGCTTTTACGCCAATCCGGCTCGCGGCGCGCTTCTCGGCGCCTTAAGCAAACATCGCCAGCTTGAAATAATTGATATTCGCAAAAATGTCGCAATTATGCGTCAAATCAAACAGTCGCCCGAACTGGAAGCTATCCAATCAGCCATAGATATTACAGCCGACTCGTTACATATCATTAAGGACCGGCTGCGCGATTATGGCAATGAGAAAGAAATCGAGGCCGACCTTACGGCAGAATTTATCCGCCGCGGCGGGCGCGGCCATGCCTACCAGCCGATAATCGCCGGCGGCCGTAACGCTGCGACCATCCACTACATAGACAACGATCAGCCGCTCGACCACGGCGAGCTGTTGCTGCTGGACGTAGGTTCTGAAGTTGCGAACTACAGCGCCGATATTACCCGGACATACGCTTTCAAGAAGCCGTCCAAACGCCAGACGCAGGTTTATGAAGCTGTAATGAGTGTGCGCGAACAAGCGTTCGATATGCTCAAGCCTGGTTTGAGCATGAAGGCTTACGAGCAACAGGTGGACGCCATGATGGCCAAAGAACTGAAAAAACTTCAATTAATCAGCGACGTCGAAGACAAGAAGAAGCTGAAGAAGTACTACCCGCATCTTACATCGCATTTCTTAGGCCTTGATACCCACGATGCCGCTGATTACGAAAGACCCTTGGAACCCGGCATGGTACTGACGGTCGAGCCCGGCATTTACATCGCCGATGAGAATATCGGCATCCGGATAGAAGACGACGTTCTTATAACAGAATCGGGCATTAAAAACTTAAGCGCTGCCTTGCCGGTACGCCTGACCTAATTTAAACTAGTCCTAAAGATGAAAAATCCGATCTATCGCTTTTTGCTCCGTTGGTTCGTGTGCTCGCTTGGTCTCTGGATCGCCGCCGGTTTTTTGGACGGGCGGATAACTTTTAACGGCCGTCTGAGCATCGTAATCATGGCCGGGCTGATACTGGCTATCATCAACAGCATCATCAAGCCGATCGTGGTGCTGCTGAGCCTGCCGGCCATATTGTTCTCGCTCGGGCTGTTCATGATAATCGTCAACGGCCTGATGGTCAGCCTGGCAAGCGCACTCTATAAGCCATTCGAAGTCACTTCGTTTGGCGCCGCCATGCTGGCAGGTGTTATAATTGGCCTAGTCAATTATCTTGTAACAACGATTGTAGAGGGAGTATGACGTTAGCGAACTACATTACTTTGGCTTCAGGCGTACTGCTGGTCATCTTGATCCTGCTGCAGACCAGAGGCGCTTCTTTGGGCGCGGGCTTGGGCGGCGGCGGCGAAGTCAACACGGTCAGGCGCGGTTCCGAAAAATCCTTGCATAACCTCACTATTTTTCTAGTGGTGGTTTTTTCTCTTTCATTGCTTGCAAATATCGTACAGATTTAAAAAGGGCTAAGACTTCCGGTAATGATCAAACGTACAACCAAGCTGCGCTGGCGACGCCGGGTCCGGCAGCGCCAAAAACAATTCGAGGGCCTGGGCTCGCAGACCGAAGAAAGCCTGGACAAGCATTTTTTCCGCCGCTTGGGACGTTTGTATGAAGTGCGGCGGTTTTTGATATCTTGGTTGCTGTTGGTGATTTCTTTGATTGCCGCGCTGATCGTGCAGACCAGGGCATTGGGTGACTATTTCTTAGAGATCGTACCGCAGCCTGGCGGCATCTACAGCGAAGGTTTGATCGGCTCTTATACCAATTCCAACCCAATATTTGCCTCGACTGACGTTGATACGGCTATGTCGCGGTTGTTGTTCTCGGGCCTGCTGACATACGACAAGAACAATGTTCTGGCCGGCGATCTGGCCACCGAGTGGTCGGTTGATGAAAGCGGCAAAGTCTACACCGTAAAGCTTAACGAGGATGTGCGTTGGCATGACGGCGAGCCGTTCACCGCCAAAGATGTGATCTTCACATTCCAATCGATTCAGAATCCGGATGTGCGCTCGCCGTTCTTCTCGGCCTGGCAAGGTATCAAGTTGGAGGCCCCGGATGAATACACGGTAATCTTCACGCTTAATAATGTATGGGCTTCTTTTCCTCACTCGTTGACAACGGGTATTATTCCGGAGCATCTGCTAAAAGATAATAAGCCAGCTGATCTGAGGGGGGCTTTGTTCAACACCATCGAACCTATCGGCACCGGACCGTTCCAGTGGAACGATGTGCAGGTATATGGCGACACCACCGACAGCCGTGAACAGCGCATCGCCTTGCGCGCGTACGACGATTATCATCGCAGCCGGCCTAAGATAGCCGAATTCATCGTCAGAGCTTTTTTGGATGAAGCTGCGCTGGTAGACAGCTTCAGCAACGGCGAGCTAAGTGCCGTAGCCGGCGCCCAATCCGAGCCGCTCAGCTCTTCGACCTCTCAGGAGCTGAACATACCTTTGACCGGTTCGGTGATGATATTTTTCCGTACCAGCCAAGAAATCCTGGCCGACGCCAAGGTCCGCCGCGCGCTTACGATGGCGACCGACCGCAAAGAAGTCATCCGTGCCCTCAACCAGCAAAGCGTGCCGGTAGATGCGCCGCTTCTGAAGGAGCATATAGGCTATAACCCGGATGTCGTACAGTACGGTTTTGATAAGGATCAAGCCGCCAAGCTGCTCGATGAGGCCGGATGGAAGCTTGATGCCAGCGGCACCGCCCGGTTCAAGGGCGACAAGAAGCTAATACTGTCTATCAGCACGCTTTCCAGCGTTGAGTACGCAGCGGTTGCTCACAACGTCAAGGATCAATGGCGGGAGGTCGGCGTGGAGGTGCAGGTCAACTCTATGCCCCAGGCGGAACTGCAATTAGTGATTGACGAGCGCGGCTACGATACCCTTATCTATGGCATAGTCATGGGTACCGATCCGGACCAGTTCGCTTATTGGCATAGTTCGCAATCTGACGTCCGTTCGCAGCGGCGGTTAAACTTTTCCGATTACAAATCTTCTACCGTAGATTCGGCGCTTGAATCCGGCCGCACCAGGAACGACGCCGAACTGCGCGCAGCCAAGTACTTGCCGTTCCTGCAGTCTTGGCGCGAGGACGCCCCGGCCGTGGCGCTTTACAGGCCAAGATTCGTATATACCACTTACTCAAAGGTCTATAACTTCAACGTAAACGGCATGAACATACCCACTGACCGCTTCAACAATGTCCATGAGTGGATGATCCGTACAACCCGCTCCATACAGTAAAAAATTCAAGTTAAAATTAAAAACCCGCCGCATAGGCAGGTTCTTAATTTGGTGCGGATGAGAGGACTTGAACCTCCACGAGCGTAATGCTCACTAGCTCCTGAAGCTAGCGCGTCTACCAATTCCGCCACATCCGCGTCATGCGGCTTTATCAGCCGGCAGTACAACAGGGGTAATTTTATGATACAAAGGCTGATTTAGCAAGTGCTAGAAATACAAAAAGCACCCCGATAAAAGCCGCCGTCTATGCTATCATGTCAGGTAGTAAATTCGTTAGCAAAAGGATAATCCAATCTAAAGATGAGCAAAGTCGCGCATTATTTGCAGGAGCATTTAGTTGGCGAGGTAATGACCAGCCCGGATGCTCGGCGTTACTTTGCTACCGACAGCAGCATCTTTACGCTTACCCCATCGATCATCGTGTATCCCCGCAACGAGAACGATGTTCGCAAGACGGCCCGCTTCAGCTGGCAGTTGGCGGAACGCGGCCGGGTCATTCCAATTACGGCTCGCGGAGCCGGTACCGATCAGACCGGTGCAGCCATCGGCAGCGGCATAGTCCTGGTTTTTCCAGCTCATATGAACAAAGTTTTGGAGCTGGATCCAAAAAGCGGCAGCGTTGCAGTGCAGCCCGGGCTAAACTACGGCAAGCTGCAGCAGACCTTGCATACTCACGGCCGATTCCTGCCACCGTTTCCGGCTTCGCTTGAGTACAGCACAATCGGCGGCGCCATCGCCAACAATGCCGGCGGCGAAAAAAGCATCAAATACGGTGTTACTCGTGATTTTATACGTTCCATGCGCGTCGTGCTGGCAAATGGCGAGGTTATAGAGACCCGGCGTATCAGCAAACGGGAGCTCAACAAGAAGCTGGGACAAAACAGCTTGGAGGGCGAGATATACCGTCAGCTGGACGCTTTGCTGGAAGAGAAAAAAGATCTTATCAAAAAATCTAAGCTTAATGTAAGCAAGAATTCGTGCGGCTATGCATTGAACGATATAAGGCACAAAGACGGTTCGTTCGACCTGACGCCTTTGTTCGTTGGCTCGCAAGGTACGCTTGGCATAGTGACTGAAGCGATCGTAGAGACCGAAAATTATAATCCGCATACTACGCTGCTGCTTGGATCATTTCAGACTGTTGATGAGGCGGCTAAAGCCGCCGAGGATCTTAAGAATCTGCCATCGGTACCCAGCGCCATAGAGATGGTAGACGAGAACCTGCTCAACCTGGTAGACAAGATCAACCCCAACCAGTTGAAGGGGCTGCTTGAAAAACCGTACGGTAAAGTCGTATTGTTCGTGGAATTCGACGATGCCAATCAGCGCATCCAAAAACGCATGGCCAAAAAAGCCCGCAAGATAATGGAAAAATACGATGCTAGCGTGGGTGCCGAAACCTTGCCCGAACAGCAAGAAATGCTCTGGAAGATCCGCCACTCAGCCGCTACCGTAGTGGCTTATCATGAAGGCGGCCTCAAAGCCTTGCCGTTCATAGAGGACGGCATCGTACCGGTTGAAAACCTTGGCGAATATATGGAGAAAGTCTACGCCTTGTTCCAACAGCATCGTCTGACAGTGGCTCTCTGGGGTCACGCCGGCAATGGCAATCTGCATATCCAGCCTCTACTGGATATCGGCCAATTGGGCGACCGGCAAAAGCTTTTCCGCCTGATGGACGACCACAGCCGTCTGGTAATCAGCTTAGGCGGATCCATAAGCGCTGAACACGGCGATGGCCGCCTGCGCGCGCCTTATCTGGCCATGCAATACGGTCCGGAAATTAACGAAGTATTCAGCGCCGTACGCAAGATCTTTGATCCTTATGGCACTCTTAACCCGGGAGTAAAGACCGGTGTAACCATAGAGGACATCAAGCCGTTGCTCCGGAACGACTACACACTGTCGCATTTTTACGACAACATGCCCCGGACCTAATAATTAGCCGACAAGCTGACTACCGCCAGCACGATTCCAAAAACCGCCAGCACTACGCTTAAGATACTGAGCAGCAAAACGCGATATTGGAGCCGGTCATTTTCTCGGTCGATGCGTTCTATTTTCCGCTCCAAATGATGGATGGGGTTGATGATTTGGTAGTATTTCTTATGCCAATGCTTTTTTGGCGGTTTCTGTTTAACCATAGTTTTAATCTTTAAGCTTACTATAACAGAAGAGCCTATGGCTTGAAAAAAACGCTTTAAAAAGGTATGCTGTACTCTGTTCTTGGCCCTGCGCGGGTGGCGGAATTGGTAGACGCGCTACTTTGAGGTGGTAGTGAGGCAACTCGTGGAGGTTCAAGTCCTCTCTCGCGCACCACTATGGGTGATTAGCTCAGTTGGCTAGAGCATCTCGTTTACACCGAGAGGGTCGGGGGTTCGAGTCCCTCATCACCCACCAAAGAAAAAGACCTTAAGTAAGGTCTTTTTCTTTTTATTTGAATGTATACTTAAAGCAGAAATTTAAGGAGGTTCAGACATGGAAGTCCTGGCAGTGGTAATAATCCTGTTCGTTCTGTTCGTGGTTCTACCGGGTATCCGCATCGTCAATCAATACGAGCGAGGCATTGTCTTGACCTTGGGCCGCTACACAAGCACCCGTAAGCCCGGACTTAACCTGGTAATTCCACTAGTGCAAAACATGCGCAAAGTCGATGTAAGGTCCACGCCTATAGATGTACCCAAACAAGAAGTCATAACCAAAGACAACGTTACTATCGGTGTTGATGCGGTAGTTTATTTCCGTGTAATCGTGGCCGAAAAAGCGGTGCTCGAGACCAGCAATTATGTCTATGCAACCTCGCAGTTCGCTCAAGCGGCCCTAAGGGATGTGGTGGGCAATGTCGAGTTGGATGAGCTATTAAGCCAGCGCGAAAACGTCAGCCAACAGATCAAACAGATAGTGGATGCCGAAACCGATAAATGGGGCATAGACGTTGAGAACGTAAAGATCCAGAACATCGAGTTGCCGCAGGATATGAAGCGGGCCATGGCCAAGCAGGCCGAGGCCGAACGCGAGCGACGTGCAAATATCATCAATGCCGACGGTGAAAAATTGGCGGCCAAAACTTTGGCCGAAGCTGCCGCTATGCTGGCCTCTACGCCTGGCGCCATCAATCTTCGTACCCTTAATACCCTGGAACGTATTTCTACCGAGCCTTCACAGAAGACCATGTTCTTGTTTCCGGTCGAACTGGTAGACGCCCTCCGCGGCGTGCACCACAAATAACACAGCGTAAATGTAACCTAATTCACTGCGCTTATCTGTCGGATTGCTATAGTGGTGGCACGGAGGATTTTTATGGCAAACGTACATATGAAATCGGCCGCAACCAATATGCGTCAGGCGGTCGACGATATAAATCTTAAACTTCAAGAAATCAAAGCTGATCTTACTAACCGGACTAGTGAGATACACAAGCGGATAAATGATATTAAAAATGAGCAGCGTACTCACCTTGCGCTTAATGCTCGGTCTCAAAGCGACGTGGAAAGATCGGTCCATACTAATTCCCTGCAGGATCTGCAAAGGGAAAACGATGAACTGAACAGACAGCTGTATGAAATCAATGATCAATACCGTAAAACCGAAGCCGATCTTAACCGGCAGATGAACGAATTCCAGGCGCTGGCCAGTCGGCTCGACGCCACAGCTTAATATTTTTGCTTCAAACAGTGGTGGACTGCTTGAATACGGCTTGAATTTCGAGTAAAATACTGGGGTCGTTCCTAAAACGGCTCTTTAGCTCAGTTGGTAGAGCAGAGGCCTGAAGAGCCTTGTGTCCCCAGTTCGAGTCTGGGAGGAGCCACCAAATCTGGGGACCCCGCAAAAATTATTTTGTGGGGTAAAGTATGCGGGTTTAGCTCAGTTGTTTAGAGCGCTTCCTTGCCAAGGAAGAGGTCGAGAGTTAGAGTCTCTTAACCCGCACCATTGAATTCTAACTTTATCACTCCTGTAAAGCACCGAGAAAATCGGTGTTTTTTGATTCAACCCAAAAGAGACTCAAATAAATGAGTCTCTTTTTACGAGTTGCCAAATCGGTTTACTTCTTTTTATTTGAAGCAGCGATAGCAATTTTCTTGGGCTCTGGCAATGGTGTTAAAGGTACGCTTACCTTTAGAACGCCGTCATCCAGTTTGGCTTCAATTTTATCTGTATCAGCCCTATCTGGTAGTGCAATGCGTCGGTAAAAGCTACTAGAGCTTTCACGGACAACATATTTTTTGTCCTTGTCTTCTTCTTTCTCGTGGCGTTCTGCACTTATAACAAGGGCGTTGTTTTCTACCTGAATGTTTACATCGTTTTGCTCAAAGTTAGGTAGATGTGCTTCCACTTTAAGCTGATTGTCTTTCGTATAGACGTCCGTAGTGGGTATGTTCACGCCTTTGAATGGTGTCATCCAATCATCACCAAAAAATTGCTTTTGCAAAGCGCTCAGCTCTGCGAAGGGGTCCCATCTAGTAAGATTACTCATTATATTTCTCCTTTCGTTATCGTTAGTAACTTACTTAGAGAAGCATAACTAGCTTCTATTTTGATTTTAGAAAATTAGCACTCTCGTGTCAAGAGTGCTAATTATACTATAAGGCTGCCAGAAAGATTAAATTCATTTACGAGATGTTTGAGTTTAAATATGTCTATATTGCTGGGGGTGAGAGTTAGAAATAAGTCAGCTATCTGGCACCACATCCGAACTAATATCAACCCCGTCTAAATTTGCGCGATCAGTAGCACGAATTTAGACGGGGTTTTGTATTGTTCTTCCTCTACCCTATGAAGCGGCTTAATCGGGACCCCCAATTATTCGGGATTGCGAGTTTCAGTTCTCGACCTCTTCAAAATCAAACATTCGTGGGTGTTAAACTAATTAAGTACGCAACTTAATGAAAGGGTAGATGAAAATGGCTAAATATATAGACGGATTCGTACTTGTAGTACCTAAAGGCAAAGAAGGTGAGTACCAAAAAATGGCAGAAATGGGACGTGATTCATGGATGAAGCACGGCGCACTTCAGTTTTTTGAATGCAGAGGCGAAGATCTCAAGCAGCAGGAAATGGGAGGCCAGAAATCACGAGCTTTTCAGGAAATGGCCGGCGCATCAGCCGATGACAATGTCTGGTTTTCTTTTATTGTTTTTGAATCCAAAGAACACCGTGATGAAGTAAATAGAAAAGTTATGGAAGAAATGTCGCAAATACCTATGGGAGAAGATTTTCAAATGCCAAATGACATGCAGAAAATGGCATACGGCGGCTTTGAGGTGGCTGTTGAAGGATAAATTAACAAAGGGGTGAATCCATGAGAAAAATTGTCGTCTTATCATTCATCACTCTAGACGGGGTCATGCAGGCACCCGGTGGACCTGAAGAAGATCCATCCGAAAACTTCAAATTTGGAGGCTGGCAAGCGCCTTTTGCTGATGACGAATCCATGGAGCCGATGAATAAGCAGCTGAGCGTGCCATTCGACTTGCTGCTTGGGCGCAAGACCTATGACATTTTTGCAGGCTACTGGCCAAACCACCCCGAAATCGAATCTGTCGCCACTCCATTTAATAAGTGCATTAAATATGTCGTGTCGAACAATGCGGACTTATCCTTATCTTGGGAAAACTCTGAGCTAGTAACTGGTGACATTGTGGCCAAGCTTAAAGACTTGAAAGAAGGCGACGGACCAATGCTGCAAGTACATGGCAGCGGAAAGTTAATCCAAACACTGCTTAAGAATGACCTGGTCGACGAACTGTGGCTAAAAATCCATCCTTTGACTCTTGGGACGGGCAAGAAGCTATTTGCCGAGGGCACGATACCGGCAACTTTTGAAATGACCGAATCGCAAGTTACCAAAAACGGAATTATCTTCGCCAACTACAAGCGGGCTGGAGAAGTCAAGACAGGTACGATCGGAGAATAGAACGCACTTCGCAAAATTTTATCGCCAACTAGCTATCTGATGTATAGTTAGCTTAAGAACAGTTAGGTTAGCATAGGGTATGAATGACTGACAAAAGAAACAGAGCCAAAAAGTTTGGTTTTCGTAGGCCGAAACTTGCCTATGGCAGGCAGCTCCTGGCCTGCCTTATGCTGTGCTTTGCTTGGGCGGTAATGGTGCTGGCGCAGGCGGTGCCGTTCTTTAGTTTCGAAGCGGAGCAAGGGTCTTTAAACGGGGATGTAAGTGCGATTGCCGACGGCAATGCTTCTGCTGGTAATGCCATAATGTTTAACTCGCCGCCTGCAACCGGCAGCTTCGCCTATCCGGTAAGTACGGCGAACCGGAAATTCATTGACCAAAATGGCAATCCATACTTGCTAAAGACAATGTCTTCGTGGGCAATGTCCCAGGAGGCCTCTAACACTGAAATTACGCAGGCGCTTGAGGGACTCAAAAGCCTAGGTTTCAATGCCGCCACCGTTTCGCCCTTCGGTGTCCATATGAACGATAGCTTCGGCGACCGCTACAAGAACAAGGCGGGCCAGAGCTTCTTTACCGGCACGCCGTTCGCATCATCATTAGGGCCGGCCTGGTCCAGTATGGACTGGGTGATGCAGGAAGCCACCAGGCTACATATGACAATAGTATTTTCGCAGTTCCTCAGCTGGGGCGATACCGGCACAACGCCGGATGTCATCAATGCCGGCACCACCAATAATTACAACTACGGCAAGGCCGTTGCTCAGCGCTACGCGAGCTATCCCAATATCGTCTGGCATGTCATGGGCGATTTCGAGTGGCACTCGGTCGACCCGATCGGCCGGAACCTGGATGCCATGTTTCATGGCCTCAAGGACGGCGACGGGTCCAATCAACGGCTGATCATCGCCGAGCAGCAGAACGGACTGACTGGCTACGACCAATTCATTTCCGACGAGACCGGCACCAATGCGTATCAGTGGTTCAAACAGAGCGCCAACGAGCTATACAACTACGGCAGCGCTGCCGTCGAACAGTTCGACAATGTCTGGAACGAAGCCGGAGCAACCAGTTATCCGCTGGTCGACATCGAGCCGCCGTACGTCAATGCCCCGCACTATCCCGGCAACCAGAACCAGCAGCTTAGGGAACGGAACTACGCTACTTTCATCCGCGGCGGCAGCGGCATCAACTACGGACATGAGAAATGGTGGCCGTTCGGAGTCACCGGCTTGTTTGACGGCGGCCCAGGCTGGCTGAACATCCTCAGCCAGGCGCCGCAGCTTCATGCCAAGCATGCCTGGACCGTACTGGACGAATACGTGGCAGATGCTTCCTGGACGCCGGATAATGGTACGTTTCTAAAGACTGGATTAGGAAGCGGCGATACCAAAGCCGCATCCGGCATGTCTTCCGATGCGGCGCTTGTGTATTTTCCCTCCACCCGTTCCGTAACGGTGGATACTTCGGCGCTGAGCGGCAACGGCAATGTGCGCCTGCGCTGGTATGATCCGACAAGCGGAGCATATACGACGATTGCGGCCTCGGAAAGCCAGACAGCAAGCCGAAGCATCGCGTATCCTTCGGCCCATGGCGACGGCACCAACGACTGGCTGCTGGTCGTTGACTTGAACTGAGGCTGGAACTACTTAAATAGCAGATGTTAGGATATAATTTTTACGTCAAGCTCGAATATGGCGCCTTGGCCGAGGAGTTAGGCAGCGGTCTGCAAAACCGCGTACACGGGTGCGAATCCCGTAGGTGCCTCCATTTTATATCTTGAAGCGGGCGAGTGGCGGAATTGGTATACGCGACGGACTTAAAATCCGTTGACCAAAAGTCTTGTGGGTTCAAGTCCCACCTCGCCCACCAAAAAGTAAATACTTTTATCAAATTGATATATAATTAAAAGCATCAAATAACAGGAGTGGAAGTCATATGACGTGGTTACTAATAATTGGCGGTATAGTCTTGCTGCTGGTTGTCATCTTTGCCTACATGTACAACAGTTTGCTAAGGCTGAACATCCGTGCCGATGAAGCCTGGAGCGATATCACGGTGCAGATGAAACGCCGCTTGGATCTGATACCTAATCTGCTGGAAACAGTCAAAGGCTACGCCAAGCATGAAAAAGGCGTGTTCGAAGAAGTAACCAAAGCCCGGGCGGCCATGATAGACGCCAAAGGCCCGGCCGAATCCGGCAAGGCCGAAAATATGCTGGAAGGTGCACTGAAAAGCATCTTCGCTGTCGCCGAAGCCTACCCGGACCTGAAGGCCAACGAGAACTTCAAAGAACTGCAGGCCGAACTGGTCGATACCGAAGACAAGATCCAGGCCTCACGCCGCTTTTATAACGGCGTTGTCCGTGACTTCAACACCAAGCGCCGCGTCTTTCCGACCAACCTGTTCGCAGGCATGCTGGGCTTCAATGCCGATCGTGAGTTCTTCGACGTAGAGGAAGCCGAGCGGGAAGAAGCTGAAAAGCCGGTTGAAGTTAAATTTTAGCCCTGATCCGGCTTAAACCGGAGAATTTAAGATGTATAACGCTATAGCCGACAACAAGCGCAAAACGGTGGTGATCATGTTTTTGTTCGTGCTGTTGATTGGGGCCCTCGGATGGTTGCTCAGCCAGATTTACGCCGATGGCGCTCCCAGCGTAACGCTCGGGGTATTAATTGGTGCTCTTATTTACGCCCTGATTAGCTATTTTTCTTCGTCAAAACTGGCCTTAGCCATGAACGGCGCCAAACCGATCGAGAAACATGATAACCCCAGGCTTTATCGGACGGTTGAAAATTTGGCTATTACCAACGGCATGCCGATGCCCAAGGTCTATATAATCAATGATCCGGCGCCGAACGCTTTTGCCACCGGCCGCAACTACGAACACGCCGTCGTGGGCGCTACCACCGGGCTTTTGGATATCATGAGCGACACGGAGCTCGAAGGCGTAATGGCGCACGAGCTTGGCCACGTAAAGAACTATGACAGCCGGGTAAATCTGGTAGCTTTTGCTTTGGTTGCGGTTGTGGCGCTGGTTGCCGACGCGCTCCTCCGTTTAGGCTGGTTCAGCAGTCGCGATGACGACAGCTCCGCCAGCAGCATCTTCTTTGTATTCGGCATAGTCGCCGCCTTGCTGGCACCTTTGGTAGCCAGCTTGATCCAGCTGGCGGTTTCGCGCCAGCGCGAATACCTGGCAGATGCCACCGGCGCTCTTACTACGCGCCATCCCGAAGGCCTGGCTAAGGCTCTGGAAAAAATCGGCGAACATGGGTCGGCCCTGAAGCGCCAAAATCCTTCGACAGCCCACTTCTTTTTTGCCAATCCTTTAAAGGGCAAGAGCTTCGCGGTTTTGTTCAGCACTCATCCGCCGCTGAAGGAACGTGTCAGGCGGCTGCATGAAATCGGCAGGAAGGCCTGAGAAAATGGCCAAAGCCAAAACAAAAACCAGCTCAAGCGCCGCAAAACCGGTGCCAAAGACCCGGGTGCGCAAGCTTTCCAGAAGCAGCAAGAAGAAGGTGGCGCGTATAGCACACCGTCCGCCCGGCAGCTTCCGTCTGCTTGGTATAGCGCTCAGGCATTTGTGGCGGCACAAGAGGCTGTTTGGCCTTATTCTACTGATCTACGTTTTACTCTACGCCGTTTTCGTAAAAGGCCTGGCGTTCGAATTCCAGATCGAGGATCTGAAAGAGGAAATCACCACCGAGCTTAGCGGCGAAGTCAGCGCCCCCGAGACAGCCACGGCATTGTTCGGCGGTTTGCTGGGCACTGCGGGCATGGTTTCGGATCAAGCCGGCAGCGTCTACCAGCTCGTCCTATTCGTGGTTTTTTCATTGGTGATGATCTGGACCCTGCGCCAGACCTTCGATACCAAGAATAATCCGAAGCTGCGCCAGGCTTTCTACCAAAGCAGTTATCCGCTGGTGCCGTATCTGCTTGTCGGACTGGTGATATTGCTGCAGATGATTCCGGGGCTTTTGTCGGTATCGGTCTACAGCCTGGCAGTCCAAAACGGCATTGTCGTCAGCGGCTTCGAGCAGATAATTTGGGCTTTCATCGCGATGGCGGGCGTCATCGTTTCAATATATTTTGTCAGTAGTTCGGTGTTCGCCAGCTATATAGTCACGCTGCCGGACATGACTCCGCTCAAAGCCTTAAGATCGGCCAAACGGCTGGTCAGGTTCCAGCGCTGGTCGATTATCCGCAAGGTGGTGTTCCTGCCGCTGGCGGTCTTTGTCTTCCTGGCTGCCGTGTTCCTGCCGCTGGCATTCTTTGCGCCGATCGCGGCCGAAATACTGTTCATGGTCATCTCGCTAGCGATAATCATGCTGGTACACACCTATTTTTACGCGCTGTACAGGGAAATGTTGTGAGCAAGCAAGATGCGGGCGAGCGGGTACTGAAGCTCCGCGAACTTATCAACGATTATCGTTATCACTACCACGTGCTGGACGAATCCATTATGTCCGAAGCTGCCGCAGACAGCCTGAAGCACGAGCTCAGCCAGCTTGAAGCCGAACATCCTGAACTGCTGACGTCGGACTCGCCGACCCAGCGCGTGGCCGGAAAAGCGCTCGATAAGTTCGTAAAAGTTCCGCACGAACGGCCGATGTTGAGTCTTAACGACGTCTTCAACCGCGAAGAAATGGAAGCTTGGGTAAAACGCACCGACAAGCTTGCGCCCGGCCGGACCCACGAATATTTCGTAGATATCAAAATGGACGGGCTGGCATGCGCGTTGATTTACGAAGACGGCCTGCTAACCATGGCGGTGACGCGCGGCGACGGCCGGGTGGGCGAAGACGTAACCATGAATGTTAGGACCATCGAGAATGTGCCGCTCCGGCTTCGCGCCGCCAAAGGTTTTGAAAAATTCCTGGAAGGCCGCACCGAAATCCGTGGCGAAATAGTTATGCTGAAAGAAAATTTTGAAGCCCTGAACAAAGTCCGTGAGGCTGAGGGCTTGCCGCCATTTATGAATCCGCGCAACCTGGCAGCCGGCACCATCCGCCAGCTGGATCCCAAGTTGGTTGCGGCCCGCCCCCTCAGCTTCCGGGCTTATGATATCTACCGGGAAAACTCCGTCGACACACCAACTCACAAATTCGCTTATGAGGCGATAAGCTCGGTCGGGATTACCGTCAACAGGGATGCTTCAGTTCTTAAGAACGTTGATGAAGTCATGGCTTTCGCCGCCAAATGGGAGGACAAACGGCATGATCTGCCATTCAATACGGACGGCCTGGTAATAAAGCTGAACGATCGCAAGCTGTACGAGGATTTGGGCGTGGTAGGCAAGACGCCGCGCGGCGCCGTGGCTTACAAATTTCCGGCTGAGCAAGCCACCACGATAGTAAAAGATATCATTTTAAGCATCGGCCGGACCGGCGCGGCCACGCCTATAGCGGTCTTTGATCCGGTGGTGGTAGCCGGTACTACAGTCCAGCATGCCAGCCTTCATAATGCAGACGAAATCAAACGCAAAGATATCCGCATCGGCGACACGGTCGTGATTTATAAAGCCGGCGACATTATTCCCCAGGTCCAGGAAGTGCTGATAAAACTTAGGCCCGATGGCGCAAAAACGTTCCTGATGGAAAAAGAGCTGCGCCGCCAGTATCCCGAACTGGAGTTTGAGCGCCCGGAGGGCGAAGTGGTTTATAGGGTCAAAGGTGCCAGCGGCCCGTTGCTGCTCAAGCGCGCGTTGGAGCATTTTGCCAGCAAGGGCGCCATGGACATAGATTATTTGGGCGAAAAGAACGTCGAGGCCTTGGTAGATGCCAAACTTGTGCACGATCTGGCGGACCTCTACACCATCACCAAAGAACAGGTCTTAAAGCTGGACCGCTTCGCGGATATTTCTGCTGGTAAGCTGGTGAGCGCCATTCAAGACAAGAAACAGCCTCCGCTGTCTCGTTTTATTTACGCGCTCGGCATCCGTCACGTCGGCGCCCAGACCGCCATCGATCTGGCTAATCATTTCAAAAAACTGGATTCCTTAGGCACTGCAACTTATGAGGAGCTGCAGTCAGTAGATGGCATCGGTGAAATCGTAGCCGATTCAATCCTGGGCTGGTTCATTGACGACGATAACCAGGCGCTGCTGGCCAAGTTCCGAAAACTAGGCGTTTGGCCCCAAGAAGTAAAGCACACCGGCGGCAAATTAAGCGGCAAAAGCTTCGTGATTACCGGCACGCTAACTACCATGGGCCGCGATATCGCCGCCGAAAAGATCCGTGCGTTAGGCGGCACCTTCCAATCATCCGTTGGCAAGGACACCACCTATTTGGTGATAGGTGATAAAGCCGGTGAATCCAAGGCCGAAAAAGCCCGTAAGCTTGGAACTGAAGTCATCGACGAAGACGAACTTATCAAAATGCTATAGCTTGAGTTGGGTTAAGGCTTAGGCGATACTCTAGCTCATGAGTGAGCTTGATGTGGAGCAGATCTGGGAATACGTTGACCCAGACAGCATTGCCGATAATCTTTCGGCGTTTTCTTACAGGGATGAATTAACCGCCGAAGAAGCGGCTGCCGCAGCTGAGGCTATCAGCCTGGTGCGGGTACCTTTTGTCATGGATGCTTTAAGGAACGAGCTTGGAAGACGTAATGAGCGGGACCAAAGGCTCGAGCAACAAATAGAAGGAACGGACATAATAGATCTGGAAGATCTGGCTGAGGAAGGCGACTATTGGTTCGTTGGCTGGGAAGACAGCAAAGACAAGCTGGCAAATGACGGCCGTTTCGTGAACTTCACTGACTTTATGCTGGCGCGCAAACAAGTTCGAACCACAGAAGAATATGTGACGAACGTGTTTCACACGCTGGTACTCTTCTTTCTGGAGGATCAGCCGGAAAAACATCAGGAAGCGATCGCAAGGCTTCGTTATAACCAGTCGAATCAATCTTGGTCCAACAAGACATCGCCCACTTTTCGCTTCTATATCCGCACCGAAGCCTTGTTGCCATATGCGCCCGAGAGGGTAAGCGCGGAATATAAAATACCGGGCATAGGCAGGGTAGGCCGCCGGTTGATGCGGGCGGTATTGTTCGACAACGAAGACATAGAAGATCTTTTATTGGAAGAACGGCAAAGATTCGATCCCAAATAAAAAAGACCGAAAATCTCGGCCTATTTTTGGTGGAGCTATGGGGACTCGAACCCCAGACCTCTTGCATGCCATGCAAGCGCTCTAGCCAACTGAGCTATAGCCCCTCGTCGTTGATTTTAAGACAGAGGTAATATTAACAGATTAGAGGTGAGAAATAAATAGTCTAAACGGGTGATATACTTATCCTTAAATGAAACAGACAAGTATCTTATAGCATGCAAGCGGTTGTTTCCGGTCTATTGACCACATTCGATGAAACCGGCAAAGGCAAAGATGTTGTTTTGCTTCATGGCTGGGGCGATGATCATCATACGTTCAAAACCCTTATTGCTGAGATGGGAAACCGATATCATATGATAGCGCTCGACCTGCCTGGTTTCGGTGCCACTCAGCCGCCGGATAGGGCCTGGGGTTTGGAAGAATACGCTCAATTTGTGGCCGACTTTATGGCCAAACAGAAGATTGAACCTTACGCCATAATCGCTCATTCCAATGGTGGATCCGTGGCTATCAAAGGACTTGGCTCAAATATTTTTACGGCTCATAAACTGGTGCTTTTAGCCAGCGCGGGGATACGCGACAGGCAAAAAGCGAAACGCCTGGCCATAAAAGCGGTTGCAAAGACTGGCAAAGCCGCAACTTTCTGGATGAGCGAATCCGCTAAGCGCAAGCTAAGAAAAAAACTCTACGGTGCAGCGGGCTCCGATATGCTGGTTGCTCCACACCTGCAGGAAACTTTCAAAAAAACTGTGCGCCAAGATGTGCAACAGGACGCCGGCAAACTGGATATACCTACGCTCCTTATGTACGGGCAGGAAGATAAGGCTACGCCGCCTCACTACGGCCAAATTTATAAAGACCTGATTAAGAAGGCGGAACTGGAAGTTATGCCGGGTGCCGGACATTTCATTCATCACGACAAACCCGCTGAAACATCCAAGCGGATCGGGGATTTTCTTGATGCGTAGGCTGCTCAGCTTCATTACTTATTTTTTGCCGAAAACGCCTTACGTCATGGTTTATATGCTGCAGCAAGTAGAGTATCACCCAAAGCATTTCAGTGAATGGCTGCAGAGATATCCGGATTTCAGGCATGTAATGCGGCGACAAAAACTAGTGGTCACAAAAAAGGC
>CAMLHD010000011.1 GCA_946479835.1 uncultured Candidatus Saccharibacteria bacterium | reverse complement strand
GCCAGCTTCAGGTATTCATCAGGTGTTGCCATGAAACCTTCGGACACCGCTACCAGCAGTCGCTTGGTATTGCCGTATCCGGGCGCCGGACGGTAAACATGTGAATGGGTAGAGCCTTCCATATACGGACGCTTTTCATGCACTACGGCCGGTGAGAATTTCGGCATTTAAGCCTCCTTGTCTGGTCGGATCGGATCAAGGGTGGTAGGTGGGTTTGGTGGGGTTATGATCGCCGGGCGATCGGTGTTTATGTGTTGTTTCGGGGGCGCCGTACATCAAACCTTGATGCATAACGCACCCGAAACAACGAAGTGTATTTACAGAGAGCTTGTTAAGGTTCTCCGGAGCGCTTTCGCTCAACAAAGATAACCTTATGTTATGACAATTACCCGCTAAAAGCGATGCCTTGAAGTGCTCTAGCCACAACAGGCAATCCATTTGCCTGCTCTGGTTAGGGGCCGAAAGGATTAAGAAATTTGTGCTGGATGCACAACTCTTTAATCCTCTCGGCCGGGGCGAAGCTCTCTGTAAGGAGCTATTTCTGTGGCGGCCAAATTCGCCTTAGCCGTTGACCGATGGCGGGGGCCACTGCTCTTGCTTTTGGCCGTCTGGGACGCCTGCGCTCTTCCGCTCGTAGTAGCGGCAAGCCATTGGCCACACGTGCCCCATCCAGCGGTAGGTGAGCTCGGTGACGACCAGCCTGAAACCGTGCCACATGACCATCCAGTAGACGAGCATGAGAACAAGATGGGTGGTGCCTCGGCCCGGAGGTTGGAGCGACAAACCGATGACCGACCCCAGGCAGATGACGAACAGCAGGCTGAACCAGAATCTTGGGACAAGCCGCAGGACGCGGTAAAGCCATGGGGGGGCCGGCTGCGTGACAGGACTGCCTTGAGGTGGCCTCAGGGGCTTGGAACGACGCCTGCGCCTCAGCTTGCGGGCCAGAAGACGGACCGCAACGATGGTGCAAACGGCGAACAGGCCCCAAAGCACGAAATCAATCGGTTCCATGGCCGATGATCCGATGATGGCATCCGCCAGGTTGTAGAGCGTCACGAAAACCTGCAAGAAAGCAGTGGTAAGCAGGTACGCCACCACCAGCATGATGATCACGGTCTTCTTGATGCTCACGTCTCCTCCTTAAGTCGGATGGTCTCCTTCTCGTTCTCAGCGAGGACAAGTGCTTGGGTGATGATTACGGACACGATGAACGCCATGAACAGCGCGCAGCACGTCAGGGTCAAGAGGAGCGCCAGGTAGCCATCGGGGCTGAAGATCCACAGGATGATTTCCCATCCGGAATGGACCCTTCCCCGCGGCATCGGCGGAGCTTGGTTCAGGTATGTCATTTCTCCTCGATATGGTTGGTAGGGTCAGGTCAGTTAAAAGAAGCGCAGGATGAAACCGAAGCTGAACATCCCGGCGATTGCCGCAAGGCAGCCCCAGATGATGGCCAGATCAGCCTCTCCTTCCAGTAGATACTTCAAGGCCCGCAAGGCTAGGACGAGTGTCAGGACGATGCAAAGCACCATCAAAACTGTCACACTTCCTCCTTGAGGCTGAATAGGGCATGGTGTTGGGGCAGCCGACTGTCGCACAGCGGGCATCTCGGGACCTCGGCAGGTTGCCTCAAGAAGTTCGGATTGATTAGTCGTAGCATTGCCACGAGCACGATCAGTCCGAGCATTGGCACCCACCAGTATGCGAGGGTGAGCTCGCTGAGGTGCGCGAGCGCGTCCTGAAGGTCGTCTAGGTGGAAAAGGTTTTTGAAGGCCTCGCTAGGGCCGAGTTGGTTCATTTCTCCTCCTCGGAGTCGTAGGGTTGGAATGTGG
Source organism: uncultured Candidatus Saccharibacteria bacterium (assembly GCA_946479835.1). The sequence goes on along the minus strand of CAMLHD010000011.1, from coordinate 20,376 downwards.
TGGTTGGTTGACGATCGCTAGGCGATCAGGGTTGGTTTGTTTCGAGCACGCAAAGCATCAGACATCGATGCGTTATGTGCTCGAAACAAAGTAATTAATCACAGAGAGCTTGTTAAGGTACCTTCGGAGCAAAAAGCTCTACAAAGATTGGATTATTTTACAATTAACATCGTCAAAAAGCAATATACCGCTTATCCTAACCACAACAGGCAATCCATTTGCCTGCTCTGGTTAAGCCGAGAGAAGTAGAAATTTGTGCTGGATGCACAACTCTTATTCCTCTCGGCGGTTGGGTGAAGCTCTCTGCTGTTCGATTCTCGTCTTTGCCTCCCTTAGAAGCCGTTTGCCTTGTTCTGCCAGGAGATTCCGGGCGACGACCCACAGATCGGGGACGCCTAACAGGCGGAACCGGGCATAGAAGTACAGGCGGAACAGGGCCGCGTTCAATAGGATGACGAATGCCATCCAGGCCAGGGCGATCAGCCACTCGGTCATATCCTCACCCTTCCCAGGTCAGTGACGCTTGTGGCGTCCGGAAAAGAGATAGGTGATGACGTAACCCACGGCAACTAAAGCCAGCAAGAGTCCCAGCCAAGTCATGTCCTTGTCGTGGAACACCTGGAAGCAGGCGATGATGATGCCGAGGATGATCAGTGTCAGTGGGATCCACATGACGATGGTGGCGGCGACGGTGCCGGGGGTTTTGGGTCCGTGTGACACGGCTTACTCCTTTTCGGATGGTTGGGCGGTTTGTTTCTGAGCGGCCAGGGCACGGTCGTAGACGGACGTTCCCAGGGTTGGGATGCATTCCAGCCGGACGACTTCGTACCAGGGCAGCTTTCGCGGGTCTGTTGATGAGGTCAATTCTCCTCCTCGGAGTTGTCGGATCTTGATCAGTACAGAGAACTTGTTAACGTACCTCGGAGCGGATTCGCTCAGACGAAGTATGATTATTTTAGCATAAGCAAAGCCAAAAGTCAATCTCACTACCTCTGTTATTGAGTCTTGGCTCTAGCCACAACAGGCAATCCATTTGCCTGCTCTGGTTAGGGGCCGAAAGGATTAAGAAATTTGTGCTGGATGCACAACTCTTTAATCCTCTCGGCCGGGGTGGTCAAGTTCTCTGAATGTTGCCTAGGTCAGGCGGCGGCGAGGGAGGTTGGAAACCGGAGATAGGCGTACGGATCGTACATGAGACGGCTGTTGCCCTCCCGGTGCACGATGCGCGCGATCTCGGACCAGGTCCAGATTCTGTCAGCCTGGAGACCAAGCCAGAAAACGGCTTCCGAGACGAGCTCGTAGGCGCGCTTCAGCTGGCGGACCAGACGTGAGAGAGCGTGGGACATGAGATACCCCCTGGTTGGTAGGTTGTCGGATGGTGGACGGTGGAGTCAGGCGGCGTGGAAGACCAAGAAGGTGCAGTCGCTCGTGTGCGGGTGGTCGGTCGTGTTCGCCGTGCAGTCGTCGTCGATGCAGAGCAGGACTCCGTCCGAAACGAGCATGTCGAGCACGTGACTGGCCATCTCCCCGTCCAGTCGTCGTGCGACGATGTTGAATCGCTGCCAGGCGGCATCCGAGTCGATGGGGAAGAGTTCGGTGAGCTCCTCGATGAGTTGGGCGACAGCCTCTTCTCGGGTAATGGTCAAGGTTTGCATAGCAGGATCACTCCTCGCATGGTTGGGTTGGATGGATGGTTGGATTTCAAGACTTAGATCGGTGACGATCATGGTTTATGGATTGTTTGGGGCGCATAGAACACGATGACTTCGCAATCTAAGCGCCCGAAACAATATAAAACATATCTTTTTCCAAATTATCCAAGGTCCCCATGAATTTGTTTTCATAGGGTAATCAAACAGAGAACTTGTTAACTTACGTCCTGATGAGAACCCACCAGAATTGCCGACATTTTAGCAATAAGCATGGCTAAAAGTCAAACTTCATTCCGCTTGTCATAACGCTTTAGAGGCAGTAGTAAAGCTGTCTATTTCGCCGTTGATCTGTTTAAGCCGGCGTTCAGACTCGCTGAGCTGCTGCTTGGTTTCCTCAACCAGTTCCTTGGGTGCGTTGTCCACATAGGATTTGTTGGCCAACCGAGCCCTGAGGCGCTCCACGCTGATGGCTTCGGCTGTCTGCTTGTCTGCAAGGGTACCAAGGTATTGCTCGGCGGTCTGGCGGTCGACATCCAGCCAGCAGTTTTCGCCCGATTCCGTCAGTCGCAGGCCCCGCCCGGCGCTGACTTCAGTGATTTCTTTCAGGCCTCCCAGATGCGCTATCAGGCCGTTATGCTTGGTTATAAGCGCTGAGCCCTGATGGTACAGCAGCGGCTTATTCAGCTTCAGCTTGCGGGAGATGGAGCGGATTTCCCTGACGAGCTTGCGGACAGCCCGGAACTCATCAGCGGCTCGCTTGTCGCCCGACTCAACTTTCGGCCAAGCGCTGGTTACCAGCAGCCCTTCTTCCCATTTGAGCGTTTGCCAGATCGTTTCGGTCACGAACGGCGCGAACGGATGTGCCAGCTTAAGGATGGTATCCAGGCTGTGTGCCAGCACGGAATGATTAGGCCTGCTCTTGCTGGCTTCGATGTACCAGTCGGCAAAATCGTCCCACAGGGTGTGGAACAGCGTCTCATAGGCTTCGGCAAAGCGGTAGTTGTCCAGATCTTCAGCGATCTTATCCGCAGAACGTTGTAATTTAGTCAATATCCAGTGATCAGCCTCAGTCTCCGGTTTGGGCTTAAGGCGCAGGTGGTAATCATCGCCAATGGTGTCTTCGACGAAGCGGGCCACATTCCAGAGCTTGTTGCAGAAGTTGCGGGCTTTCTCTACCCGGCGGCGGTCGTAGCCGCGGTTGACGGCCGGCGAACGGCCGGAAATAATGCCCATCCTAAGGGCGTCTGAGCCGTACTGCTCCACTACTTCGCTAGAGCTAACCGTGTTGCCCTTGCTCTTGCTCATCTTCGATCCGTCTTCGGCCATGACATAGCCATGGATGTAGACAGCCTCGAACGGTATTTCGCCGGTTACATAAAGCCCCAGCATGATCATGCGGCTAACCCATGGATAAAGGATTTCGCCGCCGGTTTCCATCAAAGACAGCGGGTAGAACTTCTTGAAGTCTTCTCCCGGGTAATCCAAGGTCACGTACGGCCAGGAGCTGCTGCTGAACCATGTATCGAATACGTCCGGGTCGCGCCGATAGGTCTTGCCGTTTACTTCGATGATTTCCTCGCCGACCCGTTCGTCAAAGATCCAGTCATCCGAATCATTGACGTTCTGGAAGGCTGGAATCGGGATACCCCAGGCGATCTGGCGGCTGATATTCCAATCTCTTAGTCCCTCAAGGTAATTTATAAGCTGATCTTTCTTGGAATCGGGGTAGAACTTAATTTTGTCCGCCTTGAGGACTTTGATAGCCGGCTTTGCCAGTGGCTGCATGTCTACGAACCACTGTTCCATCAGCATCGGCTCGATGATCGTACCGCATTTATAGCACTTGCCTACCCTTGTTTTGTATTCGTTATCAATGCGTTCGAGCAGCCCCTTCTGATGCATAGCTTCAACCACTGCCTTGCGCGCTTCCATAACCGTCTTGCCGGCGAAGCGGCCGGCATGATGGTTCATCGTGCCGTCATGGTTGATAACCCTTACCGGCGGCAGGTTGTGTCGCTGGGCGACCTCCCAGTCGTCAAAGCTGTGGGCCGGGGTAATCTTTACTACCCCTGTACCGAAGTCAGGATCTACCATCTCGTCGGCCACTACCCTGACTTCGAACGGTCCGTTGACGCCTTCAACAGTAACGGTCTTGCCTACCCACTCCTTGTAACGCTTGTCAGTGGGGTGTACGGCTACGCCGGTGTCGCCGAACTTAGTTTCCGGTCGAGTGGTAGCCAGGGTAAACGGTCCGTACTTGATGTAATAAAGCGGCGTCTTGACCTCTTCGAACTCCACTTCTACATCGGCAAAGCCCGTACGGTGGAAGGTGCAGTAATTGACCAGCCGCTCGCCCCTGTAAATGAGCTTTTCGTCCCACAGCTTCTTGAAGGTTGCATAGGCCCGCTTGACTACCTTCTCGTCAAGGGTGAAGGTATACCGGGACCACTCAAAAGAAGCTCCCAAAGACCGGAACTGCTTGTCGAACACAGCCCGGTTTTCCGCCACAAAGTCCCACATCTGTTGATAAAGCTCTTCCCTGCTGTAATCGAACCGGCTTTTACCTTTGGCGGCCAAGTGTTTCTCGTAGACGGCCTGGGTCTCGAAGCCTGCATGGTCAGAACCGGGCACAAACAGAGCCGACTTCCCTCTCAATCTGTTATACCGTACTGATATATCTTCTATGGCGATTGTCAGCCCATATCCGATATGCAAGCTGGCATTGGCGTTGGGCGGCGGTGCCACGATGCTGTAAGTGCCCTTCCCTTTCTCAGAAGGTTTGAAGGCGTCACTCTGTTCCCAGAGGTCGTAGATCATCGCCTCGTACTGATTTGGCTCGTACGTTTTAGATAGCTTCATTGGTTAAAGTATAGCATTTAAACAGGGGTAATGACTAATGGCGATTTCACATGAAAAAAGCCCACTCAACAGCAGGCTCCTTTCACACGAAAGGGGTTATGCACTTTTGTCACAACCGGTTTCCGTATAAAGAACAATCCCGTCTCACAGGGATAGGCAAGAGTTTTTATTTTCATCTATAAGCATAATCCTAATGCCAGCGGTGTCAACGTTGACAAGACTCACAAATATTACATGGAAAGATTGGGCCGAACCTCGAGATTATAGGGGTCGGCTGAGGGCTGGTTAAGCTTAGCTTTGAAGGCGCCCAAGGCGGCGATCATAGCGCCGTTGTCGGTACAAAGCTTAGGGTCGGTATATTCGATCTCTATCGGCAGCCGTTCTTTAAGCTGACGGCGCAGCTCCGGGCTGGCGGCCACGCCGCCGGCTATGACCACCGAGGCAGGGGAGTACTCGTTAAACGCCTCCTCTGTTTTGTCTACTACCGTCTCGATAGCCACGCGCTGAAAAGAAGCGGCAATATCTGCCCTCTGTGAGCTCTCTAGAAGCCCTGCAAGCCCCGCAGAAGGGAAGGCAAGGTCTTTGCCGCATATGGTTTGAACTTGCCTTAAAACGGCTGTTTTAAGCCCAGAAAAGCTAAAGTCATACTTGCCGCTCATCTTTGCCTTTGGAAACTGATAAGCCTTGGGGTCGCCATCGATCGCCGCCTGTCCGATGGACGGTCCTCCAGGGTAGGGCAGGCCGATCAGCTTAGCTACCTTGTCGAAGGCCTCGCCGATCGCGTCGTCGTGGGTCCGGCCAAGCAATTCGTAATCGAAATGGTTTTTAAGCAGCACCAACTGCGAGTGGCCGCCGCTGACTATCAGGCTCAGGCAAGGGAAGGCAGGCGCTTTGCCTCTCAGCTGATAGCCGGGCAGAGCAGTGCTGGCAATAAAATTGGCATAGACATGCCCCTCGACATGATTGCAGCCGTAAAGCGGTTTCTGTTTGGCTATTGCCAGTGTCCGCGCCGTCATGACGCCTACCAGCAGGCTGCCGCCCAAGCCTGCGCCGTAGGTGACGGCGATGCCATCGATATCGTCCCACCCTACCGGCTTAACGGCTTCGTTGATCACCGGCAGAATGGATTCGATATGGCTGCGGGCGGCGATCTCCGGCACAACGCCTCCGTACTGTATGTGAAGGTCCATGCTGGAGGCCACCACGTTGGACAGCAGGGAACAGTTCAAACTATCATCAAGCTCGACGATTGCCGCCGCCGTTTCATCACAGCTGGTCTCGATCCCAAGAATTTTCACTATTTCTTAGCTTAACAAATTTACAACATTAAAAGTTTGCTAAAATTACAAAAAGCGGGCATTAGTTATTGACAAAAAGCTCATGTTTTGCTAGAATAAGCCTATTAAAACATAAAAAATAAAAACAATTCATCATAAAGGACAAATTAATGAACGAACAGCTACAACTCGACTTCAATCAGCCCGCCGACCAGAGCGCCCTGGAAGCTGAGCGTTTGCAGCTTGATAACAAGGCCAGCCAGAGTCCTGAGCAAGCCTGGATGGGCGGTGTCAACGGCCTGAACCCGCAGTCTATGCGCGACATGGCCGATTACATAGAGACCCGTCCTTATAACGAGACTACGGTTATGGAAGGCGCGGAAGGCAAGATAGGTGCCCGCACTTCGCTTATCGACCCTAAGGCCGGGCAGACAGGACATGACTACTTTGATAATAAGCGTGAAGATCATTATGAAGAGACCGCCGCTGAAACCCCGGCCGACCAAGACGAGGATCTGACGCCTCTCCAAATGACCGAGAAGTGGGCCCTGGCTGAAGAGAAGGGCGACAAGCGCATGGCTGAGTACATGCAGGACCAGTTGCTGGAGCGCCTGATCAAAGATACTAAGCTTTCGGACGATGAAAAAGTCGCCATGATAGACAAGATTCACGCTAAGAAAGACGATCTCAAATCACGCCAGGATGTCCTGCAAGGACTTGGCAATGCCATGGCCGCCAAGATCGCCAAAGACAGCGCTGCTGAAGACGAGCCTTTCGATGTCAAATCCGAAGACGTCAAGTGGGCCGATGACGGCGAGCTGCCTGAAATTAAGCCCCTTACTACCGAGGAAGAGGCTGCCCTGGATGCCGCCGATTTGGCCGAACCCAAGCCTCTTACTCCTGAAGAAGAGGCCGCTTTGGATGCCGCTGATGCTGTCGAAGAAAGTCCTGAAGAAAAGGCCTGGATGAACGCCGATATCAAGCTGCCGAAGAACCTACAGGTCGAGCTTTCCAGCGCCCGCGAGGAGTTTATCAAATTAAGCGCTAAGCGCCGTGGAATCAGCTTTGGCCACAAGCGCAAGCTGGCGCAGGCCAAGGAACGTTACGATCAGGCCCGCAATGCCGCAGGCCAGAACATAGCCGACCAGCTGCGCGCGAACGAAGCCGACAACAACGATCTGTTGGCCATGAGCAAAGTCGGCGCACTGACCGAGCTGGCTTATCTTACCGAACAGATCAAAGAAGCCCAGGTACGGGCCGCTGGCCAAAAGCATTTCAGCGGCTTTTACGACCGCTGGGCCCGCTGGGGCGGCAAGGGCAACCATACGGGCAAGATTAAGAAGATTGCCGCCATGGGCGTCATCACCTTCCTGCCTGGCGTTGGCCTGGCCGTAGCTGGCGCCGCCCTGCTAGGCCCGGTCGCCGGCGCAGCCATCGGCGGCGCCATCGCCCGCGGCGTTGGCAAGGGTTTGGCTAGCGGCCATATCAACCGCAATGCTAATGCCAAGCGCGTAGCTGAAGTCCAGGCTGCACAGCAGCAGGCCAAAGGCGAGTCTTATATCAACCGTGCCAGCCGTCTTATTAGCTCCGAAGGCGTATCCAATGTGGCCCAAGAGCTTACCGACCGCAGCAACTCCCGCAACAAGCGCCGTCTGATCGGCGGTGTTGCCCTGGGTGCCGCTATGGGTGCCGCCGGTGCCGTCGTCGGTGATCTTATATCCGATAATATTCAGGCGCGCAGTCAATCAGGCCGTCCGCTGGCACCTGATCTGATTCCTGGCAATGACATACACCCGACGACCGCGCCACCGCTTATCTCGGCTGAAGAAGTTGCTCCAACTCCTCATGCAGCTCCGCCATTGATCTCAGCTGAAGACGCAGCCCCAGCTCCTAACCCGGCTCCGCCGCTGGTAGATGCTGAAACCCTGGCTCCGGCTGAAAGCGCGGTTCCAGCCGCTCCTGCACCTGAGCTGCCCCAAGGCTTTGGCGTAGACAACTGGCCTTGGGCTAACGCCGAAACCTTTAACACTCCCAACGCCGGCGAATTAGTCCAGCGTACGCTTGATGAATACAATGCACGTACTGGCAACGGCTTTGTCTGGAACCATAACGACGGCATGTTCTGGGAAGGCGACCATGTGATGAACCCGGCCGAACTGGCTGAATACAACTCGATCATGGCCGAAGTAGCCGCCCGGGCGGCCCAGACTTTACCGGAAACTGAATAAGCTTTAGGTTAAACTAAAACAAAAAGGAAAAACCAGAATGAAACACAGCGATGAAGACATAACCAAGAGGCTCGGCTTGGAATCAGCTGACGAGCAGACCCGGCAGGGTGCCCTGCAGATGTTCTACCAGACTTTGGATACCCGCGTAGCGCTGGCCGTCCAGGATAAACTGACCGATGAACAACTGGCCGAGTTTGAAAAGCTCAAAGACGCCGAAGACACGGCTGCCGACGAATTGCTGAAGAATGCTGTTCCCGACTATGACGCCCTGTTCAATGAAGAAGCCGACAAATTGCTGACAGAAATCGATGCCGATGCCGCCGGCATGTCGCCGGACCAATAAGCGATTTTTGAATAATAAAACGAGCCCCGAGTAACAAGGGCTCGTTTTGCGATATACTTGAGGCAAATGAGTTTTCGGAGCCTGGTTAAGAAATTTATTCCAAAAAGGTTGTTCAAGGCCATTGAGCCCTATGGCCACCTGGCCGAGGCGTTCTTATTCCACGCCCTGAACGGTTTTCCGGCCAGGAATTTCAAAGTCATCGGTGTAACCGGTACCAATGGCAAGACCACGACCACCTTTATGATCCACCGCATGATGGTGGAAGCAGGTTATAAGACCGGCATGATGAGCACCGTGGCTTACGGCGTTAACGATGATATCCAGCCGCAGATCCACCATATGACCAATGTGACGGTGCCGGAACTGGTAAAACGTCTGAAATGGATGAAAGCTCAGGGTGCCGAATGGCTGGTGCTGGAGACAACCTCTCATGCCTTGGCCCAGAACCGGGTGTGGGGCGTGCCGTACTCAATCGTCGTTATGACCAATGTCACCCACGAGCACCTCGATCAGCACGGCACCTTCGAGAATTATCGCGATGCCAAGCGCAAATTGTTCAAGATCGCCAATCGGGGCCGCGGCAAGCGTATCGGCATCATCAACGCCGAAGACCCTTCCGCCAAGCTCTTTGCCAAGGATATCGCCCACCCCGTAACTTACGGCGTAGAGAAGGGCGACCTGAAGGCAAAGAACGTCAAGCTGACATCGGGCGGCAGTCGCTACAAGGCGGTTTATGACGGCAAGGAGCTGAGGATCGAGTGCCATCTGCCCGGGCAGTTCAATGTCTATAATTCGCTGGCCGCGGCGGCTACCGGCGGGGCGGTAGGACTGAGCAGGGAGCAGATCGAAAAAGGCATCGCGGCACTGAAGAGCGTCGAAGGCCGGATGGATCCGATTGACGAAGGCCAGGCCTTTGACGTGATCGTTGATTTTGCCCACACGCCGGACAGCTTCGAAAAGTTGTTCAAGGACCTCAGGCCTGTCGTAAAAGGCAAGCTGATCGTGTTGTTCGGCTCGGCCGGGCGCCGCGACGAAGCCAAGCGCGCCATCCAAGGCAAGCTGGCCGGCCAGTACGCCGATGAAGTCATCGTTACCGAAGAGGACGACCGTGATGTCAGCGGCGAGGAAATCATGGATATGATCGCTGGCGGGGCGGAGGAAGCTGGGAAAGCGCGCGACAAAGACCTGTTTCTTATTCTTGATAGGACCCAAGCGATTAATTTTGCAATTAGGCGCGCGGGGCCCGGAGACACGGTACTGCTTTTGGGCAAGGGTCATGAAAAGACAATCGAGCGGGCCGATGGCGAACATAGATGGGATGAGATCGGCACCGCCCGTGAGGCTCTGCGCAACCTCAAGAAGTAATTATTCGTTGTCTAAAGTAAGCGTGGTGCAGCGGATGAAGCCGCCGCCCTTGCCGAGTTCGCGCACCACCGGGGTAAGCACGCTGAAGCCTCGGGCTTCCAGATCGGCCTTGAGTCTGGGCGCGAAGGCGCTCATAACCACTGTCTCGCCAGTAGAGACTAAATTGCAGGCGAAAGCATGCTGGGCCTCTTGGAAGCCGACTTCAATCTTATCTATCGGCAGGGCCCGGATGCGCTCGGCCGACTCTTTCATCAGCGCTTTAGGGCACCAGGCGATCAGGCCGGGTTGTTTGGCATCAGGTGCTTTGATGACGGCCAGGGCCAGGTCGATATCGTAATAAAAGCTGTCCGGCCAGCCGCTGGCTTGGTTGGTGACGCGCGGCCCCCAGCCGAACCACTTGCGCTCCGGCTTGGCTTGCAGGCCGATGACTTCGTAGCCGAGCGTGTCAGCCAAAAACTTATGTACCTCGCGGTCGGTGCGGTACTCCGAGCCTACGAACAAGTAGTTGCCGCAAGGCAGGGCGTCGCCTTGGCCCGAAAATCGTAAATTGTCCGGCACTTCTATAATTTCAAAGCCTAGACCCTGCAGGATCTTCTTGGCATAGGGCTCTTCTTGCTTGCGGGCATTGGGCAGGCGGCTCATCACGGCCTTCTTGCCTCTTATTAGTGCCCAGTTGGCGGTGTAAACACCGTCCTGGCAATCTCCTGGCGGATCGACCTTGACCACCTCGACGCCGGCGTCTTCCAGCGCTTCCTTGATCCGGTCATGCTCGTCCATGGCTTTTTCTATGTCGACAGCCACATGCGAATCCATGTAGGCGTTGATGGCTTGCTGGTCGCTGAAATAATCAGCCCCCGACATCAGGACTTTTCTATTTATCATAAGCTTATCCGATTGTAGCACGGGTTAAGAAACAAAAACCGCCCCTCTAACAGGCGGACCGGACTCGTAGGGAAGGGGGCTTGATGAATGACTTTAAAGAGATTAGGGCGACGCTTTAATAAGCGCGTTTCTAAATAAGGTCATCCACCAAGCATTTGGCGAGCAGGAAGCTGCTCAAGCCACTAAGTCAATATCCCGTCCAGGGACCCGCCAGCAACGCTGGTGACGGGTCCCTGTCTGGGCAATGATCGGTTCAGCCGATCCGAGCAAGCGCTCCGGCTTGTTCGAACCTGCGGGTTCTTCCGGCACGGCGCCGAATGGTGCGGTCTTGCTGTCGGGCCCTACGTTCCCGCCTGACGGCGTTGCGCTCGTGTGTCTCGCAGATCTGCGAGAACCTCAGGGCGCAAGCCGCAACGTGGGCATGGGCATCAGCGAAATCCGCGATCTCGACACGCGCCGAGAAGATGAAGTGCTTGCGTTCGTAACGCACCCGGACGCAGTTGACGTCGAGTTTGTCCAGGATCTTCTGGATGTTCCTCCTTGTCATCGTGCAGCCCTCGGGCCGATGCACAGGGGCGGTGAGGAAGTCCTCGTATTGGCGCCTGCGCTTCAGCGTGTCGGGCTCGTCCCCCGGATCCATGCCGGCGTGGCATGGGCTGAACTGGTTCGTTTTGGAGTCGAGGACGACCGTGAGATCGTCGAACTCCTCAAGGTACACTGTCATGTCCCCCCGTGGGGTTATGGGATACCGTCTATGGGAAGGTATCAGTGGATATTGACCAGGTTATTTTAACAGAAAGCATCAATATTGCATATATTTAAATACGAGTATGTAATATTTTTTGAACGATAGCCAAAACAGTGAAAGGCAAGCTACAATAGCAAGGTAACTTGGAGGTGTGTCCGTGGCAGTAAAGGATATTTTCAAGGCTTATGACGTACGGGGAAAGGTAGGCTCCGAGCTTAGCCCGGAAGTTGTTGAATTGATCGGCCAGGCATTCGGCCATTGGCTGCCGGAATACGGCGCCGTGGCGGTCGGCCACGATATGCGGCCGGACAGTGCCGGCTTAGCGGAAGCACTTATGGCCGGCCTGAAGCTTCAGGGCCGCGACGTAGTCGATATCGGCCAGGTAACCTCGGATATGATTTATTTCGCGGTCGGCCATCTGCAATTGGCCGGCGGCGCCATGGTAACGGCCAGTCATAATCCGGGCGAATACAACGGCATAAAGTTCTGCCGCGAAGAAGCCAAGCCGGTAGGCGAAGAATCGGGCCTGTTCGATATCCGCGATTCGGTACTGGCCAATGATTTGGCACCGGCGGCCGAACCCGGCAAGACCACCAAGCAGGATCTGACGGAAGCTTGGATCCAGCACACCCTTAACTTCATAGAAGTGGATAAGCTGAAGAAAATGAAGATCGCCGTCGATGCTGGCAACGGCATGGCCGGTAAGATATTCCCGGAACTGGAACCCTATGTTCCATGGGAAGTGACGGAGCTTTACTTTGAGCTGGACGGAACTTTTCCGAACCACATCGCCAACCCGCTGGAACCGAAGAATCTGGTGGATGTTCAGAAGGCGGTCAAGAAAAACGGCTGCCATGCCGGTATCGCTTTTGACGGCGACGGAGACAGGGCGGTATTGATAGACGAGAAAGGAGAGCCTTTGAGCGGTACCGTACTGACGGCGCTGCTGGCCCAGTATTTCCTCTACACCAACCCCGGCGCCACCGTGCTAGTGAACGCAATCTGCGGCCAGGCGGCCATCGATGCTATCAAATCGGCCGGCGGCACGCCGCTCCGTACCCGGGTAGGACACTCCTTCATCAAAGCCGACATGCGCAAATACAAGGCCATTTTTGCCGGCGAACACTCGGGCCACTATTACTTCAAGGACAACTGGATGGCCGATTCCGGCCTGATCGCGGCCGTGATCGGCCTGTACGTCTTGAGTGCCAGCGGCAAGAAGCTGTCTGAGCTGGCCGCACCTTTCCGCGAAGCTTACGTACAGATACCGGAGACCAACTTTGAGGTTAAGGATAAAGACGCGGTTATCAAAAAAATAGCCGAGGCATTCGATGATGCCGAGCAGGAACATCTGGATGGCCTGACCGTTTATTTCGAAGGCGGCTGGTTCAATGTCCGTCCCAGCAATACCGAACCGCTGCTCAGGCTCAACGCCGAGGCGCGCGACAAATTGCAGTTGAAGCTCATAACCGACAAAGTCTCCAAACTAATAGAGCCTTGACCGCCAATTAGCACTCGGCTATTATGAGTGCTGATTGTTGGGGGTATTACGAGAGCCCCTAACAGTCGCGAATGCTAATTTTTGGAGGCAAAATGGCTGTACCGGTTACCCCTTTGCGCGATTACGTTGTCTGCGTGCGCGAAGAAAAGAAAGAACTTAAGACCAAGAGCGGCATCCTGCTGGCTGCCAGCGTGTCCGACGAAGACACTACCCTTAAAGTACTGGCCGTGGGCAAAGACGTTAAGCAGGTGAGGGTCGGCGACAAAGTCATCGCAAAGAGCTATTCGCAGACCGAAGCCAAGCTGGAGTTCGGCGGCGAGCAGTATCTGCTGATCAAAGAAGAAGACATAATCGCAACGGTTAAATAGGGAGCAATAATGGCTAAAAAAGTTTTTTATGATGCCGACGCCCGCACCCGAGTACTGGAGGGCGCCAAAATTTTATACGAAGCAGTCAAGACTACCATGGGCCCGAAAGGCCGCAACGTGGTTATCAGCAAAAGCTACGGCCATCCGACCGTCACGCACGACGGCGTAACTGTAGCTAAGGGCATGGAAATCGCTGACGTCGACGATGAGACCCTGGGCTACAAAGTCGGTGCCGAACTTATCAAACAGGCCGCCAACAAGATGAACGATGTGGCCGGCGACGGCACCACTACCGTGACCGTGCTGACGTATCACATCCTAAACGAAGCCAACAAGCTGATCGCGGCAGGGCACAACCCGATGCTGCTGCGCAAAGGGCTGGAATCCGCCGCTCACGATGTAATCAAGGCGTTGGACGGACTCAAAGAAGACATTGCCGGCAAGAAGAACCGCGTGGCCGAAGTAGCCACCATTTCTGCTGGTGACGCCGAAATCGGCAACCTCATCGCCGATGTAATCGATAAGGTAGGCAAAGACGGCGTCGTTACTGTAGAGGAAGGCCAAGGGCTGGCGCTTGAGAGTGAGGTTGTAGAAGGCTTCACCTTCGACCGCGGCTTCGTCAGCGCCTACATGGTTACCGACACTACCCGCATGGAAGCCGTGTTCGAGAAGCCATCTATCCTGATAACCGATAAAAAGATAAGTTCGGTCCAGGAGTTGTTGCCGATCTTGGAAAAACTGGCCGGCACCGGCAAAAAAGAACTGGTCATCATTGCCGAAGACCTGGACGGCGAAGCCTTGGCCACCTTGGTATTGAACAAGCTCAAGGGCGTTTTCAATACCGTAGCCATTAAGGCTCCGTCTTTCGGCGACCGCCGCAAAGACATCCTGAACGACATCGCCATCCTGACCGGCGGCCGATATATCGACTCTGATGAATCGTTCGATTCGGTTGAGCTGGCCGATCTAGGTTCGGCCCGCAAAGTCATCGTTACCAAAGATGAGACTACTATCATCGAAGGCAATGGCACTGCGGCTGAAATCAAGGCCCGTATCAAGCAGATCGGCGCACAGGCCGACAAAGCCAGCTCCGAATACGACAAAGAAAACTACGACAAGCGACGCGCGGCTCTTTCCGGCAAGGTTGCCGTCATTAAGGTCGGCGGTGCTACCGAGACCGAGATCGAAGAAAAGAAGTTCCGCGTCGATGACGCCGTGGCAGCCGTCAAGGCTGCGCTGGACGAAGGCATCGTAGCCGGCGGCGGCGTGTCGCTCATCAACATAGCTTCCGCCGTTTCCAAAGACGACGGCGACTCAACGGTTGCAGCCGGCCGGACCATACTGATAAGCGCACTGGAGCAGCCTTTCCGTATATTGCTAAACAATGCCGGCCTGAACGCAGACGAATGGCTGCCGCAGGTCCGCAAGGGCAAGCCGGGGCAGGGCGTTGACGTCAACAAGCCCACCAAGCTGGTTGATCTCAGAGCCGCTGGTATTGTCGATCCGGCCCGGGTGACCAAAGAAGCCGTTCAGAACGCGGTTTCGGTGGCCGGTACGGCCATGACCATGGGCGCTCTAGTAGTCGACGTGCCTGAGCCAAAATCTGCCGCACCGGACATGTCCGGCATGGGTGGCGGCATGATGGGTATGTAGAGCTAATTACTCAGAAGTTCAGAAGAGGCAGGAGAAATCCTGTCTCTTTTACATTTAACAGAGGTAAACCATATTGACTATTACTGCATTTATACTATAATTATCCAGTTACAGTCGAGTCATTACTCCTGTTACGATCTTTGACAGTGTGAGTTCCAAGTCTATCCACCAACCAACACATCCATAACCATCACCCCATCCATCCAGCATTCAGAAAGACAGGACATGAACCAGACCCTGATCAGCCCGCCCCGGAGCCGTAGTTGGACAACCATCGCTGCCATCGCGGCAGCGGTTGTCGTGATTGCCGGCGCCGCCGCAGCCTTTGTCCTGATAAGGGACGATGGCAACGAACCGCAGTTCACCCGCGATCCGGCCCGCATGGACCAGTTCGCCGTCATGAACTACAGCCCGATCATCTACTTCGAGCGCGACTCGCTCTTTGCGGACGACCGCTGGGTGTGGATCGATGCCTTCGACTGCCCGGTCGTCGACAGCACCAACCCGCCGGTCTTCGCCGCTCGCGAGCCCATGGACGGCGAACCCTCCTTCGACGAGCAGGTCGGTCACGTGAACGACGGCTGGCGCGAGATCGTCGAGGACAACTGGGACAACCCGCGCGTCGGCATGCTGGCCGCCAACAACGTCGAGCTGGGCTTCCGCCTGCCCGACGGTGCATCGGACGATGAGATGTTCGACTTCGCCGACAATCTGGAGAAGTTCGTGAACGATCACGGCCCCTGCCAGATGACGGCCTGAACCACTCAAGCGGCTCACTCGGCTCCCCTGGAGGTATTCAAAAACCTTCAGGGGAACCTGAGCCTTTGCCTTTTGGTACTAAACTCACACTGTTCTTCCCTATAGGCTTTGAAAAATCGAAGCTTGCAGGGAAGATTTACAACCAGCCATTAGCTCTTTTTGGGATGTTATTGCATCTATTGCCAAAATATCGTACAATCAGCGTACTGGGGCTTAATAACACCTATTTATCGGGCCCAACTAACAAGGGAGAATTTGCATGGCACTATTCAGGCGCAAAAAAGATTCCGTCTTACCAGAAGTAGATAAATACTACGAAGCCGAGAGGCGCGACCGTACTGGCGTAGCCTGGCTTTTGGCCTTGGTCTCGGTAGCACTAGTAGCTCTTTTGATCGTCGGCCTGTTCATGGGCGGACGATGGGTCTATAACCGCATCGCCAACAATGATGATTCTTCCGAGGAAACCGCACAAGTAGAGGAAAACGGCGACCAGGCGCCAGCTGAGGACGGAGATAACCAGCCGCCAGCTGATCAGCCAGCCGGCAGCGAAACCTCTGAGAACGGCGGCGAGACTGCCCAGGCTCCTAGCTCTGAACAGAATGAGAGCCCGCAGAGTGAGAATCAGGAACAAGCCGATCAGACCGAAGGCAATGTCAATGCTCCGGCCCAGACCAACACGCCGTCTACGACGCCAACAACCGGTGACAGCAGCGGAAACCTGCCTAGTACCGGCCCGGCCGGCACAGCAGCTATCGTAGCTGCCGTCTCTGCCACTGCCGGCGCGGCTCACTACATCGTTCAGCGCCGTCGCCAGAACAGCTAATTTACCTTTAGGCACTTAAAAAAGCCTCCCGATGCAGGGAGGCTTTTAGTTTTTGCCGTGCGAAAAGTAGTTTATTTCGTTGATTACGTCCAGTAGCGCTTGGGCCTTGGCCTTGTCGTCCTGGATGGCTTGGGCGGCCTCAAAAGCGTTCTTGATCAAACCCTGATCGTCCGTGGCCTGAAGCATCATCATCGTGGTGTGGAATTTTTCTTCCGGCGACTGGTCCAGATGACTGACTAGGGGTGAAAGTTCTTTCAGTGCCTGCTGCTTGATATCGGCCAGATCGCCGATGCCGCCTCGATCATCCTGCTGATGGTGCGACGGCTGATGGTGGGGCGGATCATGATGCGGCTGGTCGTGGTGAGCCGGTTCGTCAGCCTGCGGTATTGGAGTCGGGTCGTCAGCCGGCTGAGCTGCCAGGTCATCCATCACGGCGCCATGATTATCATTGCCAAAATCATTGTTGCCGTCCTGATTCTGATCGTCGCTGCCGAATATCCCCACCACTCGTCCTTATTGGTTTAAGACTTTTCTAAATTCTACTACAATGTAGCATAAGCAGAATAATTTTGATAGGGAAGGACCGGGATGCTCGACGATCTAAAATACATCCACGAAAAGGACGGCCAAGATGCCCTGGGAGTTGTCGAAAAACAGTGGCAGCAGCTGACCCATGAGTATGGAGTAAGGGCAGAACCTAAAGATGAAATCAAGAACATCGTTGTCAGCGGTATGGGCGGTTCGGGCTGGCCGGCTAATTACGTAAGATCCTGGCCGACCACCAAGGTGCCGATGGAAATCAGCGGCAATTATGATCTGCCCGGCTATGTAGGCCGGAATACCTTGGTCATTGCTACCAGCTACTCAGGCAACACTGAAGAGACACTGGCTTCGCTTGAAGAAGCCGAGCGGCGCGGGGCGCAGATTGCCGTATTTACTTCTGGCGGCAAACTGAAAGAATTGGCCGAACAAAAGAATCTGCCGCTGTTTTTGATTCCATCCGGTACCCAGCCGCGCATGAGTTCGTTCTATTTCATTTCGGCTTATCTGGAGTTATTCGACCAGCTTAATCTGATTGATCCGGTGAGCATGGATGAGCGGAAAGCTTTGAGCGAGTGGCTGGCTGGCCACATGGGCAATTGGCGCGCCGACACGCCGACGTCCCAGAATCCGGCCAAGCAACTGGCACTTGAGATGGCGGGCAAGACAGCAATTATCTACGCCGGTGCCAAGCTGGCGCCGGTCGCCCAGAAATTTAAAATCTGTATGAACGAGAACGCCAAGAATACCGCCTGGTGGGGGCAGTATCCGGAGTTCAGCCACAACGAGTTCATTGGCTGGTCTTCGCATCCGATCGATAAGCCTTTTGCGGTGATCGAAATCAGGAGCACCCTGGAGCATCCACGCACCCAGAAAAGATTTGAGGTAACCGAGCGGATGCTGAGCGGCATGCGCCCGGCCCCGCACGCAATCATTCCGGAGGGCGAAACGCTGCCGCAGCAGATTTTCTGGACCAGCATGTTCTGCGACTTCGTAGCTACTTATTTAGCGTTACTTAACGGGGTAAATCCAACCCCCGTTGATCTGGTTGAGAAGTTCAAAAAAGAATTAGGGTGATTTATTCGTAACGCAAGGATTCTATAGGGTCTTTGCGGCTGGCTTTGACGGCCGGAACGGTGCCGAAGATTATGCCAACCATGGCCGACACACCAACGGCCAACAGGATGATCTGCCAGGTAACTGCCGGCTGGAGATCGCCAGTGACGCGGAGCAGCACATTGCCTAGAAGAGCCACCAGCACACCGACTATGCCGCCGACTAAGCTGAGCACGGCAGCCTCGATCAAAAACTGGCTGTATATCTGGCGGTTAGTGGCGCCAAGGCTTTTGCGCACGCCGATCTCACGCGTGCGTTCGGTGACCGATACGAACATGATATTCATGATGCCGATGCCGCCTACCACCAGCGATATGGCGGCGATGCCGGCCACAAAAGCCGTAGCCATGGAAACCGTGTTGCGGGCGATAATCTCAGTTTCTGAAGCCTTTAGGACCGTAAAATCTTCTTGCTGGCCGTGGTTCTCGAGCAGCTTGTTGTGGGCGGCCGCTGCCAGGGCAGACGGTTCGACCTCGTCTTTGGGCAGAATCATCAGCTGGTAGATGGCCGGGTAGCTTGAGGTTAAGGAGCGGGCGGTGTTGTAGGAGATAAACACTGCCTTGTTAAGATCCGTAACCGAACTCAGCGGATTGGTCTTGAACTCGTCAAAGACGCCTGCTACTACAAAGTCCTGATTGCGCAGGCGCAGCAGCTTGCCAAGCGGCACATTCTCATGGAACAGCTGTTCGGCTACCCGCTTGCCGATGACCACCACGTTGCGGCCGGATGTCTCGTCTCCGAAGAAAGTGCCGTAAGTAATTTTTTGGCCGAGCATCTCCGGCAGGCTGCTGTTGGTGGCGATAATGGTGGCGTCGGTGTAGGTATTGCCCTCGAAGTTGGAAGGCAAGCCGGAAACGGTGGAAAGCGGCGCTACGGCTTTAGCCTCGGGCAGTTCCCTTAGGGTCGAGTAGTCCCGGTCGGTCAGGGTGTTGGTGCTGAAGGAAGCCAGAAAATCAACGTCGGTTATCCTGCCGGCTTGGTCGCGGTTGGCGATCTTGCCGCTCCGGACCGTAATCAGCCGCTGGTTGCCGCCCTGGTTGGTGTCTACTACCTGGCGGCGGATGCCTTCGCCTAAAGAAACCATCATTATGACCGACGAGACGCCGATGATGATACCGAGCATGGTCAGGAAGCTGCGCATCTTGTTAGTGCGGATGGAGCTGATGGCCATACGGGCGTTGGTGGTTAGGAGTGATGTCACGGCTTAGCCTTCTTTCCGGGTTTCTTAATCGGCTTGGCTTTTTTAGGGGCCTTGCGCTGCTTTTTCTTGAGCAAGGACTTGCGGGCCGGGGCGGGCTTGTCGGGGATCTCCTGCATATAGGCCGACACGCCGGCCAGGCGGACTTCTTCGTCGGTGTTGGCGTGGTCTTCGGCCTTGCGGGCTACCTTGGGTACTTCGCCGAGCTTGGTCTGCTCATCGTGCACGATCGATCCGTCCAGCATGTAGAGCACGCGGGTAGCATAACGGGTCAGCTCGGGGTTGTGCGTCACCATCAGTATGGTGCTGCCGGTGGCATGCAGCTCGGCCAGCAGCTCCATGACCACGCGGGACGAGTGGCTGTCGAGGTTGCCAGTGGGCTCGTCGGCGATTATCAGGCTGGGGTTGTTCACCAGCGCCCGGGCGATGGCTACGCGCTGCGCCTGGCCGCCGCTCAGAGCTTTGGGGTAGTAATACTCCCGGTCGGCCAGTCCCACGCGCTCCAGGGCCGTACCGGCCTGTTTGAGACGTCTAGTCTGGGTCATACCTTTGTAGGCCAGCGGCAGAGCAACGTTCTCTAGTGCCGTCAGGCGGGGCAGGAGGTTGAAGGATTGGAACACAAAGCCGATGTGGTCGCGGCGGGCGCGCGCCAGGCGGTTGGGCCGCAGCTTCGACACTAGCCGGTTGGACAGCATGTAGGTGCCATGCGTCGGCCGGTCCAGCAGTCCGATGACATTTAATAGAGAAGATTTGCCCGAACCGCTTGGGCCCATGATGGCCACGAACTCGCCTCTTTTGACGGTCAAAGAGACCTCGTCCAATGCCACGGTGGTGGCATTTCCGAAGCCATAAATCTTAGAGACTTCTGATAAGTCGATAACTACTGCCATTTGTGTAATAAGTTTACGAAATAATCAATAGGCCTGGCAAGGTGTAAAATCAACAATTTTAAGATATAATCGAGTGCTAGCGCGGAGGGGTCGCCTAGTGGTCTATGGCGCCGCCTTGGAAAGGCGGTTTACTCGCAAGGGTATCGAGGGTTCGAATCCCTCTCCCTCCGCCAG
>CAMLHD010000010.1 GCA_946479835.1 uncultured Candidatus Saccharibacteria bacterium | reverse complement strand
ACGATTGATTGCGACAAGGCAACTATTACCAGGCCGATGATGGCGTAGAGAATGGTGTTTTTAGCACTCGATACGTTGTTGCTGTCTCCGCCGGATGTAATGTACTTGAAGCCGCCGATGATGATCATAATCACCGAAACCACGCCTACCACCAAAGAAAAGATATTGATTACATCGCTAATAAGGGCGTTTATGCGGGCCGTGGCGTCTTCTTCGGTGATGCCGCTTGAGCAGTCTGTGCTGACGTCAAGGTTGGCGCCAGCGCAAAGGCTGTTTTCGATGTCCTGGGCATTAGCTGTCATGGGCGGCCAAATCGACGACAGCAAAATAAAAGAGGCTGCTAAACCTATAAAGCTTAATATGACATTTAAGCTTTTTGGCAAAGCAGCCTCCTTATCTAAAGACTTGTTAGTCTGTCACTCGGGCAAGGACGAAGCGGACAATGAACTGGGAAAGGGCAACGATCACTAAGCCGATGATGGCGTAGAGAATGGTGTTTTTAGCACTCGATACGTTGTTGCTGTCACCGTTACTGGTAACGTATTTGAAGCCGCCGATGATGATCATGATCACACAGACGGTACCGACGATCAGGGACAGTATGTTGACCACGTCTTCGATTAGGCCGCTGATTTCTTCCTCTGGATCTTCCGGCGGACATGCCGTATTCAGACAGGTACCAGCGTCAAGCTCACCCTGGATGTCGGCCTGGGCGCTCACCGCTACCGGCGCTGCCAGAGGCGCGACCAACGCTAAGGCCAAGACTGCGTTGGTAATGATTTGTTTGATTCTTTTTAACACTGCTGTTTTCCTTTGTTTACTTTGCTTATTTAACCTATTTATACCACCCTTCAAAGGGTTTTTACAAGCCTGCGCCGCATCTTTAAGTGACCCGGTTCAGGACGAATCTGACGATGAACTGTGCCAGGGCAACTATCACCAGACCGACAATGGCGTAGAGGATGGTGTTCTTTGCGGCGCTGATGGAATTGGCGTCGCCGCCGGATATGACGTAGCGGAAGCCGCCGATGATCAGCATGACGACCGAGGCCGCGCCGACAATCAGCGACAGGATATCTACTACCGTCACTACCAGGCTGCTGACTTCGCTCTCGGCATCAACCGTATTACAGCCTCTTCCAGCCGCACCCAAGCCGGCACAGGCCGCTTCTTTGTCGGCGTCGCTTATTTGGGCTGAAACGCTGGCGGCCGGAACCAGGGGCAGGGCTGTTAGTCCCAAGGCCACGACCGAAAGCATTATTTGTTTTAGTTTTTTCATTTTTTCTCCTTATAACCTGCCGATTACAAAATAAATGATGATTTCCGAAATAGCGAAGACGCCCAATCCGACCAGAGCGTAGAGGATTGTGTTCTTAGCGCTGCTGATGGAATTGGCGTCGCCGCCGGAGGTTACGTACTTAAGTCCGCCCAAGATCACCATTACCACTGAAGCCATGCCCACAAGTAGGGCCAGTATCTCGACCACTCTCATCAGCACGCCTTCTTCACCCGAGATCGGGTTGCCGCTTTGGGCTTCGCAGGCGGTAGCATCTATGTTGCCGTTTTCGCAGACCTTTTCGAACGGATCAAACTGAGCCGATACTGGAGCAGCAATGGCCAGGGGCAGGGCAAGGATAGCTAAGAATAGTAGTATCCGGCGCTTCATTATACCCGCTCCACTACGAAAGTTACGATTACGAAGGCCGACATGGTTATGGCTAGGCCGATAGAAGCATAGATTATGGCATCGCGGGCTTTATGGACGGCCTGGGGATCACCCCTTGAGATAACCATGCGAAGAGCGCTGATGGCTATCATCAGCACTGCTACCGCCGCGGCGATACCGAAGAAGATCTGCAGGCCCTCGGTAATCCGGCTGTCGGTCAGCGCGTTCTTAGGCACTTCAAGCTCGTTGGGGTTGATGCTCACTTGGGCTAGGGTTCTTAATATATGGCTCATGACGTCAATGTATTAGCTATAAAAGCGACGGCACCGGTGGCTATCATACTGATAACCAGGCCTATCAAACCGTTAAGGATAGTATTACGTGCATTCT
Organism: uncultured Candidatus Saccharibacteria bacterium; assembly: GCA_946479835.1. Next base: position 21,526 of record CAMLHD010000010.1, on the reverse strand, counting down.
TGGCGCCTTCGGGGTCGCCCTGGGTAGTAATAAACCTGAATCCACCATACATGACATAAGCTACCGCTGCCAGCGCCGCCAGACGGAGTAGGATTTCTATGATCGCCAATGCGATACGGCCGCTGGCCGCCTGCCAGTTGATATTACCCTCCTGGGGTCCGCTGGTATAAACCGGGCCGATAACGCCGCATTCGTCAACCACCACCGACTGTCCGTTCTGGTCGCGTTCAACGACTTCGCCCATATCGAGGTACTTGTACCAGGTGGGCAAGCCCAAGAAACTGCCGGAGCCGCTACATTCATCCTCGATACAGCGGCCGGTATTGCCATCCCAGCTGCCGCCGCCTTCCAGGCACGAATCAGCCGCTCGCTCGCAGGCATCAGGCGAGCCGCATTGGGCAGAGACTTGAGCCGGCATGAATCCGGCTGCAGTTCCTAAAGCCAGCATCAAAATGCCGCCTAAAAGGATAAGCCGCTTCATTACAAGACTCCTCCCGGCACCAGGTAGTTCAAGAAGGCATAAGAGAAGATGAAGAAAACCAACGCGATGACGGCATTGCGGATCCGGTTCTTGGCCGCGCTGACTTTTTGCGGGTCGGCGCCAGAGGTGGAATACTGGATGCCGGCTACTATCAAGGAGATTACGATGACCGCGCCGACTAGCGCTGATAACACATTGATGATTAAGACGATATAACCGATGATGCCGCAGTTGTCCTGGTTGATGACGTCTTCGTTGCAGTCGTTCTCGACAAAGTTCATCTGCGCGCCTTCGCTCTCGATACAGCGCCCAGCTGTTCCGTCCCAAGTTCCGCCGCCGTTGCGGCAGGCTTCGGCGGCTTGCTCGCAGGCATCAGGCGAGCCGCACTGGGCGGCCGCCGGCTGCGGCGGCAACACCACTGCGAAGAGGGGCAGGAACAAGGCTAAGGACAAAATTAACAGTTTTTGTATCTTGGTCATTTTATATATCTACTTAGCAATCATTTTACCTTATCTGCCAGCTTACGGTCAAAGTGCGCCTGGACAGGGTAGAGGAGGTGATAATTATTACAGGCAAGGAGCTGGTACTTGATATATCGTATTCTTAGGAGGAAGCACATTTACGCCGACGGTGTCAGAATACAATAAAGCTATTGCTTTTTTAAGATAAATATGCGATAATAAAGCAAGTTAAACCGTGAGGAAGCGCTTAAAGTTATGACAAGCATCGACCGCGACCCCAACCAAGATCAAACACCCGGAAGCCAATCGGTTGGTTCGCCGTGGCAGCCACCAGCTCCTGAGCAGATTGCCCACTCCGGCAATTTACCCGGCAGCCTGAATGAACAACCTGTAGAAGAGGGCGTCGGCCCGCTCAGGGAAGGTATTTATGAAGCGCCCGCTACTGCTGAGGCCATAGCGCCCGCTACTGCTGTAGCTCCGACAAAAACCCCCGATAAAACGACTCCTATAACCGCGCTAGGCGCATCCCCTGAAACACCAAAGCGCGGACGCCGTGCTGGCCGTGTAATCGCTACCGTAGCGGCCCTTGCCGGTATCGGTACGGCTGCTTTGGTCATAGGCACCCGCTCGGGAGGCGAAGGCGAGACCGAAACCGAAGCTACTCCGGCCGCTGCCGGTGATCCATCCCCGGAAGCCACAACGGCTGAGCCAGAAGATCCGGTAGTAGTTCCCCCCACTGAAGCCCCGGCCGAAACCGCGCCGGCCGTACCGGCTCCCACCACTGTACCGCGCCCAACTACCACTGACGCGCAACAGACTACCACTACAGCGCCGGAAACCACTACAACTCTGACTCCGGAAGCGCCTTTACTCGGCGCGGTTGAGATTGTCGGTCTGCAGGGCCTGCAGCCGGGCGCTAACCCCATAGAATTTACCCGCCCCAGCGGCGCAACTGAAGTCGTACCAAGCCTGGACGGCAGCTCGCCGGAAATGCTGGTCAAAACCGCTCTTAACCTGGTAGCCGCTCATGCCACCGGCGGAAACGAAGCCACAGGCAATGCCTTTACCCTTAATCCTGATGTCCGGGTCGGTTTTTTGAACGACCTACGCCAGCAAGTATTGGATTTTCGTGGTGATGACAGCGGCGACTGGCAGGCTACTATCTTCGGCCATCCGTATGATCCGGCTGAGTTCGAGGTCCGCGAAGAGAACGGCCAGATTACCGTCGAATTGGTCGGCGGCACTCTGTTCTTAGAGCGGCTGAGTGACTCATTCGGCAACAATGAATGGCAGGGCGACTGGATCCTGCAGGGCGTAGACGAAGATTTCACCGGCCGCGGCGCCGTATTCGACCAGTTGTCGATGGTAATCGGCCCTCGTGACGGCCAGTTAAGCGTCAATAGCATAAACTTCAATTACATCCCTACGCATTCGTAAAATCCGTCTACTATATTAAATAAACAGACCCCGTAACTGGGGTCTGTTTTAGTTTTGAGGCTTAACACCTGTGTTATCATTAACATAAATGTTATGTCGATAAAAAAACCTGTTCCTAATCTTTTATTGCTCGCAGCGTATCTGTTCTTTCTTGTGCTGCCGATTGCCAGCGTATTAACAGGACGAGTTAGCGCCGACCACGCCGTCGAGTGGGTTGACGCGGCCACCATCAAGATAGGCGACGACAACTATATAGATAACCGGGTCGGCGACAGCATGGATTACTTCTTGGATGGCGTCGACGATTGTACCAGTGTTATAAAGGGTTTTAACAATGATTATAACGACAACCCGAACTTCGCTTCGGCCGAACTGGTAGTTAAGACCAGGCACCCAGAGACCGGTTCATGCCAGACGGCCGGTGGCCATGACATAACGATTTCCAGGACAGAGAACGCCCGGGTATGGTTCCACTGGGTAGACGGCGGTCGGCTGCAAGCCGTTGATGGCATCCAGAGCAGCAACTTCGGCCGGGCAGCCTATATAGCCGACGAAGATGACGTGTTCCAAAATGGAATCTTCCAAGAAGCCCAGGGCATAGAAAACACTTTCAGCCCCACGGAGGGCGACTGCCGCAGCAGCGTGGTGGCCGAATCGGCCGATACGGCCACTTTTGTGGTCCGCTACGCCGGCAACTGCGACCCTCAGGAAGGCGAGCGCATCCAGATCCGTCTGGGCAGCACCGATAATCAATCGCTGGAGCCGGGCCAGGGCAGTCCTATAGATGGCGGCGGCAACATAGAAGACGACCGCTCGTGTGAAGCCCGAGGCGGTGTCATGTCCTGGATCCTGTGTCCGGTTATCTTACTGATGGACAGCGCTATCAGCTGGATGGACACTCAGATACAAGCCCTTTTGGAAGTAGACGAAAACAAGTACAACGACAACCCGCAGCTCAAACGGGCCTGGTCCAATATCCGCAACATTGCCTATATCTTGCTGATACCCACCATGCTGCTGATGGTCATCGGTACGGCTTTGGGCTTTGAGGTCTTCAGCGCCTACACAATCAAGCGCGCTTTGCCGCGCATGGTACTTGCCACCATATTCATTACTTTCTCGTGGTATGTCTGCGTCTTTTTGATCCAGTTGACCAATGTTATCGGCGGCGGAATCCTAGGCTTGATGACCGGTCCGTTCGGCGCCTCGGTTGGCACGCTCAGCATTGCCGATCTGTTCGAGGGCGGCATCGTCGGCTCGTTTATTTCCACCGGCTTGTTCTCAATCGCCTTGGTGGCAATTCTATTCCTGTTCCTGGGACCGATCGCCTTATTCGTGCTGGCAGCCTTTTTGGTGCTGCTGGCCCGGGAAATGTTTATCTTGGCGCTGGTAATGCTGGGACCGATAGCCATCCTGGCCTGGATTTTCCCCGGCAACGATAAGCCCTGGAAGCTGTGGTGGAGTGCCTTCAGCAAACTGTTGTTGATGTTCCCGCTGATCATGGTGCTGATAGCCGTCGGCCGCATCTTCGCCTATATTATAGATTCCACCCGCGATGGCGGTTTTGACGACAGTATCTTAGGACCCATCATGGTGCTTGGCGCCTACATCCTGCCATACGTGCTGATTCCGCTGACGTTCAAGTTTGCCGGCGGCATATTCGCTAACCTAGCCGGCGTGGTCAACGACCGCGAAAAGGGCCTGTTCGACCGCATGAAGCAGGGTAGGCAGCACAAATACGAGCGGGCCAAGAGCGGCAACTTCTTCCGCGGCGCTAGAGCCGGCTCCTTCCGCGGACGTCTTAATACCGGCATTGAAGCCGGTGCCAATATCAGGCGCGCCGGATTCGATCCCCGTCATATGAAGACCCGTATGGGCACGTCGCTGAACAACGCTGCCTTTGACGAGGCCATGGAAGCGCTTGATAAGAATGCCGCCTTGCAGGCTATAAAGGGCAATGAGGATTATCTTGAAGCCGGCAAGATCGGTATGTATCGGTACAAGGATGCGGCTGGCAACGTAGTGGACGCGTATAATGACGGGTCTGACGGAGCTATGCGCGAATTCTTCCAGCGCCGCGGCTATCAAGGCCAGGATGTTGAAAACGGCGTTTCTATGGTACGTGAAGCCCGTCGCAGCATGTCTGCCCAGGCCTATAACATAGCTGCCACCGTTGCTACTTCCGGCACCGGTACCGGCTATGCCACTGGTATCGGCGAATTATACCGCTCCATCAACGAAACCGCCGGCGACGACCGAGGTTTGGCCGCCCGCATGTTGGCCACCAGCCGCGGCATAGCCGAGCGTTCTCGCCGGCCAGATCTCGTGGCCAGCGGCTTTGGAACATCATTGAATGCTATGAACGACCTGCATGCCGGCGAGGTTCGAAGCGACTACCAAGACAAGACCACGGGGCAGACGATCGTGGCTGGTACTGCCGTAAGCTTAGACGACATAACAGCGCGTCAAGACCGCGAAACCTTGCGCACCATGGATCCGCGCACCATCATATCCGCCAAACCTAAGATGATAGAACGCCTTGTGCCGGCTATGAATGTTGAAATTGACGCAGCTTATGCTACGGGTGATAGAGAGACCGTGGATCGCACCCTCGCCAAATATGCTGCTATTTATGACCAGATGGCCGCAACCTCACCTGAAAGCGCGCAAATAATGGCGCAAGGGGTATTAGGCCGGACGATTACCGCTGCCGAACCTTTGGGTGGTGGAGCTTCGGGCCCGGTTGTTCCTACTTCCGAAACTTTCCGTCAGCGTGTAGAAAAAGCCAGGGCTCGTCCGCCGGAGCCAGATGGGCATCAGACGTTCCTGGATCACCGCCGCGAGTATGGTTCCAGGTTCGCCGCCGATCAAGCCGCTGCGCTTAACACACCGCCGCCGGAGGAACCGTAGCAGGATAGCTTATGGCAACCTATAAAGTACTGCAAGACATCGAAGCCGAAGACAAGCTGCTCGGGCCATTGACGCTCAAGCAGTTCGTCTTTGCCGCCATAACCATCGGCCTGGGCTTTGTCGGCTTCCTGATAATCAGCAGCCCGACGCCTACATTCATAAAGATTCCGTTCCTGACCGTGCTGGTGCCGCCGATGATATTGTTCGGCTTTATGGCAGCCCCCATCAGCCGCGAACAGCCCAACGATATCTGGCTGCTGGCTAGGTTGCGTTTTTTGCTTAAGCCCCACCTTAGGATCTGGAATCAGGACGGCTTGAGCCAACTGGTAACCATCACTGCGCCTAAAAGAGAAGTGCACCTCTATACGAACGGCTTGTCGCAGGGCGAAGTCAAAAGCCGGCTATCGGCTCTGGCGAACACGCTCGACAGCCGCGGCTGGGCCGTTAAGAACATCAACACGAATCTGTTCGCGGAGCCCGGTTATCTGAGCACTGGCAGTGATTCCGACCGCCTGATCGGGCCTTCGAGCCTGCCTCAGGACGTGTCGCCGACCGACATCACCGCTTCGGACGATATCATGGATGAGAACAGCAACACTACTGCCCAGCATCTTGATAAGCTGGTCAAGGCTTCGACCCAGGCCCATAAACAGCAGGCCGCCGAAAAGATGCATCTTGACCCCAACGATAGCCAAGCGCCGGCCAACTACTGGTTCATGAGCCAGACCAATCAGCCGCAAGGGCCGTTGCCGAGCGACTACGCCATGTTCCCGAGCCAGCCAACCGTTGTGCCTGGCAGCACCGATGTCCATCCGGCCGCCGAGGAGAGCGAGGCCGAGCATCAGCTTGCTAAGCGGCTCACCAAGGAAGGCAAGGGCGCGTACGAGCGCTACAACGAACACATCAAGACTATTCAGCCATTACATGATCGCGAAGGCCACCTGATACCCAAGCCTAAGAAGCCCGCCAAACAGAGTTCCAAAAACCCTGCCGGCGAAGGACAGGAAGGTGTTAATCCTGCTATACTTGGCCTATCTCGTAACGATGATTTAAACGTCGCGACCATCGCCAGACAGGCCAACCGGATCAGTAAAGACGACGGCGAGGTCGTAATATCGCTGCATTGATTTCAAGCAGCAGAGGGTGGTTAATCAGCAAACATGGATCCTAATTACCAAAATCCTAACATGAACCCTGGAGGGCAGGGCTATGGACCCATGCCTTCACAGCCACAGCCGGACATGGGCGGACAACAGGTTTTTGGCGCGCCAGGCATGCCGCAATCACCGACGCCGGCTGTTCCAGCAAACCCCAACAGCACCCAGAACACGCTGCAGCTTGCCGAAGTCCGCGACGGCATCGTAATCATGAGCGATGGCTCTTTCCGCTCGGTCATTATGGTCAAAAGCATCAACTTCGACCTGATGAGCCCGCAGGAGCGCGAAAGCGTGGAATTTTCTTACCAGGGATTCCTAAACTCCCTGTATTTTCCGGTGCAGATCCTGGTGCGCTCGCAAAAGGTTGATATCCGACCTTACATAGAGAAGCTCGATAAGATCCGGACCGAACATGACAACATGCTGCTGGCACTTCTGATGGAAGACTATATCGACTTCATGGGCAATATCGCCCAGCAGACCAACATCATGGACAAACGCTTCTACGTGGTAGTGCCGTACATTCCTACCGGCATTGACACCCAGAAAGCCGTTGAGGCCAGCAAGAATTTCATGTCCAACCTGATGGGTGCCTTCACCAAGACAAAAGAGTGGCACGTGGTCATCAACGAGGCCGATCTGGAGGCTGCAAAGAACGAGCTCAAGAACCGCGTCCAGGCCGTATTGGCCGGGCTGCTGCAGTGCGGCATCCAGGGCCTGCCGCTTGATACCCAGGAGCTGATCGAACTTTATTACGACGCTTATAACCCCGACACCGCCACCCGCCAGCAGCTTAAGAATTTTAACGACTTGAGCTCGCCAGTCATAACCAAAGGACAGGGCACGGCTCCGCAGCCTAACCTGGACAGGGAGCTGCAGTAATGGCGTTTGGCAAGAAGAATCCCAAGACCGACCCGGTCAGCTTAGCCCAGGCACAGCAGATGCGCGAGCAGCAAGAAGTGCAGGCTGCTTTTAATAAAGGCGTCACCGCGCTGCGCGACTTCATTGCACCCAGTTCACTGGAGTTCCAGAGCGGCTACTTCCGCATCGGCACGCGCTACGCCCGGACCTTTTATGTCTACGGTTATCCGCGCCAAGTATTCACCGGCTGGATGAGCAGCCTGGTCAACGTCGACGAAGTCATAGATCTGAGCATGTTCATTTATCCGGTAGAAAGCCAGGTGGTGCTAGAGAACCTGCGTAAGAAAGTCACCCAGCTGGAGGCCGGCCTGCAGATCGACGCCGAAAAAGGACGCATCCGCGACCCCGGCAAGCAGGCAGCTATCAGCGACGCCGAGGAAATGCGCGACAAGCTTCAGGTGGGCGAAGAACGCTTCTTCCGGCTTGGCCTGTACTTTACGCTCTACGCCGGATCGTTGGACGAGCTGGAATTCGTCACCCACAAGATCGAATCAATGCTGGGGCAGCAACTGGTTTATTCCAAGGCGGCCAGCGCCCAGCAGGAACAGGGGCTTAACAGCACGGTGCCGCAGTTCATGGACCAGTTACAGATCAGGCGCAACATGAACACCGGCGCGCTTTCGACTACTTTTCCGTTCACTTCTGCCGATTTGAGCCAGGACAACGGCATCCTTTACGGAATAAATATGCACAACAGCGGCCTGGTCATCTTCGACCGCTTCTCTTTGGAGAACGGCAACTCGGTGGTATTCGCTAAGTCCGGCGCCGGTAAAAGCTTTACGGTCAAGCTTGAGGCGCTCAGAAGCTTGATGTTCGGTACCGAGATCTTCATCATCGACCCCGAGAACGAATACCAGCGCATGTCCGAGGCCGTCGGCGGCGCTTACGTCCGCCTCAGCCTGAATTCCGAAACCCGCATCAATCCGTTCGACCTGCCGCAAGTAGTAGACGCCGAGGAAGCCGACAACGCGCTCAGGAGCAACCTGATTACTTTGCACGGCCTGCTCCGCCTGATGATGGGCGGCGCTCAAGCGCAGATCCAGGGGCAGGGCATCGGTTTGGCACCAGCGCTCAGCCCGGTCGAAGAGTCCGACCTTGATGCCGCCTTGATTGAAACCTACGCCCGCGCCGGCATCACCAACGATCCGTTGACCCACCAGTCCCAGGCTCCGACCATCGCCGACCTTTACGACGTGCTGCTGCACATGGGCGGCACCGGCCCGCAGCTGGCACAACGCCTGCGCAAATACACCACAGGTACCTTTGCTGGTATCTTCTCGCAGCAGAGCAACATCAACATCAATAACCCGATGGTGGTGTTCAACATCCGCGACCTTGAGGATGAGCTCCGGCCAGTAGCCATGTACATCGTCCTTAATTTCATCTGGAACAAGACCAAGTCAGATAAGAAACGCCGCATCCTGGTGGTTGACGAAGCCTGGCAGCTGATGAAATACGAGGACTCGGCCAACTTCTTGTTCTCTCTCGCCAAACGAGCCCGCAAATATAACTTAGGCATCACCACCATCACCCAGGACGTCGAGGACTTTATGGGTTCAAGAATGGGCCGAGCAATCGTGGCCAACGCCAGCATGCAGATTTTATTGAAGCAATCCGTCTCAGCGGTCGATGTTCTAAGCGAAGTCTTCAAGCTCACAAGCGAGGAGAAGAAACGCCTCAGCCAGTTCCCGGTCGGGCAGGGCCTGTTCTTTGCCGGTCAGAACCATGTCCACATCCAGGTCATCGCCAGCCCCACCGAAACCAGCCTTATAACCACCAATCCCGGCCAGGTAGCCGCAATGCAGGCTGGCGATATAAGCCAGCCGCAGGGTACAATAGACCTAAATAACAGACTAGCTCCGGGGATGTAGATGGCAGAGCCAGCTAGAAAATTAGATGACCAAGACGAAAATAAACGCCTGAGCGCCATGGAGCGCGCCCGGGCGCAATGGGGCATGCCGGCGACATCCCACGATGACGAAGCAAAGGAACCTGAAACAGAATCCGCGGCCGAAGAAGAAAAATCCGCCCTTGACCGCGCCAATGAACGCTGGGGCGAAGCCGGTGTGGTTGACGGAGGAGAAGCTGGTAAGAAAAAAGACAAGACCGAAGACTCCGAAGATGAAGGCGGCTTTTATAAGAACGAGGGCAAGAAACGGCGGCTCAATATCCGTGGCAAGCTGCTCACCAGGCGCAACGGGATTATTGGAGGTATCAGCGCTGCGATAATCAGCTTGGTAATGGGCGCTATCGTATCTATTCCCGGCGCTATGCTCCAAGGCCTTAAGTCGGTTCTTCTAGACCAGCTCAACAAGATCCAGACTCATCAGCAGGTACGCTACCGTCGCTCCAAGCTGGCAAGGGTGGGCGATGTATTCTCGCGCGACGGCCGGCTAGGCAGCCGGGTCATCGCCGATATGGAAGCCAGAGGCTACCGGTTCTCTTTTGACGCCGAAACCAACGACATCCGCGGCATAACCTTGCCGGACCGGAGCCGCACCATTGTCGGCGCCGGTATCGGCGAGCATATCAGCGACTATATGGAGACGCGCCACCCGCTTAGGACATCAAGGTGGAAAACCAGACGCATGGAGGCGTTTTACACCCGTTTCGGGGTAAGCCGTGTATCGGTGGTGCGGCCGAGCCCGAACGATCTTGAAGATGCGGACCGGACAGTCAACCGCAACGTAGCCAATTCAATCTATGAAGAAGATTACGACCCGCGCGTCACCGGCGAAACGCCGGGCAGCGAGAATGAGACCGAGGAGCAGGCCAGAGCCAGGCAGGAAGGTGATGATTTGAACCGCCAGCTGGCCGACAACGGCGGTGATTTCGGTGAGACAAAGACGGATATATCTACCAACGGCACGCCGATTGATGAAGCGGCCGGTGATCTAGCCCAGCATGCCGATGATATCGCCACCGGTAATACGGCTTCGGTGCTCGAAGTAGCGGAAAGAGCTGCCAAAGGCGGTCTGGTTAGCTGGAACAGTTTTAAGAGCATTTTTTCTACGACCGACATATTAGACAAGGTGTGTACCGTTAAAAACCGCTTGCGCGGCGCTGTTACGGCAGCCCGGAGCGTACGAGCTTTAGGCGGGCTTAAGTACGCTACGATTTTCGTTAATGCCGCCGATGATTCGCGCACCGGCCAATCCAGGATGAGCCTGCTTAATTCACTCATGAAACGGGTTACCTCGGTTGACCGCAACGGCAATCCGATCGGCGGTTCGCCCGGTTTTGCCTATGCGCTGAAAGGCCGTTTCAGCAGTTCGCGCAACGATGCGGTGAAGAGCAGCTACAGCGTGGACGGCAAGCTGACCGGCGTCTATAAGGGCGTGCAGGATGCCACCAACGGCATCCCGGGCATGAGCCAGCGCCAGTGCGGAATTTATCAGAACCCTGTATTCCAGATCGGCGTTTCGGTAGTTGAGATCGGCATTGCCATCTTCACCGGCGGCAGCAGCAAGGCGGTATCAGAAACCGCCAAACAGACTGTGATTCAGACTGTAAAACAAACTATCCGTGCCAGCCTCAACCGTTCCTTGGCCCGCTCGCTGGCCAGATCAATAGCCACCGCCATGGCTGTGGAGCTCAGCTTTGAAGGCATCATGGCGCTGACCCAGATGTATGCCGAAAAATCCCTGACCTATAACTTTACGGGGCAGGAGGTCGGCGGTGAGCTTGGCGGCATATTGGTCGGCGGTGCAGGTACAATGCACAAGCAAAGAAACCTGATGGCCGGCCAGGTTCCGGCCACTACCACGCAGTATGCGGCGGCCGTGACGGACGATATCGAGTACGACAGGCAGCAGAACAGCAAGCAGAGCGTCTTTGCCAAGGTATTTGACATCAACAACTCTGATTCACTGGCGTTCTCGGCACTTTGGAGGCTACCGACCAGCTTCGCTCACGCCGGCAATATGTTCTCCGGCGGCCTGACGGGCTTAGCTTCAAGCCTGGCCAACGGACCCGGCACGCTGTTTTCTTCGGCCGCCACCGCTCTAAGCCCCAAGGCCTTTGCCCAGGATGCCGATGAAGTAAGCTTTGAAACTTACGTGACCGAGGGCAACAATTCGGGCATCGAACTTGCCACCGATCCGGCCGGCAACGTCCAGACCGTGCTCAGATCCGATATCGCCGCCATAGATCCGGAAGAAAACATCGAGGTCTTGTCGGCGGGCCAGCACATAGATCCTATTTCTCTGGAGCCGACCAGCGACGCCTTCAAGAACCACATCAGCAACTGTATAGACGATATCGACACCCTGTCCCGCATCGAGGGCGGCAACTTCAGCAACCCTGCCGAGGACTGCATGGCGACTCAGCCTATTACCGTCCGGTTCAAAGCTCATTTAGCTTATCTGGATATGCTGGACGGTCTGGAAGCCGAGTTCATACCAGAGACAATCCTGCCGGTCGAGGGCGGGCCGCCTACCGGCCCCGGCAGCAATACCGGCGCTTCGGCCCAGTACATTCCGGACTGCAACGCCAACGGCGGCAATGCCAAGATCGCCTGCGTAGCCATCGATACGATGCTGGGCGTGCCATACAAGAACGGTTACAGCGGCCGTCCCGGCTGCCGGCAGAGCCCCGACCCGGCCGATACTCCAAACCCCGTTTCAGCTCTGGACTGCAGCGCCTTCACTAGCATGGCCGTGTACCGCGCGTTCGGCATCGCCGGTCCGCGCACGTCCGTCCTTTACCGTACCGATCCGAACTTCCAGGAGCTCAGCGATCCCAAGACCATGCAGCCGGGCGACATGATCGGCCGGGGTACGGTTGCCAGCGGCTCGGGAGGCAACGGGCATATCGGCATAGTCGTGAGCTACAATCCGGCTACTGGCGATCTGGTAACGGTAGAGACCGACAGCTGCAACAACAATTCAAGAATCGTGACCACCAAAGGCCTAAGACAAGACGGCAAAGGTACCTATGAATGGGTATCCAGATACGTCGGACCCAAAAATGCCGGGGGAGTTTTCTAATGAGAAAGTTGCTGATCGCCACCATAGTTTTGGCCTTAGCTTCCATATCGGCTGTCTATATATACAGGTTCGCAACGGCCGCCCAGCTGCACATAAGTCTGGAGCCTGCGCTTCCGCCTGATGCCGTGGCCGTTACGGTCGACGGCGAACGGGTATATCCCAGCGGCGAAAACGGCCAGCTCTACAAAGCAAATGTCGGTGCTGGCGAACATGAAGTACTAGTCGTATCAAAGGGTTTTCGTGATTTTGAAAGTTCGGTGTCTACCAACTGGCGCGAAGAAAAACCGGTGGTCGCCAGCTTGCAGAAGCGTTCGGTTGCCGAAACAGCGGAAATGGTCGCCACCGAAAACTATGACTCAAACGACGGGGTAGTCGTTCTTAGGCCCCGCTTTTTCGGCAATGAGGATTGGCTGGTCTACGTCGCGGCCGACAGCTCGGGCGCAAGCGACGGCTCCTTGGTTGTAGCACGTTTTTCGGCCGAAAAACGCAAGTGGGAAATCGTGGCCGAAGGATCGGATATAGATGACGAGTCGGCCGTGCTGCATGACGCGCCCCAGGACTTGATCTCGTATTTGAGGAACGGGCAATGAAAAAAGCCAGGCGGCTTATATTCAGAGGGGCTTCCTTCTTAATAATAGCTTTGTTGTTATTCGGGCTGTATCCGCAAAAACTGTCGGCCCAAACGCAGGACTGTACGGAAAAGAGGCTGCGGGATCTGGGCATAGCTATCATCAACTGCGCCGGCAACCCTAACTGCGCCGTTAACGGACCAAGCTTGCCGAGCACCGGCGGCTCCCGCCTCAATCGGGGCAGCAGCGTCTACGTGCTGGGCGACTCCATAACCGTTGGTATGCGCGATCACGGCGACTTGGCCGGCAAGCTGACGGCCGCCGGCGTTAATCCGGTAAAGATAAATGCCGTTGGCGGTGAAGACTTGGGCTGGGGCCAAGAACAGCTGGTGGCCGACGAAGCGGTGCTGGCCAACGCGCAGGCGGTCGTAGTCAATCTTGGAACCAATAACGTCGGTTCGGTGGTTACGAACGGTTCCGACGGGCCGTCACGCGCCATAGAAGGCGGTCAGCAGTCCCTGGAGCGCATGATCCAAGGCATCATCAACACCATCAATCCGGTGACTTCGTCGGGAACCAAGAAGCAGATCTTCTGGACCACCGTGTATGTCAAAGGCACGCTCTCGACCCGGTTCGGAAACTTCAATATGGACATCGCTATGCCGATCATCAACAACGCTATCAAGAACGTGGCCGCCACCAACGGCGTCACGATCGTGCCGTGGGACACTTCCGCCGAAGCACCGGTTTGGACGGCCCAGGATGGCATTCACCCCAGCGGCCACTATCCGGAGATGGCTACATTTCTGGTCAACAACCTGACTAATCCGGGCTCTCAGTCCACTGCAAAACCAACCTCCAATGCCAATTGCGCCTGTACGCTGCCCCCTGGTACCGGTGGAGCCGACCGCGATTCCAGGTACCGCACGACATGGGGCTATCTTACCGGCACCAAAGGCCTGTCTCCAGAAGCTGCCGCCGGCGTCATGGGCAACCTCGAAGCCGAGTCCGGCATCGATCCACATAACGTTCAGAACTCAGCCCCAACCGAAGACGCGCCCGAGATTCCGATTGATATTATCCGCAACCGCTGGGGTTACGGCATAGCCCAGTGGACAACCTCCGGACGGCAGGAAGGCCTTATTGCCTTTGCCTCACAGACAAACCGCTCAACCGGCGATTTAGGCCTCCAGCTCGACTACTTATGGAAGGAGTTGACCGAAGGCTACGTGGGAGTCATGGCCGTCCTGCAGACGCCGGGCGTCACCCTAGAAGAAGCTTCTTATATATTCTTGGCTGAATTTGAGACACCCAGACCCTTCACAAACCAAGGTACTCAGGCCCAAAGAGACGAGTATACTGCGCTGCGCGCTGGCATGTCCCGGGCGATATACAATGAATTCTCCGGACAAACTGTAAGCGGTACTACTGGTGCCGGTTGTAACTCACAGGGCATAAACATAGATCTGGAGAGCACCGATACTACTGCCGTACCGTGCGGACCCGGTACTACCGACGCTGGCGTGGCCGATGGCTATCGTAACGGCCAGTTGATTAAGATCCGTTTGTGCGAAGTTGGCGGTGCTAGGGTAAACTCTCAGATTTCGGGCGGCGTAGCCCAGATGTTGAATGATAGCGCCGCGGCCGGCGCCAACCTTTCGATCAATGGCGCTTTCCGCGATATGCAGGGGCAGATCGATATCTACCACAGCTGGTGCAGCAGGGCGGGTATTTCACCCACGCCTGGGCCATATCCAAAGCCCAGCCGGGATGATTACGTAAGCTGTCCGGGCGGCGCGCCTCCGGGTTATTCCAACCACCAAGCTGGATTAGCGCTTGATCTTGAATGCGACGGCGACCTGATACCGCAGTCTTATTCCGCCGGCCGCAACAACCGCTGCTTCCAGTGGCTGACCAATAATGCTATCCGCTACGGCCTCTACGAATGGGGCAAGGGTGAAAAACGCGACAGCAGCGGCTACGAAAGCTGGCACTGGTCGGTGGATGGAAATTAAGGAGTCATAATATGGAGCCACGCCGCACACCAAATTACCGAATGCTAGCCGTCCTTATTGCTGCCGCACTGCTGATACTCGGCGCCTTTATTTATTTCAGCTATGGCAAAGTTAGTGTAGTTAACCCCAATACAGACGGCAACTTAGAGGGCGAAGCCGGCATAACCTATGCGGCTCTCTATAAGCATGAGGACTTATATAAATTCATTGGCGAGAATGAGGAAGTCCTGCGCAATATCCAGGAGGATGTGGCTTACTTTGCCCGCACGACTCGGCAGGAGTTTTCTAATCCGGAATCGCTTATCGGCTTCACCGTCACCAAAGACCTAGGTAAAGAAGGCAGCGATGCGGCGTATATTGGCCGCTTTTATGGCGTTAGTGACGAGTTCAAACTCACCCTGACTTCGCACGGCCGCGGCGTCTTCACGCTCTCCATCGTCAACCAGAAAGACCAGACGAACATCGATGAGTTCCTAAGCATGAACGGTGCCCGCAACCGCTATATCCAAAGCCTGCCGATAGAGCAGGGCAATTATTCGATCCGCTACCAGCTGGTTGAGGACCGCATTGTCGTGTCTTTCTACGACGGCTATACAAGCCAGGATGTAGACGCGGCCGTAGCATCGCTCACAGAGGGACTGGGACCAAACTATGCTGAAGAAGCGGTGTTCGCGGTCAACAAGATCGGCATATTGGGCCTGGACGGCGTCCGCCAGAACCTGGTTACTCCTATCCAGCCTTAGTCAAAGGAATAATGTGACTGGCCGGCATCTGCGCGTCCAGCACGGCGTCGGCATCAGTGGTGGTTATGAAAGTCTGATGAGTCTTTAAGAAACTGGCCAAAGCATGGCGGCGTCGGCCATCAAGCTCCGAGAACACATCGTCAAGCAGTAGCAACGGTTTTTGGCCGCTGAGCTTCTCTTTTATTTCCAGTTCGTGGATTTTAAGCGCTAACAGTACGGTGCGGGTTTCGCCTCGGCTTGCTACTTCGTGCGCCGGACGGCCGTTGAAAGTTATCTCAAAATCATCACGGTGCGGCCCATAAGACGTGAAGCCACGCTCCAGATCGGTCTGAAGCCGCTCCTCCAGCACTTGCAGCAGCGCTGTTTCGTAGGTTTTGATCGGCAGACGGCTCTGGTAGCCGATATGTATATCGGCCTTCTTGTCCTTAGCTATCTTGGTGTAAAGACCGGGCAGGCGGGCTTCGATGCCGTCTATGAGCTCCGTACGGGCCCTGACGATGGCGCCGCCCAGTTCGCTGAGGCGCAGGTTCCAAACGAACAATTGGTCGTGGCTGGGCCGCCTAGCGGCCTTCAAAAGCGCATTGCGCTGAGACAAGGCGCGGCGGTAGTGCTTGCGCATGGCCTTGAAGCCGATGTCCGTCTGTTCCAGCAGATTATCCAGGTAGTTGCGGCGCAGTTCCGGCTGGCCGTTCAGTAGTAATAAATGATTGGGTTCAAACAAGACGATTGGCAGTACATGCGCCTGGGTCAGGATCTTATAGGCCTTTTCGTCGAACTCGTAGCTTTTGCGCACCTGAGCGTTTTCTAACTGGACTTTCAGGGTGCGGTGTTTGTCTCCCAGGTCCATGTCTATCCTGGCCCAAGGTTTTTCAAATTGGATCAGCTCCGAATCGCCGGCCCGAAAAGACGATCCGGTTGATACGGCCATGATGGCCTCCAGCAGATTGGTCTTGCCGCTGCCGTTCGGGCCGACAATGATATTTACGCCCGGTTCGAACTCAAAGCTGTCATCGGCATAAGACCGGAAGTTTTGCAGCCGGATATTGTCTATCATCTTAAAAGTATAGCTGTTATTAGGAGCGCAGAGGCATTACTACGTGCTTATAGTCTTTGGCTCCCGGATCAGTCAACAAGCTGGGGTCCAGCTTGCCGTTGAACTGGAAGGTAACCGTATCGCCGTCGAGTACATGTAGCGCGTCCAGCAAATATCTTGAGTTGAGGGTAACTTCGCCCGAGCCTTTGATGTCGGCCTTGGCCTGCGAGGTGTTTTCGCCCAGCTGGGAGGCTATGGAATTAATACTTACTAAGCCGCTGTCTTCATCAACTTTGATGGTCACGCTGCCGGCGCTCTCGCGGGCAAACAGGGAAGATACTTTAGTGATATTGGTAAAGTCATCGCGGGACAACGTGGCCGATACTTCGAACTTGCCGGGAATAAGCTTGCGGTACTCCGGATACTTGCCATCGATCAGCCGGCTTACCAGCTCGACTTCGCCAACCCGGAATAATACCTGCTGATCATCATGAGTAACCCTGACCGGTTCGTCCGAATCGTCTAATATCCTGAGCATGTCCTGCATAGCTCCAGCTGGAATAAGCAGCGACATCGTGCCTTTATGCTTGATCAGGGCCTTTTCGGCCAGACGATAACTGTCGGTAGCTACTATATACAGCTGGCCTTCGTGTGAATGCAGGTAAACGCCGGTTAGAACCGGCCGGGCTTCGTCGCTCGATGCCGCCAGTACGGACTGGGACAGGCCTTTCTTAAACACCGAGGCCGGTATTTCCCAACTCGTGCCGTCGCTGATTGCCGGCATGACTGGAAAGTCTTCGGCCGATACGCCGTTGATGGTCGACTGGTACTGATCGGCGGTGATATGAAGGCGATGCTCATCGAGCTCTAAATTAATAACTCCGCTCGGCAGACTGGAAACGAAGTCCTGCATCAGTCGGGCCGGCACCGTGATGGCGCCCTCGGTCGAAACTTTGGAGCCTATGTAGTGGGTGATGGCTATGTCCAAGTTGGTGGCCGAAACGCTCAAGCGGTTGTCTACAGTCTTTAATAGTACATTACCGAGGATGGGCAGGGCATTTCGGCTGTTGGCTATACGGGCGACAGAGTTTAGGGCTTTGCCAAGGTTTTCCTGAGTTACCTGTAGTTTCATTAATATCCTCCTTTATATACATAGTAGTTGTAGTATTTAGGGCTGTGGAAGCTGTGTACAAAGGTCCGACTAACAGATTGAGAACGGGTTTTAAGCGGCGCAAAAACTGTATACAAAATTTGCTCCACATGTGTGTAAAAGGCCGGCAAAAACCTCGGCTTTTCCACGGCCTTCCGGGTGCTTCCAAAAAGGCTGTGTATATGTGCTTTTGGCATACCCGGACTTAACCCACCTTTTTGCCCAAGCCATCCACAGGCCTTAGGCATAAAGGCGCTCCTTGATCTCCGACACATGCTGCCGGATGACGGCGTCGAACGACAGTTCCTGCTCAACTTTTTCAACCGAGTGAATAGCCGTGGTGTGGTCCTTGCGGCCCAGTTCTCGGGCGATCTTAGGGAAGCTCAAATGCAGCTCTGACCTTAACATGTACATGGCGATCTGGCGGGGCACTACTATGTCTTTGTCGCGCTTAGGACCTAAGATGTCCTCGAGTGATACCTGGAAATGCTTACTGACACGCTCCACCACCTGCCGGGCGCTGAGGTGCTTGGGCCGGGTCTTATGAGCGCTTAAAAGCGAAGACACGATAGTAACGTCCGGCTCCAGGTTGCGCATCTCGCAGAAGGCGATCAGCTGGTTGAGGGCGCCCTCAAGTTCGCGGATATTGGTCTGGATATGGTTGGCCAAATAATCTACTACATCACTCGGCAGATTGATGCCGACCAAATCAGCTTTGCTTTGGACGATGGCGCAGCGGGTCTCAAAATCCGGGTTCTGCATGTCGATGCTCATCCCCCACGCAAATCGGCTTTTGAGCCGTTCTTCCAGAGTCGGGATGTCTTTGGGCGGCTTGTCGGAACTTATAATAATCTGCTTGTTGGCCTGGTGCAGGGCATTGAAAGTGTGGAAGAACTCTTCCTGAGTCTTGTCCTTACCAGCTATGAATTGCATGTCGTCAATGATCAGCACGTCGGCGTTACGGTAATAGCCGGCAAAGTCAGTATTCTTTTTATATCGGACGGCGTCGATGAACTCCTGTACAAACTGCTCGGTAGAGACATATAAGACCCGAGCCGATGGGTTCTTGGTCATGACCGCATTGCCCACGGCTTGTATCAGGTGGGTTTTGCCGATACCAACGCCGCCGTAGACGAACAACGGGTTGTATTTAGAGCCGGGGTTGGCAGCTACGGCCTGGCAGGCAGCATGCGCCAGCTCGTTGCCGGAACCGACAATGAAATTGTCGAACGTGTAGCGTTCATTAAGACCCTGGCGGTAGGTGTGGGTAAGCGAACTTTGCAGGCTCGGCCGGGTAGCCGTTTCACGCGCGGTAGTAGCTGGTTCTAGCGTCAAAGGCTCTTCATCGGTCCGAGACCGGGCCGAAATATCGCTGTGGATCTTATAGTCGATCCTATCGGGAGTAACCTGGTTTTTTTCCAGGACATCCATGATCAGCTGGTTGTATTTGCGCTCCAGCTGCTGCTTTACAAAGACGTTCGGCACGCCGATGGTCAGAACATTGTCCTTAAAACGGAGCAGGCGGGTGTTCTTGAACCACGTAACGTAATTGCCGCGCGACAGGCTAAGCTCGATTTCGCCTAAGACTGCCTGCCACAACCTTTCGTCCTGCACGCTTTTCCCCTCACTTGTTGATAATTCTTGAATCACTATAGCAAAAAACTCGGAGTTTTCCACAACTTTATAGAGAGAAATTTTTGGGCCTGCAGAAAATACGCAAAACAGAGGATTAGTTATACACAGACTTTGCTAACTCCTTAAAATCTGTGGACAGGTCTTGGTTAAAAGTGGAAAAGCTGATAGAATTTGTGGGTTATCATTGTCAAAATGACAAACTCCCTGGACAGTCAAATTGCCATGAGTTATGTCTCTAAAGTTTAAGGAATTCATCATGCCCAAACGGACCTACCAACCCAAGAAACGCCAGCGCTCCCGCGAGCACGGCTTCTTTGCGCGCATGAAGACGCACGCCGGCCGCACCGTGCTGGCCCGCCGCCGCGCGAAGGGCCGCAAGAAACTTAGCGCTTAGGCACGTATTAACGGCAGCAAACGCTGCCGTTTTTAATAAAGCGCTATATATTAAGATTATGCTGATTCGATCCAACCGGTTTCATGGCCACGGCGGAGTCCGCCGGGTATACCGTTTAGGCCGTCCCACCCGCAACGGGCTGGCCAGCTTGCATGTGCTTAAGGACGAACGCGTTAAGCGCAGCAAGGCCGCCGTGGTGGTAAGCCGCAAAGTCGACAAATCGGCCGTCAAGCGCAACCGGGTGCGCCGCCGCATATACGAGATAATCCGCGCCCGCCTGCCGGAGTTCAAAGAACCGGCCGAGATAATCGTGACCGTTTACAGCATAGAAGCTGCCACCATGCCGGCCGACGAACTGCAGAAATCCCTGAACCAGCTTTTCAAAAAAGCAAAGCTCTAACGCTTGGGGCCGGGTAGCCAAACCTGTTATTATAAGATAACTACGTGTTGAAGGAGCATCCGTGATCGGAAATATTTTTACCGCGCTCATCGTCAAGCCACTGTTCAATCTGCTAGTTCTGATTTATGCGCTTTTGCCCGGCCACAACTTCGGCCTGGCCATCATATTATTTACCATCGTTATCCGTTTGGCCCTGCAGCCACTGGTCCGCAAGCAGCTGCATAACGCCAAGGCCATGCGCGCCTTGCAGCCGGAACTGAAGCGCATCAAGCAGGAGGCCAAGGGCGACCGTCAAAAAGAATCCATGATGGTCATGGAACTTTACAAGGAGCGCGGCGTCAGCCCGTTCAGCAGCATCGGCATCTTGCTGCTGCAGCTGCCAATCCTGATCGGCCTCTATGTTGGATTGCAGAAAATTATCTCCGATCCAAACAGCATCGTTACTTTCGCTTACGGTCCGATCCAGAACCTGAGCTGGATGAAGGAGCTGGCTACAGACATCAGCAAGCTCGACATGACGCTGTTCGGCATAGTCGACCTTAAGCGCGCTGCCATCGGCAACCAACCGGGCATTTACTGGCCGGCGATGTTCCTGGTAATCGGCAGCGCCGTCACTCAGTACTACCAAAGCAAGCAACTTATGCCCAATAGCGAAGACGCCCGCAAGCTGCGCCACATCCTGCGTGATGCCGGGCAGGGCAAGCAAGCCGACTCTGCCGAGGTTAATGCCGCCGTCAGCCGCAGCACCCGCTTCTTTATTCCGGCTTTAATTTTCTTCTTCACGGTCAACATAGCCTCAGCCCTTAGCTTGTACTGGCTGGTCAGCGGCCTGGTAGCCATGATCCAGCAAGCCCGTATTCTTAAAGAAGACGAAGAAGAGATGGAAACCAAGATGCACCGCGGCGACAAAACTGCTAATCGCAAAAAAGTCAGGTCAACCGCCCGCGTCGTTTCAATCACCACAGAAAAAGAAGCTTCAAAAACAGCCAAAACAACGCCGAAGAAATCCTCCAAGAAACCTAACAAACGGAGGAAATGATGGAAGAATCTATTTTATACGCCAAAAAATACCTGGAAGATTTACTGTCTTTTTTCGGTCTTAACACCGATGTTTACGCGACCTCGGACGACGAAGTCATTGAGCTTAATATCCCCTCAACCCACCTGAACGGTTTCTTGATCGGCCAGCGAGGCGACACCATGCGCTCGCTGCAGTTCATTGTTTCTAACGC